>NZ_CP064955.1:0-314633 GCF_011038645.2 Corynebacterium qintianiae | reverse complement strand
ATCCGCCGAAGTAGGTTGACGCCGCATCCGGGTCACCGCAGACGAGCAGCAGGTTCCAGGTGAACTCCTCGCCCGCGAAGTCGTCCTCGATTTCCATGACGAGGCCGTTCTTGTTCTCCCGGATCGGGGCGTACTCCTTGACATCCTCCTTGCTCTTCTTCGCGTTCTCACCGGAAGCGCCGCGGTAGGAGTTGTTGGTCAGCGCCAAGTACAGCTTCTCGTTGACCGGGTTGACCTCGAAGTCCTCCGGGCGATCCATCTTGGTCGCGCCGACCTTGTCAGCCGCGAAGCGGGTGTAGACGGCAACCTCCTCCGGAGTAAAGCCGTCGACGTGCGACTCGGCGCCGTTGGCGGTCACGGTCAGCAGCTTGTGCCAGGTCCCTTTACCGTCGAACTCGCCGTCCTTGGGCAGGTCGCCGTCGCCGGTGATCTCGGACTCCGGGGAGTTGCCTTCCAGCGACGCGACGTAGAGGGTGCCCTCGTCGAGGATGGTCATGTTGTGCGCCAGGTCGCCTTCCTTCACTTTCTTGGAGGAGACGAACTTGTAGATGTACTCGAAGAGCGAATCGTCACCCGAGTAGCACACGACGGTGCCGTCCTTGGCGACATGGACGTTGCCGGCCTCGTGTTTGAAACGGCCCATGGAGGTGTGCTTGACGGGCGTGGAGTTCGGGTCCAGCGGGTCGATCTCGACGATCCAGCCGAAGCGGTTGAACTCGTTCGGTTCCTTCGCCAGGTCGAAGCGGTCGTGCAGGCGCTCCCACTTGCGCTCGGATGCCTCCTCCTCGACGCCGAAACGCTTGACGTCCTCGGCAGCGCGCTCGCCCTCGACCTTGGCGGCGTTGGCGAAGTACTGGTCGAAGTTCTCCTCGCCGGACAAGAAGGTACCCCACGGGGTCATGCCACCGGAGCAGTTGTTCAGCGTGCCCAAGACCTTGGTGCCGGTGGAATCGGCGTTGGTCTTAACCAGGTCGGAGCCGGCCGCGGGACCCTTCAACTCGAACTCGGTTGTCGCAGTGATGCGGCGGTTCAGCGGGCCGAACTCGCGCTTGAGCTCGCCTGTGTCACCGACCTTGGACACCTCGAGGATGGTGTGGCCGTGGTTGGCCAGCCCGATGTTGATCTGCTCGTCGGTCGGGTTCTCTGCGTCATAGCCGGGGAACATCTGCGGCTCGGTGGTGTACTCGTGGGAGCAGACGTAGACGAGACGGTTCTTGTCGCTCGGGTGCTCCATCAGACCGGCGAAGTCGTTGTTGAAGCCGAACTGCTTCTCTGCGGCCGCGGCGGTTTGATTCTGCGGATCGAATTTCGGCGCATCCTTGAAGATCGGGTCACCCCACGCAATGAGCACGCCGGTGGCGTAACCCTCCGGTACGACGACCTTGTCCTCGGTGTTCGGCTCGACGGCCTTGAACTGCATCCCCTTGACAGCTTTAACGTCGGCGGCAACCGCAGAAGAGCTGCCGGAGGCGGCTGTCGTCGTCGCGGTTCCGGTTGCGCCGCCGTCGCCCGGCTCAGCACCGCAAGCTGCGAGGGCCGCGCCTCCACCGACGGTGACAACACCGAGGCCGAAGGACTTGAGCACACCGCGTCGCGAGACAACGTCGCCGAAGTAGACGTTGTCAGACGTATTGGTGCACTCGCCCCAGCACGCGTTGCCGCACTTGTAGGTGCAGGTCAGTTTGGAACGCTTGGATTGGAACAGCAGGTTGAGACCCTTGATGGTCATAGTGAGACTCCCCGTCTACGCGCGATAGCAGCAATATGTCGTGAAATGACACGGCGGACTTTAAGGCGCACTCATAACGCGTTGGAGAATCTGAAATGAACATTCGGTGAATACGCGCACGGGAACGTTGGGGAGGGCGTCGACAAGCGAAAAGCCCCGCCGAAGCGGGGCTAATCCATCCGAAGGCTGCTGACTAGCGGGCCTTCTCGATGATCTCGACGAGACGGAAGTGCTTGTCCTTGGACAGCGGGCGGGTCTCCTCGATGAGGACGAGATCGCCGGTACCGGCGGTGTTCTCCTCGTCGTGGGCCTTCACGCGCTTGGTGGAACGCACGATCTTGCCGTACAGGGTGTGGGACTTGCGGTCCTCGACCTCGACCACGATGGTCTTGTCCATCTTGTCGGACACGACGTAGCCGCGGCGGCGCTTCTGCACAGCCTTGTCCTTGGTCACGTTAGCGGTAGTTTCAGTCACGTTTGCCTCAGTTGCTTCAGTCATGGTTATGCCTCAGCTCCCGGGACGACAGACAGACCGAGCTCACGCTCGCGCAGCACGGTGTAGATGCGTGCGATGTCGCGCTTGACGGTGGAGATGCGGCGGTTGTTGGTCAGCTGGCCGGTCGCGAGCTGGAAGCGCAGATTGAACAGCTCTTCCTTCGCGTCGGTCAGGCGGGTGCGCAGCTCATCATCGTTGAGCTCGCGGAACTCGGATGCGGGGGTACCAGCAGCCATTAGAACAGGTCCTCCTTCTTGATCACGCGGACCTTGCACGGCAGCTTGGCGCCTGCGCGGCGCAGAGCTTCCATGGCGGTCTCCTCGTTCGGGTAGGACATCTCGAAGAGAATGCGGCCCGGCTTCACGTTGGCGACCCACTTCTCAACCGGGCCCTTACCGGAACCCATACGCACGCCGAGCGGCTTCTGGGTCAACGGACGGTCCGGGAAGATGTTGATCCAGACCTTGCCACCGCGCTTGACGTGGCGGTTAATGGCAATACGAGCGGACTCGATCTGGCGGTTGGTGATGTAGGCCGGCTCGAGAGCCTGGAGGCCGTAATCACCGAAGTTGATGGTGTTGCCACCCTTGGACACGCCGCGACGGGTCGGGCGGTGCTGGCGGCGGTACTTCACGCGCTTGGGAATAAGCATGTGTTTAGCCCTCCTGCTTCTGCTCTGCGCGCTGGCGGCGCTGGCCGCCACGGCGCGGGCGGCGGTCACGGTCGCCGCGACCGCGGCGGTCGTTCGACGGAGCGTTGAGGTCAGACTCACGCACGCCGCCGACGACGTCACCCTTGTAGATCCACACCTTCACGCCGATGACGCCGAAGGTGGTGTGTGCTTCCGCAATGCCGTAGTCGATCTCCGCGCGAAGGGTGTGCAGCGGCACACGGCCCTCGTGGTAACGCTCGACACGCGACATTTCGGCGCCGCCGAGACGACCGGAGGTCATGACCTTGATGCCCTTGACCTGCGGGTTACGCATTGCGGACTGGATGGCCTTGCGCATTGCGCGGCGGAATGCCACGCGGTTGACAAGCTGCTCGGCGACAGACTGAGCAACGAGCGCGGCATTAGCGTCGACGTTCTTGACCTCGAGGATGTTCAGCGCGACCATCTTGCCGGTGAGCTTCTCCAGCTCGCGACGGATACGGTCTGCCTCGGCGCCGCGGCGGCCGATCACGATGCCCGGACGGGCGGTGTGAATGTCGACGCGGACGCGGTCGCGGGTGCGCTCGATGACGACGTCGGCGATGCCAGCGCGCTCGAGACCCTTCGACAGGAACTCGCGGATCTTGATGTCCTCGGCGACGTAGTCTGCGTAGTTCTTGTCGGCGTACCAGTGGGTCTTCCAGTCAGCGGTGATGCCCAGGCGAAGGCCGTGTGGGTGGATTTTCTGGCCCATTACTTAGCCCCTTCCTTGTTGGCGGCAGACTCAACGGACTCGACGACCACGGTGATGTGCGAGGTGCGCTTACGGATCTGGAAAGCGCGGCCCTGTGCGCGCGGCTGGTAGCGGCGCATTGTCGGGCCCTCGTTGGCGTAGCACTCGGCCACGACCAAGGTGCGCGGATCTAGGCCGAAGTTGTTCTCGGCGTTGGCCGCGGCGGATGCGACGACCTTTGCGACATCCTTGGACGCGCCCTGCGGCGCGTACTTCAGGATGGCGAGAGCTTCGGAGACGGACTTTCCGCGGACCAGATCAAGAACGCGGCGCGCCTTCATCGGGGAGGTGCGGACGAACTTGGCCGTCGCGGATGCGGAGGTGATGGTGTCACTCATCGCTTATCGACGTCCCTTCGATTCTTTGATGTGACCCTTGAAGGTCTTGGTTGGTGCGAACTCACCGAGCTTGTGACCGACCATGGACTCATCGACGAACACCGGCACGTGCTTGCGGCCGTCGTGGACGGCGAAAGTGTGACCGATGAAATCGGGGAGAATGGTCGAGCGGCGAGACCAGGTCTTGATGACCTGCTTGGTGCCGGCCTCGTTCTGAGCATCCACCTTGTTGAGGAGGTGCTCATCGACGAACGGGCCCTTCTTCAGGCTGCGTGGCATGTCTGCTTACCTCCTCTTAGCGCTTCTTGTTCGCGCGACGACGGCGCACGATCATGTTGTTCGAGTAACGGTTCGGGTTGCGGGTGCGGCCTTCCTTCTGGCCCCACGGCGACACCGGGTGGCGGCCGCCGGACGTCTTGCCCTCGCCACCACCGTGCGGGTGGTCGACCGGGTTCATCACGACACCGCGGACGGTCGGGCGCCAGCCCTTCCAGCGCATACGGCCAGCCTTACCCCAGCGGATGTTGATCTGGTCGGCGTTGCCGACCTCACCCACGGTGGCGCGGCAGCGGATGTCCACGCGGCGGATCTCGGAGGACGGCATACGCAGCACTGCGTATGCTCCTTCCTTACCGAGGAGCTGGATGGAAGCGCCAGCGGAGCGGGCGAGCTTGGCGCCTGCGCCCGGCTTGAGCTCCACGGCGTGAATGGTCGTACCGGTCGGGATGTTGCGGAGCGGCAGGTTGTTGCCCACCTTGATATCCGCGTTCGGGCCAGACTCGACCATGGTGCCCTGGGTCAGGCCCTTCGGTGCGATGATGTAACGCTTCTCGCCATCGGCGTAGTGCAGCAGCGCAATGTTGGCGGTGCGGTTCGGGTCGTACTCGATATGAGCGACCTTGGCCAGCACGCCGTCCTTGTCGTTGCGGCGGAAGTCGATGACGCGGTAGCGGCGCTTGTGTCCGCCACCGCGGTGGCGAGTGGTGATGTGACCGTGGTTGTTACGGCCGCCCGTCCTGGGGAGCGGGCGCAGCAGGCTCTTCTCCGGAGTGGAGCGGGTGATCTCCGCGAACTCGGAGACGGAGCTGGCGCGGCGACCCGGGGTTGTCGGCTTGTACTTACGAATAGCCATAATGTGTCCTTTTCTATCGAGCCACTTAGACGGCTGCGCCGCCGAAGATGTCGATGGAGTCGCTGCCCTCGCGGAGGGTGACGTAGGCGCGCTTGGTGTCCTTGCGCTTGCCGAAACCGGTGCGGGAGCGCTTGCGCTTGCCCTCACGGTTGGCGGTGTTCACCGAAGCGACGTCGACGCCGAAGATCTCCTCCACGGCAATCTTGATCTGGGTCTTGTTGGCAGACGGGTTCACGAAAAACGTGTACGTGTTCTGCTCCATCAGTGCGTAGGTCTTCTCGGAGAGGACCGGGGCGATGATGATGTCACGCGGGTTGGCGATCTTAGCCATTTACTTCTCCTCCTCCACAGCTGCAGCGGGTGCGCCGGCGGCGGCGTTCACGAAGGTGTGAAGCGCCTCCACGGAGAACACGACATCGTCAGCGTTGAGCACGTCGTAGGTGTTCAGCTGGCCCGGCTCAAGGATGTGGACGCCCGGCAGGTTCCTTGCGGAAAGTCGGGAGTTCGCATCCTCACGGCCGATGACCAGAAGAACGGACTTGCGGTCGGTGAGACGCTCGATGAACGCGCGTGCGGATTTCGTCGACGGGGTCTGGCCCGGGACGAGCTCCTCCACGACGTGGATGCGAGCACCACGTGCACGGTCGGTGAGTGCACCTGCGAGAGCAGCCTTGATCATCTTCTTGGGGGTGCGCTGCGCGTAAGAGCGCGGCTGCGGCCCGTGGACGGTGCCACCGCCGGTGAAGTGCGGTGCACGGGTCGAACCCTGGCGGGCGCGACCGGTGCCCTTCTGGCGGAACGGCTTCTTGCCGCCGCCGCGAACCATGCCGCGCGTCTTGGTGGCGTGGGTGCCCTGGCGAGCAGCTGCCTGCTGCGCAACGACAACCTGGTGCATCAGGGGAATGGACGCCTCGCGGTCGAAAAGCTCGGCCGGGAGGTCGACGGAACCGTTGGTCTTGCCGTCAGCGGTGTGGACGTCGAGAGTCAGGTTCGTCATGCGTGAGCACCGCCCTTCACTGCGGTCTTGACGGTAACAATGCTGCCCTTGACGCCCGGGATTGCTCCCTTGATCAGGATCAGGTTGTTGTCGCCGTCGATGCGTTGGATCTTCAGGTTCTGGGTGGTAACGCGGTTGCTGCCCATGCGGCCTGCCATGCGGGTGCCCTTGAACACGCGGCCCGGGGTCGCGCAGGCGCCGATGGAGCCCACGCGGCGGTGCGCGGCCTGGTTACCGTGGGATGCGCCCTGGCCTGCGAAGCCGTGGCGCTTCATGGCGCCGGCGTATCCCTTGCCCTTGGTGGTGCCGACGACGTCGACGTAGGAGTCGCCGTCGAAGATGGTCGCGTTGAATTCCTGGCCGACCTCGTACGCGGAGGTGTCGTCCATGCGGATCTCGGCGACGTGGCGGCGCGGGTTGACGCCGGCCTTCTTGAAGTGGCCGACCTGCGGCTTCTTCGTCTTACGGGGATCGATATCGCCGTAAGCAATTTGGATGGCGCTGTAGCCATCGGTCTCGGGGGTACGAATCTGGGTGACTACGACCGGCCCAGCTTCGACGACGGTGACCGGGATAACCCGGTTGTCCTCGTCAAAGATCTGGGTCATGCCGAGCTTCTTGCCCAGAATGCCCTTGATCTGGTTGTCAGACATGTGTTAGTTCTCCACTACCAAAAGTCGGAATCTTGCTTACTGGATGTTCACGTCGACGCTTGCCGGCAGGTCGATGCGCATGAGCGCGTCCACCGTCTTGGGCGTCGGGTCGAGAATGTCGATGAGGCGCTTGTGAGTGCGCATCTCGAAGTGCTCGCGAGAATCCTTGTACTTGTGGGGAGAACGAATAACGGCGTACACGTTCTTCTCAGTGGGCAACGGCACCGGCCCGACGACGCGGGCACCCGTGCGGGTGACCGTCTCGACAATCTTCTTCGCGGATGCGTCGATTGCCTCGTGGTCGTAGGCCTTGAGCCTGATGCGGATCTTCTGTCCCGCCACGCTTACCTCTTCCTCGCATCCCCACATTCGGTGTTTCGAAGCGGTGGGGTTGAATGCTTCTAGTTTCTCTATAACGTTGTCCGGGCAAGGCCCTTGGCTCAACGCCAGTGTCGTTTCTGACTGCCATGACACGAACCGGAAGGTTAAGTGGCACGGCAAATAATTGCGTGCAACTGCTTAAGTGCTTCCGCCGGAGGCGCTTCGCGCCTCGGGTGTCAGACTCGGAAGGGCGCGTGACCCTTGCGTACTGCCGCTGTTTATTTGCCATGGCCCTTCTCCGGTCCCCTTGCGGGACCTTCTCGATATAAGAAGGTGTCATGTTCGCCTCACCACCGCGCCACCTCTCTCAAGGCCGCGCCGTGTCAAAGCAACCCGACTATTAAAGCACAGGCCGTAAATCAAAAGCAAGACGCTTGTCGACGCCCCTTCCAACGCTTCGGCGGTAGAGTTGGGTGCACCGTTTCAAGAAAGGACAGCCATGGCTGAGAACAACCGCGGCACTTCCACCGTTGTCACATCCGAGACTCCGGTCGCCCCCGCAACCCGCAACGAAAACCTCGTAACTGACCACGGCACTACGGTCATCGACGACACCGTTGTCGGCAAGATCGCGGGAATTGCCGCGCGCGAGGTTTCCGGCGTAGCCAACTTGGGCGGCGGAGCCGCACGCATGTGGGGCGCTGTGCGCGAGTCCTTAACCGCGTCGACCAACGTCCAGCAGGGCGTTAACGTCGCTGTCCAGGAGGGCCACGCGTCTGTGGCGGTGGCGATCATCGCGGAATACGGCGTTGCCATCCACGAACTCGCCAAAGCCATCCGCGAGAACGTCACCCAGGCAGTGACACGTATGACCGGCCTGATCGTCGACCGCGTCGACATCACCGTTCACGACGTGAACCTGCCCGAGGCAGAGCCCGCCGACCGCGCAGACACCCCCGACGCGGTGTCCCCCGCGGCCTCTCTGAGTCACTAACGATGCCAGGCTCCATCACTCGGGAATCCGGTGAGGCCATCCGGCTGGCGGTGCTGTCCGTCCCCGGGGTCGCGGGGTTGAGCGCGGGCAGGTTCGGTGAAGTGGCGCTACTACTCCCCGGCACCCGCATCCACGGGCTTCGCGCGGTGGACCGCTCATCCGCCGTCGGCACTGAAATCCATGTCGTCTACAACGTGGATTCGGGTCGCCCGATTAACAAGGTTGCGGAGGATGTCCGCTCCGCCGCCGCCGCTGCCGCCCCGCAGTTGGACTTTATCGACATCATCGTTGCGGACGCGCAGAAAGGGACCCACCCATGAATCCCATGAATCTTCTCGGCACAAAGACCGCGCTCGGCATTATCGCGGGCGTCATCGTCGCCTTCTTTGTCACCTTCGGCGGTTGGCCCGGGTTGCTGTGGCTTCTCTTGTTCGTGGCCATCGGCGGAGTCATCGGTGCCCAGCTCGACGGCCGGGTGGATATCGCGGAGATCATCAGCGCCGGCTCTGGCAGAGGACGCAGCTGATGGACCCGACATCCCTGCATTTGAGCGAGCGCGCCGTGGAGCGCATCGCAGAGGCCGCCGTCCGTGGTGTCCCCGGTTCGATCTGCCTGGACGCCAAGCTTGCCGGTCTCGCCGGGCGCAGCCTGCCACGGGCACACGCGCGCCTGAACAAACGGGCGGGCACCGCTGCCATTGAGACGGAAATCGCGGTGTCATACCCCTCCCCCGTCGCTGCCATCACAGACGCAATCCGAGCCGCGGTGATCGCGCAGGTGCACACCCTCACCGGTATGGAAGTCACGCGGGTCAACATCAAGGTCGCCGACGCCAAGGCCGGTGGCGCCGTCACCCTCCACGAGGTGACCGAGCACCCGGTTGCGATCGACCCTATCCCGGTACGTGTCCGATCTTCCTCGCAGCGACCGGAAAGAGTGTCTGCGCCTGCTCCCCGCCCCGTGCGCACGGGGGGGTTGCGCCCCAAGCAACACGAACTGCTCTCCGTCGGGTTCACGCCTGCGGAGGTCGTCGATACGTTCTCCGCGCCACCCATCGATGTCGCCGCCCCCCACACCCCGGCACCCACGCCTCTCCGCCCAATCACGATTGAACCGATGGTGAACGCCGTTGTCTCCACGCACTGACCTTCCCGCCGCCTCCCCGGGACGTGAACCGCGGGCGGATCCGCCCGCCCGTTGGCTTGCCGTCCTCATCGGCGTGCTTCTTCTCGTCCTCGCGTTTGCGATCGGACGGGATCTGTGGTTTCGCTGGGGCGAGAACAACCCCGAAAATTCGTGGGTGGCGGCCGCGCTGCGCTGGCTGGCCTCGTACCCGGTGAATCTGGTGGCGGTCGCGCTCGGCATCGCCGTCTCGCTGGCGGGCCTGTGGATGATCATCGCCGCGTTGTCCCCGCGCGTGCGCACCCACGCTCGAGTGGCGTCACCCGCGTCTGTCTGGATCCGCCCCGTCGACATGGCCCGCAAGTCGACCCACCTCGCCCGCACCCACGCCGGGGACGGCGCCATCAACTCCCGCGCCACCCGTAGGCGCGTCCGGGTGGCCGTCGAAGATGACGGGACCGGTACAGAACTCAAACAGCGCATAGAAGCCTCGCTTATCGACGAGTTTTCCCCGCTGCAGGTACAGCCGCGCGTAACCGTCGCCCTACTTCCCCAGCAAGCGGACCCGACCAGCGAGGATGAGCAATGACCCGTGCACTTTCCGCCGTCGACCGCCTCCTCGTTTTCCTCTGCGGCTGCACCCTCCTGGGGGCGGGGTTGGCGCCGGCGGCCCTGTACTGGGACGTCCCCTACGCCAGCGAATTTGTCGCATCCCTCGACCGAGCGCGCCTGTCTTCGCTGCCCCAGTCGCCCTGGTACCCGTACGCGCTGGCGGGCGCCCTAACGGTTGCGCTAGTTCTTGGCGCGTGGCTGGTGTACTCCAACATCCGCAGCCGGGCGTTTACCACACGGCCTGTCACCCCGGCAGACGGTAAGCACGGCGATACCGTCTTCCACCTGCAGCGCGTGGCACAGGCCGCCTGCGAGCACATGTCAGCATCGGAGGTCGTCGATAACGCTCAGGCCACGGTCGCCATGGTGCGCGATCGACCCACTGTCACCTTCACCGTCACCGCAGAACCCGGCTACACCCTGCGCGAGACGGTGTCCTTCGTGGAGTCGGCCGAGCGGGACTTCGTGGCGGCCTGCGGCGCCATGGACATCGACACGGTGTACAAGCTCCACCTCGACCGGATCGGGGGCTGATCTACACCTCGAGGACGTGGACGGACGCGACACGCCCAAGCGGCGAGGCGCGCCCTCCACCCGCAGGCTTGACCACAAGGTCTTCGCCGGGTGCGCATGCATCGATCCGTTCCCAGGCAACCATCGATGAGGAGACTTCCCTGGCCACCTGCTCCCAGACCCGGATCCTCTGGCCAATGACGGCCCGTCTGCCGTCCTCGAAAGCGACGAGCCAACGGTGGTTACCCACGTCGAGTCTGTCCAGACCGAGCAAATCCGGTGCATCCTCGGGGTCGAATACACTAACCAATCCCACCACGCCGAGCCGGTGCTCCACCCCCTCCGTATCCGCGATGACCAGGGGCAGCCCCGGACCGGTGCGGCGCATTGAGGAGTACGACCAGACACCCGGCATCCGACCCGCGTCGCGGGCGCTGCGGACGACCACAGTCCCGCCGCCTAGGGTGACGACATGAGCAGGCGAAGACGTGGTGATGGTGAGGTGTGCGATGGTGGAGGCGTCGATAAGCGACGGGTGCTCTGACTCGATGTCGTTCAAGACCTGGAGGAGATCGTCGTCGGTGGAAGCCCACCCGATCCCCCGGTTTGCGACGACGCCCAAAAGCTCAGGCAACGTAATGTCCGGCTGCCCCTCCCACGCCCGGCGCAGAGCATCGATCATGTGGGGAATACGGGTCGGATCTTTCACGTCCAGCAACCTTACCCTGAACGCAGAGAAGGCCTCCGACCCCTTGCGGGGTGGAGGCCTTACTTAACTGGTGTCAGCCAGATTCCGGAAATTAATCCAGGATCTTGGTGACGCGGCCAGCGCCGACGGTGCGGGAGCCCTCGCGAATTGCGAAGCGCAGGCCCTCGTCCATAGCGACCGGCTGGATGAGCTCGACGGACATGTCGACGTTGTCGCCCGGCATGACCATCTCGGTGCCCTCCGGCAGCTTCACAACACCGGTCACGTCGGTGGTGCGGAAGTAGAACTGCGGACGGTAGTTGTCGAAGAACGGGGTGTGGCGGCCGCCCTCATCCTTGGAAAGGACGTAGACGGAGCCCTCGAACTTGGTGTGCGGGGTGTAAGCGCCCGGCTTGATGACAACCTGGCCGCGCTCGACGTCCTCGCGCTTCAGGCCACGGAGAAGAAGTGCAGCGTTGTCGCCGGCCTCAGCGGTGTCGAGAAGCTTGTTGAACATCTCGATGGAGGTGACGGTGGTCTTCTGGGACTTCTCGCGGATGCCGATGATCTCAACCTCGTCGTTGAGGTTCAGAACGCCACGCTCAACACGGCCGGTAACAACGGTACCGCGGCCGGAAATGGTGAAGATGTCCTCGATCGGCATGAGGAAGTCGCGGTCGGTCTCGCGGACCGGGTCCGGGATGGAGTCGTCGCAGGACTGCATGAGGTCGAGCACGGACTGGACCCACTTCTCGTCGCCCTCGAGAGCCTTGAGTGCGGAGATGTGCGTGATCGGAGCGTCCTCGTCGTAATCCTGCTCTGCGAGCAGCTCGCGGACCTCCATCTCGACGAGCTCGATGATTTCCTCATCGTCAACCATGTCGCACTTGTTCAGCGCAACGAGGATGTAGGGAACACCGACCTGGCGAGCGAGAAGCACGTGCTCACGAGTCTGCGGCATCGGGCCGTCGGTAGCGGCAACGACGAGGATGGCGCCGTCCATCTGAGCTGCGCCGGTGATCATGTTCTTGATGTAGTCGGCGTGGCCCGGGGCGTCAACGTGAGCGTAGTGGCGCTTCGGGGTGTTGTACTCCACGTGGGAGATGTTGATGGTGATGCCGCGCTCGCGCTCCTCGGGAGCCTTGTCGATGGCATCGAACGCGAAAGCGGTGTTCTCGTCCGGGTAAGCGTCAGCGAGCACCTTGGTGATGGCAGCCGTGGTGGTGGTCTTGCCGTGGTCGACGTGACCGATGGTGCCGATGTTTACGTGCGGCTTGGAACGCTCAAACTTAGCCTTTGCCACTGTATGTCCTCCTGGACTTCATGGTGGCTACGACCTTCGCAGCCACGTGGTTTACTTTTGCCTTGCCGCCTACCCCCTGCGAGGCACGGCGACAATGGCCATTTCACAATGTGCCAGTTACATGATCCTAGATTTATCAAGACCGTTTTTCAAACCGACGGGCCCCTGATTTTTAGGGTTTTCGGCGGCTGCGGCGATCCAAACAATCAGATCCACCTAGAGAGTAACGGCTGGCTCAGACACGGCACCGATCGGGTCGTGCCTCAGCTCAACCGCTACTCCCCGGGGGGAGTGCCGGCCCCTGGCACAGCGGGCAGGCACCCCGAGGGTCAACGGCTACTTGCCGTTACGCTCGTCGATGATCTCCTGTGCGACGCTCTGCGGAACCTCGGCGTAGGAGTCGAACACCATGGTGAAGTTCGCGCGGCCCGCGGTGCTGGAACGTAGGTCACCGATGTAGCCGAACATCTCGGAGAGCGGCACCTTGGCCTTGACCACCTTCGCGCCGGAGCGGTCGTCCATGGCGTAGACCTGGCCGCGGCGGGAGCTGATGTCACCGTTGACGGTGCCCATGTACTCCTCCGGGGTGACGACCTCGACGGCCATGAGCGGCTCGAGCAGAACGGGTTTCGCCTTGGCAACGGCCTCTTTGAGGACCTGGGAGCCGGCCATCTTGAATGCCATTTCAGAGGAGTCGACTTCGTGGTACGCGCCGTCCTCGAGGGTTGCCTGGATGTTCACCAGCGGGAAGCCAGCGAGGAAGCCGTACTGCATAGCGTCCTGGATGCCGGCGTCGACAGACGGGATGTACTCCTTCGGAACGCGGCCGCCAGTGACGGCGTTCACGAACTTGTAGGTCGCGGACTCGCCGTCCTCGAGCTCGGCTGCGTCCGGGTTGTAGGGCTCGATGGAGACAATGACCTTCGCGAACTGGCCCGAACCACCGGTCTGCTTCTTGTGGGTGTAGTCCAGGGACTCCACCTTCTTGCGGATGGTCTCGCGGTAAGCAACCTGCGGGGAACCGATGTTCGCCTCGACCTTGAACTCGCGCTTCATGCGGTCGACCAGGACATCGAGGTGCAGCTCGCCCATGCCGCCGATGACGGTCTGACCGGTCTCATCGTCGAGCTTGACGGTGAAGGTCGGGTCCTCCTCGGCGAGCTTCTGAATCGCGGTGCCCAGCTTCTCCTGGTCAGCCTTGGTCTTCGGCTCGATGGCCACCTGGATAACCGGGTCCGGGAAGTCCATGGACTCGAGGATGATCGGGTGGTCCGGGTTGCACAGCGTATCGCCCGTGGTGGTGTTCTTCAGGCCGATGAAGGCGTAGATGTTGCCGGCGTCGGCGTGCTCGACCGGGTTCTCCTTGTTCGCGTGCATCTGGAAAAGCTTGCCCACGCGCTCTTTGTTGTTCTTCGTGGAGTTGAGCATCTGCTCGCCCGGAATTGCCTGGCCGGAGTAGACACGCACATAGGTGAGCTTGCCGAAGAACGGGTGAACCGCGATCTTGAACGCGAGGGCCGAGAACGGCTCCTCGACGGACGGCTTACGCGTCATGTCGATCTCGCCGTCCATGGACGTGCCATGGACCTCTCCGATGTCGAGCGGGCTCGGGAGGAAGTCGATGACAGCGTCAAGCAGCGGCTCAACGCCCTTGTTGCGGTAAGCAGTGCCACAGAAGACCGGGTACACCTCCGAGTTGACCACCATCTTGCGGATGGCCGTCTTGATCTCGTCGACGGTCAGCTCCTCGCCACCGAAGTACTTCTCCATAAGAGCCTCGTCGGACTCGGCCACGGTCTCGAGCAGCTTCTCGCGGTACTCCTCAGCCTTTTCTTGCAGCTCAGCCGGGATCTCCTGGATCTGCGGCGGGGTGCCGGTCTCAACCTTGCCCGGCCACAGCAGGGCGCGCATTTCGACGAGGTCGACAACACCGTCGAAGTCGTCTTCGGCACCGATCGGCAGCTGCATGACCAAGGGCTTGGCGCCGAGGCGGTCGATGATCGTCTGAACGGTGTAATAGAAGTCTGCGCCCAGCTTGTCCATCTTGTTGACGAAGCAGATGCGCGGGACGTCGTATTTGGCGGCCTGGCGCCAAACCTGCTCCGACTGGGGCTCGACGCCCTCTTTGCCGTCGAAGACGGCGACGGCACCGTCGAGCACGCGCAGGGAGCGCTCAACCTCGACGGTGAAGTCGACGTGGCCCGGGGTATCGATGATGTTGATCTGGTTGTTGTTCCAGAAACAGGTGACAGCGGCGGACGTGATGGTGATGCCGCGCTCCTTCTCCTGCTCCATCCAGTCCGTGGTCGCGCCACCGTCGTGGGTCTCTCCGACCTTGCGGTTGATACCGGTGTAGAAGAGAATGCGCTCGGTGGTGGTGGTCTTACCGGCGTCGATGTGAGCCATGATGCCGATGTTGCGGACCTTGTTCAGATCCTTAAGCACTTCTTGTGCCACGTTTATTACCCCAACTTAAGTGTTGTCGGCGTTTCCGATTACCTGGCCGGGCCTGCCGGTAACGCCTGTGTGGATATTTACCTTTGTCAATTCTGCCATTAGTTGCGCGCTTCGTCAGCCCGACCGCGTTAATACGCGAAACCCGGGCGCCTGCCGCGCGCCGCCGAGATCACACCAGTATGGAGTTCTCGGACATGCGCCGCGGCTGGCGGCCGGGTTGGCTGAAGATACGCACTCTGTGGCTACTACCAGCGGTAGTGGGCGAAGGCGCGGTTCGCCTCGGCCATCTTGTGCGTGTCCTCGCGACGCTTGACGGATGCGCCGAGGCCGTTGGAGGCATCGAGGATCTCGTTGGCGAGGCGTTCAATCATGGTGTTCTCGCGGCGCTGGCGGGTGAAGGTAACCATCCAGCGCAGAGCGAGGGTGTTGGAGCGGCCGGGCTTGACCTCGACCGGGACCTGGTAGGTTGCGCCGCCGACGCGGCGGGAGCGGACCTCGAGGTCCGGGCGGATGTTGCCCAGCGCCTTCTCCAGGGTGCCGACGGGATCGGTGCCGGTCTTCTCCCGGCAGATCTCGAGAGCGCCGTAGACGATGCGCTCTGCGGTGGACTTCTTGCCGTCCAGCAAAATCTTGTTCACCAGCTGGGTGACGACCTCGGAGTTGTAGACCGGGTCCTTGACAACGGGACGCTTCGGAGCTTGCTGCTTACGCATTTAAATTACTGTCCCTTCTTTGCGCCGTAGCGGGAACGAGCCTGCTTACGGTCCTTGACGCCCTGGGTATCCAGCGCACCGCGGATGATCTTGTAGCGCACACCCGGCAGGTCCTTCACACGACCGCCGCGCACGAGCACCATGGAGTGCTCCTGCAGGTTGTGGCCCTCGCCGGGGATGTAGGCGGAAACCTCGATGCCGGAGGTGAGGCGCACGCGGGCAACCTTGCGGAGAGCCGAGTTCGGCTTCTTCGGGGTGGTGGTGTACACACGGGTGCACACGCCGCGGCGCTGCGGGGAGCCCTTCAAGGCCGCCGTGGCGACCTTGGTGCGCTTATCGTGGCGGCCCTTGCGGACCAGCTGCTGAATAGTTGGCATTAACAGTCCTTCGTATCTCTAAAGGTCAGTGACGTTTTTCATTGTGCCGGTGCGTCAGTGGCTGAACACGCAAAAATGGGGGCTCTTTTTCGGGGCCCTTCCGTCTGCGCGAACCACCAACCGCGGGGGACACGGGGGATTCAAGTTTCGCTTCGCACAGTGCGTGCGCGCGAAATCCGTATGGACGTTACAGGACGCCGGTTCGTAGAAGCAAATCCGGGCTGGAATCCCCGAGATCCATCCGCGTTGGCTGGGCTGCCAGACTCGATACAGAGGGGGCGAGCGAGCCCTTTCACATGCTCAACCCTGTTTTGGAGCAGACGGAAGCAAGTGTTTGCTCGTATATGGGCGCGGGCGTCGAGCACCTGAGCCAAAAACAAGGGCCTGACCCCGATGCGAGATCGGAATCAGGCCCTGATTCTTGCGCGAGCTACATCTGATCGAAGCCGTACTCGTCCAGCGGCACCGAGGCACCGGTGAACTCGCCGTAGCCGTCGTCACCGTAGATCGAATCCCCGAACGTCGGGATCGAGTACGCCGCGGAGCGAGCAGCCTCTGTCGGCTTGACCTGAATGTTGCGGTAGCGGGAGATACCCGTGCCAGCCGGAATCAGCTTACCGATGATCACGTTCTCCTTCAGGCCGATCAGCTTGTCGGAGCGCTTGTTGATCGCGGCGTCGGTCAGCACGCGCGTGGTCTCCTGGAACGAGGCCGCGGACAGCCACGACTCCGTAGCCAACGACGCCTTGGTGATACCCATGATCTCCGAGCGCATCTCTGCCGGCTGGCCGCCGTCGGCAACCGTCTGCGCGTTGACCTGGCGTGCCTCGGCGAGATCCACCAAGGTACCCGGCAGGAAGTCCGTGTCACCGGAGTCGATGACGTTACCGCGACGCAGCATCTGGCGGATGATGATCTCGATGTGCTTGTCGTGGATGGACACACCCTGGGTGCGGTACACGGCCTGCACCTCATCAATGAGGTGCTTCTCGACACCGCGGCGCCCGAGAATCTCAAGCACGTCGTGCGGGTCAGCCGCACCGCGCAGCAGGCGGTCGCCCACCTCAACGCGGTCGCCCTCGCGCAGCGAACGCTCGATCATGGCATTCGGGTTGGACTCCATCGGGCGGCGGACCTGCGCGAGGCCCTGGCGCTTTGACAGCTTCTCGTATACGACATTGTCGGAACCGTCATCCGGGTGGATGGTCAGCGTCCAGAAGTTGCCCTCGTCCTCCAGCGTGACGGTGCCGGCGACGGAGGCGATCGGGGCGCGGTTCTTGGGCACGCGCGCCTCGAACAGTTCCTGCACACGCGGCAGACCACCGGTGATGTCGCCGCCGACACCGCCCTGGTGGAAGGTACGCATTGTCAGCTGCGTGCCGGGCTCACCGATCGACTGGGCCGCCACGATGCCGACCGCCTCGCCGATGTCCACGAGATGGCCTGAAGCCATAGACTTGCCGTAGCACTTCGCGCACACGCCGGTCGGGGTCTGGCAGGTCAGCACGGAGCGGACCTTGACCTCGGCGACGCCTGCGGCGACAAGCTTGTCGACGTTGTCCTCGTTCAGGTCGGAACCAGCTTCGAGAACGACAGTTCCGTCGGCGTCCTTCGCGTCGCCTGCGAGCACTCGGCCGGAAACCGTGGTCTCGACAAGGTCGTCGCGAACCCACTTGTCACCCACCTGCTGCGCCACCGGCACGCGGACACCCTGGTGGGTGCCACAGTCGTCCTCGCGGACGATGACGTCCTGTGCCACGTCGACGAGACGACGGGTGAGGTAGCCGGAGTCGGCGGTACGCAGAGCGGTATCGGCGAGGCCCTTGCGGGAACCGTGGGAGTTATTGAAGTACTCCATCACCGACAGGCCCTCGCGGAAGGAGGTCTTGATCGGGCGGGTGATGTACTCGCCGCGCGAGTTCACGACCATGCCCTTCATGCCTGCCAGGGTCCAGATCTGGCGCATGTTACCGGCCGCACCGGACTTCACGATCATCGGGATCGGGTTGTCGTCCGGGTAGAGGTCCTCCACGGCTTGACCCACCTTGTTGGTGGCGTCCTGCCAGAGCTCGACCAGGCGGTCGTAGCGGTTCTCCTCGGTCAGCGCACCCTTCTCCCAGAACTTGCGCTCGATCTCCTCAGCTTCGCGCTCGTACTGCTCGAGCACCTCCACCTTGTTCGGGAGGACCAGAACGTCGGACATGGAGATGGTCACGCCAGAGCGGGTTGCCCAGTAGAAACCGGCATCCTTCATCTTGTCCAGCGTCTGCGCGACGGTGATCATCGGGTACTTCTCCACCATGGACTGGATGACGTCGCCAAGCAGCACCTTGCCGGAACCGCCACCCTTGCGCACCATCGCACCTTCCTGGTACGGGAAGTTGAACGGCAGCATCTCGTTGAACATGATGCGGCCGAGCGTGGTGTCAGCGAGCCAGGACTGGCCCTGCTCCCAGCCGTCGGCGAACTGCTCCGCCTCGATTTCCGGCGTCGGGCGCAGGTGGTCGATGCGCACCTTGATCGGGGCCTGCAGGCCGAGCACACCGCGGTCGTAAGCCATGATCGCCTCGCGGTAGGAGGTGTACACGCCGCGCGCGGGGCGGTTCTCGTCGGCCGGGGCGTACGCGCCCTCGCCGCCGATCTCGGACTCGCCCTTTAGCATCGTCAAGAAGTACAGACCGGTGACCATGTCCAGGCGCGGCATCGCCAGCGGCTTGCCGGATGCCGGGGACAGGATGTTGTTGGACGACAACATGAGCACGCGGGCTTCGGCCTGCGCCTCAGCGGACAGCGGCAGGTGCACCGCCATCTGGTCGCCGTCGAAGTCAGCGTTGAACGCCTCGCAGGCAAGCGGGTGCAGCTGGATGGCCTTGCCCTCGACGAGCTTCGGCTCGAACGCCTGGATACCCAGACGGTGCAGCGTCGGCGCGCGGTTAAGCAGCACGGGGTGCTCGGAGATGGCCTCTTCGAGAACGTCCCACACCTCGGGGCGCTGGCGCTCCACCATGCGCTTGGCGGACTTGATGTTCTGCGCGTAGTCATTGTCTACCAGGCGCTTCATCACGAACGGCTTGAACAGCTCAAGTGCCATGAGCTTGGGCAGGCCGCACTCGTGCAGCTTGAGCTGCGGGCCGACGATGATCACGGAACGGCCGGAGTAATCTACGCGCTTGCCCAGCAGGTTCTGGCGGAAGCGGCCCTGCTTGCCCTTGAGCAGGTCGGACAGGGACTTCAGCGGGCGGTTGCCCGGGCCGGTGACCGGGCGGCCGCGGCGGCCGTTGTCGAACAGTGCGTCCACGGATTCCTGCAGCATGCGCTTCTCGTTGTTCACGATGATCTCGGGGGCACCGAGGTCGATCATGCGCTTAAGGCGGTTGTTGCGGTTGATCACTCGGCGGTACAGGTCATTCAGGTCGGACGTGGCGAAGCGACCACCGTCGAGCTGAACCATCGGGCGCAGCTCGGGCGGGATGACCGGGATAGCGTCGAGGATCATGCCGGCCGGGTCATTGCCGGAGCGCAGGAACGCGGCGACAACCTTCAGGCGCTTGAGCGCGCGGATCTTCTTCTGACCCTTACCCTCGGCGATGATGGTGCGAAGCTCCTCCGCCTCGGCCTCGAGGTCGAAGTTGCGGATAAGAGTCTGAATTGCCTCGGCACCCATGCCGCCGGTGAAGTAATCCTCGTAGCGGTCGACGAGCTCCTCATACAGGTTCTCGTCGATGACCATCTGCTTCGGGGCGAGCTTGACAAAGGTCTGCCACACCTCGTCGAGACGCTCGACCTCGCGCTCGCCGGCCTGGCGGATGTGGGTCATCTCCTTGTCAGCGGCCTGCTGCACCTTCTTGCGCGACGACGCGTTGGCGCCGGCGGCCTCGAGCTCGGCGAGGTCCTCCTCCAGCTTCTGGGCACGCTCGGCGATCTCGGAGTTGGCGTCTGCCTCGACTTCCTTCTTCTCCATGAGCATCTCGGCCTCGAGAGTGGACATGTCGTTGTGACGCGCCTCATCATCGACGGACGTGATGATGTTGGCCGCGAAGTAGATAATGCGCTCCAGGTCCTTCGGGGCCAGGTCAAGCAGGTAACCCAAGCGGGACGGCACGCCCTTGAAATACCAGATGTGGGTGACGGGGGCGGCGAGCTCGATGTGGCCCATACGCTCGCGGCGCACCTTGGACTTGGTCACCTCGACACCGCAGCGCTCGCAGATAATGCCCTTGTAGCGCACACGCTTGTACTTGCCGCAGGCGCACTCCCAGTCGCGGGTCGGCCCGAAGATGCGCTCGCAGAACAGACCGTCCTTCTCGGGCTTGAGAGTGCGGTAGTTGATGGTTTCCGGCTTCTTGACCTCGCCGTGGGACCAGCGGCGGATGTCGTCGGCGGTGGCCAGGCCAATGCGAAGCTCGTCGAAGAGGTTTACGTCAAACACGTAAATTCCCTTTCACCTCCCCCTCGTGGGGAGGATCGGTGTGGATAGTTTCTTGCGTTGCGTTCGTTGGCGTTTAGGCCGTGTCAGCCGCTGCACCCTCGTCGCGCGAGAGGTTGATTCCGAGGGAGGAACCTGCCTGGTCGTAGTCGTCGTCGTCGTCGCCGGAGAGCTCCATCGGGGTGCCGTCGGCGGTGAGAACCTCGACGTTCAAGCACAGCGACTGCAGCTCCTTGAGCAGCACCTTGAAGGACTCGGGGATGCCCGGATCCGGGATGTTGTCGCCCTTGACGATCGCCTCGTAGACCTTCACACGGCCGACCACGTCGTCCGACTTGATGGTCAGGAGCTCCTGGAGGGTGTAGGCGGCGCCGTACGCCTGCATCGCCCACACCTCCATCTCACCGAGGCGCTGGCCGCCGAACTGGGCCTTACCGCCCAGCGGCTGCTGTGTAATCATGGAGTACGGGCCCGTGGAACGGGCGTGGATCTTCTCGTCCACCAGGTGGTGCAGTTTGAGCATGTACATGTAGCCCACGGACACCGGGTACTTGAACGGCTCGCCGGAGCGGCCGTCGAAAAGCACGGTCTTGCCGTCGCGGTCGACCATGACGTCACCGTCGCGGTTGGGCTTGGAGTTCGCGAGCAGACCCGCGATCTCCTCGTTGCTGGCACCGTCGAACACAGGAGTCGCGGTGAGCGATTCCGGCGGCACGTCGTAAAGGTGCTCCGGCAGGGTTTCCAGCAGCGCGGCGTTGGCGGGGTCATCCGGGTTGACGGTCCAGCCGGCGTGCGCCAGCCAGCCGAGGTGGACCTCGAGAACCTGGCCAATGTTCATACGGCGGGGCACACCGTGCGTGTTCAGAATGATGTCCACTGGGGTGCCGTCAGCCATGAACGGCATGTCCTCCTGCGGCAGGATCTTGCCCACGACACCCTTGTTGCCGTGGCGGCCGGCCATCTTGTCGCCGTCCTGGATCTTGCGCTTCTGGGCGACGTAGACGCGGATCATCTCGTTGACACCCGGGCTCAGGTCGTCGTCGTCGTCGCGCGAGAAGCGGCGCACAGCGATGACCTTACCGGTCTCACCGTGGGGCACCTTCAGGGAAGTGTCGCGCACCTCGCGGGCCTTCTCACCGAAGATGGCGCGCAGCAGGCGCTCCTCCGGGGTCAGCTCGGTCTCGCCCTTCGGCGTGACCTTGCCGACGAGGATGTCGCCGTCTCGGACATCGGCGCCAATGCGGATGATGCCGCGCTCGTCGAGGTCCTTGAGCACGTCCTCGGAAACATTCGGGATCTCACGGGTGATTTCCTCGGCGCCGAGCTTGGTGTCGCGGGCGTCGATCTCGTGCTCCTCGATGTGCACGGAGGTGAGAATGTCGTCCTCCACCACGCGCTGGTTGAGGATGATCGCGTCCTCGTAGTTGTGGCCTTCCCACGGCATGAAGGCGACGAGCAGGTTGCGGCCGAGGGCCATCTCGCCGTTCTTCGTACCCGGGCCGTCGGCGATGACCTGGCCGGCCTCGACGCGCTCGCCAGCGGACACGATCGGGGTCTGGTTGTAGCAGGTGCCCTGGTTGGTGCGCTCGAAGGTACGCAGCAGGTGCGTGTCGCGGATGCCGTCATCGTCCATGATGGTGATGAAGTCACCGGTGACGTCTTCGACCACGCCGGCCTTGCGGGTGATCACGGTGTCGCCCGCGTCGTACGCGGCGCGCTGCTCCATGCCCGTGGCCACGTAGGCGGCCTCGGAGCGCAACAGCGGCACAGCCTGCTTCTGCATGTTCGCACCCATGAGCGCGCGGTTCGCGTCGTCGTGCTCGAGGAACGGAATCATCGCGGTAGCGACGGACACCATCTGGCGCGGGGAAATATCGAGGTAATCCACGCCCTGGGCACCGACGACGCCGATGTCGCCGTCCTTGAGGCGAACCTCGATACGCTCGCCGGTGAGGTTGCCCTCGGCGTCCATCGGAGTGGCCGCCTGCGCGATGGCGTAGCGGTCCTCCTCGTCAGCCGTGAGGTAGTCGATCTGGTCGGTCAGTTTGCCGTCGACGACCTTCTGGTACGGAGTCTCGATGAAACCGAACGCGTTGACGCGTGCGTACGACGACAGCGCACCGATGAGGCCGATGTTCGGGCCTTCGGGAGTCTCGATGGGGCACATGCGGCCGTAGTGCGACGGGTGCACGTCTCGGACCTCGATGCCGGCGCGCTCGCGCGACAGGCCGCCCGGGCCGAGCGCGGAGAGGCGGCGCTTGTGGGTCAGGCCAGACAGGGAGTTGTTCTGATCCATGAACTGGGACAGCTGGGAGGTGCCGAAGAACTCCCGGATCGCCGCGGAGACCGGGCGCACGTTAATCAGCGAGGTCGGTGTGATCGATTCCGCGTCCTGGGTTGTCATGCGCTCGCGCACAACGCGCTCCATGCGGGACAGGCCGACGCGGACCTGATTCTGAATCAGCTCGCCGACGGTTCGGAGGCGACGGTTTCCGAAGTGGTCGATGTCGTCGGTGTTGATCGGGATGATCTCACCAGTCGGGGAGGTCATCTCGGTCTCGCCCGCGTGCAGACGCACGAGGTACTCGAGGGTGGTGGCGATGTCCTCCTCGGTCAGCGTCATGAGGCCGTCGTGGTCGCCGCCCAGGCCGAGCTTGCGGTTAACCTTGTAGCGGCCGACGCGGGCGAGGTCGTAGCGCTTCGCCTTGAAGAAGGAGTTCTCGAGCAGGGACTGCGCGAGGTCGCGGGTCGGCTGCTCACCGGGGCGCTGCTTGCGGTAGATCTCCAGCAGTGCCTCGTCGGTGTTGGCTACGCCGTCGGACTCGAGGGTGGACATCATGATCTCGGAGAAGCCGAAGCGCTGCGTAATCTGCTCCGTGGTCCAGCCAAGCGCCTTCAGCAGCACGGTGACCGGCTGGCGGCGCTTGCGGTCGATGCGCACACCGACGGTATCGCGCTTGTCCACGTCGAACTCGAGCCACGCGCCGCGCGACGGGATCACCTTGACGGCGTGCAGCGGACGCTCGGTGGACTTGTCGATTGTCTCGTCGAAGTAGACACCGGGCGAACGAACCAGCTGGGAGACAACGACGCGCTCGGTGCCGTTGACAATGAAGGTTCCCTTGTCGGTCATCAGCGGGAAGTCGCCGATGAACACCGTCTGGGACTTGATCTCCTGGGTGTCGTTGTTGATGAACTCCGCGGTCACGTACAGGGGCGCGGAGTAGTTGATGTCCTTTTCTTTGCACTCATCGATCGAGTACTTGATTTCCTCGAACCGGGGCTCGGACAACGACAGGCTCATATTGCCCGAGTAGTCCTGGATCGGGGAGATCTCGTCGAGGATGTCCTCGAGGCCGCTAGTAATGCGGGCGGTGTCACCGCGCTCGGCGCGCTGGCGCTCGCGCCAGTCCTGGGTTCCAACGAGCCAGGCAAAGGACTCGCTCTGAACGTCCAGCAATCCGGGCACGGTTACAGGCTCGGAGATTTTCGCGAACGAGTAACGCTCGGGAGCTCCGGGGATATTGGCCATTGACATGGTCTGGTGGGAGACTGCCAAGTTGGGTCCTTCCAGCACCTCACGCGGTCCTTGCGGCATCTGCTCAGTCGGGGCAAATCCGGGGTTTCCGCTGGATAAATTAGCATTCGGTCAGCTGTGGAAGTCCCGCCCCCTGAAATGCACAAAGTCGCCTTGTCAAATCATCTTTTGCAAAATGACGGGCAAGGCTCTTCAGCGCGACTAGAGACGGCTTCCAGCGCAACGATTGACTTTATACCATCGTCCCCGGGTTGTAAAGACATGCGCTTGTTTCCTGAACACCGTCGGTGCACAGGATCCGCCGTCGCGGGGAACTCTACCACCCCGCCGCCGCCCATCGCACTATCGTGGCGCGCCGGGCGACTCCGCCGCTGCAGAGTTCCTGCGGTTTTGCCGACGTCCCGGCCGCAGCGCCCCAATGAGCCCGATCAGCGTCAGTACCGCGCCGGCCGACATGACGGCCGCCGACACGGTGCGCGACTGCCCCTGAGAGAACACACCTGCGAGCTGTTCGACCATCGCCGCGGTCTGCTCGCGCGGCATCTCCCCCGCGTAGCGCAACACGTCTTCGACCCGTTTACCGTCCGCGCCGGCGTAATAATAGTCCACGTCCTCGTTCATCCCGACGACAAGACCGGAGACCTGGTCCACCAACAACTCGCGGGTGGCAGAGTAGAACAGGAACGAGCGAGTCTGGTTGCCTTCCTCATCCACCTGCGTCTTAGTGTTGCGCATGTCGGCGTATCGCAGCGCGAGGTTGGTGGGTGCCACCGCCTGTTTGTAGCGGTAAACAGTCCGGCCCGCGATCTCCTCCTCGCCGGTAAATGCCGCCGGCGCGGTGCCGCGAAGCGCGGAATCGAACACTTCGTAGGTAGTCTGCTGGGCGCCGGCCGGAAGTTTCAGCCACGGTCCTGTCTCGGCGACCTCGGTTTCGGGGAGAATCATGACGTTGGACAGTTTTAAGGGCCCCGTCGGTTCTCCGGAGACCCGGTCCATGGAAAAAGTCCACGTTCCGGCCGAGACCAGGTTGTCAAAGTCGCGTTCCGACGTCCCCGCGCGCAGGGTCTCCCCCACCCGCACGCTCGCGGTGTCGCTATTAGAGGGGTTCTGGATCTCCATGTGGAGCTGACGCGTGACTGGCTGGGTCTGCCCCTCGTAGGAACCGGCGGGGTCGGACATTGTCCACGTGGTGTGCTCCAAGTCCAGCGGGAGCCGGCCGTCCCCGATCAGGAAGCGGGGTGCCAGCAGCCCTCCGACGATCAAGGCGATGCCGAGACCTGTGAGGAGGGCCGCCAGAATTCGGGACTTGGGAAGCATGGTGGCCGATTGTATCGCATGTCCGACCCCTTGCAGGTTGCCGCCTGCTATCGCAGGATGTCGCGGCCGAGTTTGAGCGACGTCGCCAGCGCGGTAGCCCAGATGTCGCTGCGGATGCCGTTGTTGACCAGGTTCATAAAACGCGTCTGGGTCACATTGCGGGACTCCGTGTACTTGGTCATGCCTCCGTCACCATGGCGCCGGCCCACTCCCGAGGTTTTCCAGCCGCCCATCGGCGCGTCGATCGCCGACCACGCGGGTGCGTACCCTTCGTTGATGTTGACGGTGCCGCTCTCCAGCTTGGAAGCGATTTTCTTGCCTGTCGACGGCTTCGCCCACACCGAGGAGTTGAGACCGTAATCCGTGTCGTTGGCGCGGCGCACGGCCTCGTCGTTGGAATCGACGATCTCGATGTACACAACCGGGCCAAATACTTCTCCGCGGTGCAGGTCCGCCGATTCCGGGACGTCGGTGAGCACGGTCGGGGCGTAGAAGGCGTCGCCAAGCTCGCGCAGACGCTTGCCGCCGGTGAGCACCTTGGCCCCTTTCTCCACGGCGTCGTTGACGAACTTCTCCACCGTGTCGGCGTGCTCGACGGAGATGAGCGAGCCCATGTCGTTGTCCCAGCCGCGGCCGCCACCGACCTTGATCTGGTTGACGCGGTCGACAAACTTGGGGATGAACTCGTCAGCGACCCTGCGATGGACGTAGATGCGCTCGATGGAGATACACAGCTGGCCGGAATTGCCGAAGCACGCGGGCCACACGCCGGCGACGGCACGATCGACATCGGCGTCGTCGGCGACGATGAGGGGATTCTTTCCGCCGAGCTCCATCGAGTAATCGATCAGCCGGGGCGCGACCTGCTCCGCCAGGGACTGTCCTGTCGCGGTGGAGCCGGTGAACATCAGGTAGTCGCACTCCTGCATGATCGCCTGGCCGACCTCAGATCCGCGCCCGGTGACAACGTTGAATACGCCCTCCGGCAACCCCGCCTCGGCGAGCAGCTCCGCGCCAAGCAGAGCGGAGAGCGGGGTCTGCGAATCCGGCTTGAGCACGACCGTGTTCCCGGCGAGCATCGCCGGGATGGCATCGGAGACCGTCAGGGAAAGCGGGTAGTTGAACGGGGCGATGATTCCGACAACGCCCTTCGGTGCGTACTCCTCACGGGTGGAGGTGAGAACTGGCATGACGGGACGGCGACCCTTCGGCTTGAGAAGCTTTTCGGCGCGGTAGCCGTAGTGGCGCGAGGTCAGGGCGACGTCCAAAACTTCTTCGAGCGCGCTCAGGCGGTTCTTGCCGTTCTCGTCCTGGATCGTGTCCATGATGCGCTCTCGGTTGTCGATCACGAGGTTGTGCAGCTTGAGAAAGATCTTGCGGCGCTGGCGGAAGCTGGTCTTCGCCCACCGCTTCTGCGCGCGGCGAGCCTTTTCGAAGGCCACCTTCGTCTCTTCCTTGGTGTGGGCCGGAACCGTGGTGATTACTTCACCGGTCGCCGGATTGATGATGTCGGTCATGGTGCGCTCGGGGGCAATTGCCTGAGACATTTTGTGCTCTTTCTTCCGGATTGAGATTTCTACCCCATAACCATATACATGTGACCGTCACTACATCTATAGTTTGTTTTATGGAAAAAACACTCAATCGAAAGAAATCAATTTTTATTAGCGGCGGAGCATCCGGAATCGGCATGGAGACCGCGAAGCGGATGCTGGAGAACGGATGGGTCGTCGGCGTCTACGACGTCGCGGAAACCGAATGGCACCATGACCTCGACCTAGAGGAGGGCCAGCTCATCACCGGCCGTCTTGACGTGCGGAAGTGGGACGACTGGGAGAATGCGCTCAAAGACTTCACCTCCCACACCGGTGGCCAGCTCGACGCTTTCTTCAACAACGCCGGCGTGATCATCGACGGCCCGATTCACGAGCAGGACCCCGACCGCATCCAGTGGATCATCGACATCAACTGCATCGGTGTCACCTACGGCGCACGCGCCTGCCACCCGTACCTGAAGCGCACCAAGGGTTCCGTCATGGTCTCCATGGGCTCGGCCTCCGCTATCTACGGGCAACCGGAAATCTCCACCTACTCCGCCTCCAAGTTCTACGTCAAGGGTTTCACGGAGGCCATGAGCCTCGAATGGGCGAAAGACAAGATCCGCGTCCACGACTTGGCACCCCTGTGGGCCAAGACCAAGGTCTCCGAAGTCAACGCCCGCTCCGTCCGCACGCTCGGTGTCCGCCTCGAGGCTGCCGACGTCGCCGAGGTCGCGCAGAAGATTTTCGATGACCCGAGCTTCTACCAGAAGCTCATGGTCCACCACGGTGTCAGTGTCCCTGACAAGATCCTCAAGGGCCTGGCCGACTTCTCCCCCGACATTCTCAAGCGGGCCATGACGAAGATTCTCGTGGGCTAACGTTTCAGCAGGGCGTCGACAAGCGAAAAGCTCCCCCACCGAAAGCGGTGGGGGAGCTTACTCGTTGAAGCGGCAGGATTACTTGAGGGTAACCGTTGCGCCTGCCTCTTCGAGCTTGGTCTTCGCAGCCTCGGCGTCGTCCTTGTTGGCGCCCTCGAGGATGGCCTTCGGTGCACCCTCGACCATTTCCTTGGCGTCCTTCAGGCCCAGGCCGGAAACGATCTCGCGGACAGCCTTGATCACGCCGATCTTCTTGTCGCCAGCGTTCTCGAGGATGACGTCGAACTCGTCCTTCTCCTCCTCAGCGGCAGCCTCGCCGCCGGCCGGTGCGCCCGCAGCGGCGACTGCAACCGGAGCAGCAGCGGTGACGTCGAAGACCTCCTCGAATTCCTTCAGGAACTCGGAAAGCTCGATGAGGGTCATTTCCTTGAACTGCTCAATGAGCTCGTCCTTAGACAGCTTAGCCATTGTGGCTTCCTTTCTTTCGGTGGCCGCTTACGCGACCTGTGGTGTTGGGTGTAGCTGGGTGCGCTTAAGCGGCTTCGCCCTGCTTGTCCTGCAGTGCAGCGACGAGGCGGGCAGTCTTGGATGCCGGAGCCTGGAACAGGCCGGCAGCCTTGGCCAAGGAGCCCTGGAAAGCGCCTGCGATCTTGGCGAGGGTGGTCTCGCGGTTGTCCATCTCAGCGATGGCGTCAACCTGGTCGGCGGACAGGACGTTGCCGTCCATGTAACCGCCCTTGATCACGAACGCGTCGTGAGCCTTGTTGAACTTCTTCATGATCTTGGCAGCATCGACTGCCTCGCCCTTGATGAAGGCGACGGCGGTCGGGCCAGTCAGAAGTTCATCGAGACCCTCCATGCCATTCTCGCTTGCGGCGATCTTGACGAGGGTGTTCTTGGCGACGTGGTACTCGACATCGAAACCGAGCTCACCGCGCAGCTCCTGCAGCTGACCAACGGTCAGTCCGCGGTACTCGGTGAGGACGATGGAGCTCGCCTCCTGGAACTTGTCCTTGAGAGCGGCAAGCTCAGCAGTGTTCTTCGGGTTTGCCATGACACACGCCTCCTTCCAATAATTAACGTCCTACAATCCGCCCGGAGCACGATCGCTTAACGACGAAAGCGCCCCGTGCAGAAGCACGGGGCGCCACGACGTAGGCCTCGTTTCTCCTGCGTGGGCCGTTCCCTGGAGGGGAAACCTTCGACTCTGTGACGAGTGACCGACGGTCTTCGGTGAAACTTGAGCTCGGGGATATTTCTCCCCGTTCAAACTTCGGTTCGTGAGCCTAGCCGATCGGCTGGGTCGCCACCAAATCGGCGTCTTTTGATCGCACTTGCTTCAACGCCCGCCACGCAGCTGCGAACAGCACACACCCGCCGATCAGCGCCATCGCTCCGATGCCGAAGGTCAACCCTGCCCAGAAGCCGCCGGCGGTAATCCCCTGGGATGCAGCCTCGTACTGCTGGGGCTTGGACCCAGGGCCGTTGCCGTCGATGGAGGAAATGATCCCGCCGCTGCCCGTTGCCGCACCCGCCTCTGCGCCAGCATCCGCGACTTCTTCTGCGGGCGCGTCAGCGGCCCCTGCCCCATCCGCCGGGGCCGGAACGTCTGCGCCGCTGCCAGAGCTGACTGAACTATTGGGTACTGCCGCAGGTGCACCGCCCCCGCCTCCGGACGCGCCACCCGAACCGCCCGCCGGGGCGGACGCTGGTGCGGAGGTCGCCGCCGGGATCGAGGATTGGCTCGCGCCACTTCCCGTGTTACCTGACACGGATGCACGAGCAGGTTGTGATGGTTGAGCAACGGGCGTCGAAACTGCCGCGGCGCCGGGTGTTTCCGAGGCATCTTTCTTATGCAGCTGGGTGAAGAGAGGGCCAGCATCTTTGTCAAGCTTGACAATGGCGCCTTCGATCTCCTTGAGGCCCTTGGTCAGCGCGCCCGGAACAGAGTCGTTGGACGGGCGGTTGACGTCCCCGGTGCAGTCATCACCGCTACCCAAGTTGGCGTACCCGTCCTTCTTGTGGGTATGCGCTGTACCGATCGCGTTCGAACCGACAGCAAAGCTCGACCGGAGCTCTTCACGGAATGGCTGGCCATCCTTCGTCGTGCCGGTGTACACAAAGGTGGCTGCGTAGAGCCCCGCCTCGGTAAATGCGAACGCTAAGTGGTCGTGGGCATTGAACTCGTAGGGTAAAGATGCTGTCGGGTCGTCCGAATCCAGCTCCTTCTCCAGGCCGGCAATTCCTTCGTGCCAGGCCATGATCCGTCCGGGCCCGGTGACGTCCTCCATCGTCACAATGGCTTTCGTGCCTTCTTTAAGACTGTCCGGCTTCAACCCCGTGGTGGAGAATCCGAGCCAGGGGAGGCTGAAATCCTGGGCCTGCGGAAGGACCCAGATCGAGGGGTAACCGCCGAGGAATGACCCTCCGAGGTTGGCGGGGACATCCGTTTTCGCTCCGTCCGGCACTTCGAAGAGGAAAGTTCCGCTTTGACGCGAAACCGGATTGCTCGTGTCGCTGTCGTCGTGAAGTCGAGCCTGCATCTTTCCGGCCGCATCTTCGAGCGCCAGGTCCATGTGCCCTTTTTGAATGAACGCTTCAGGCTTGGTTCTCAGAGCGGCTTCCGCATCACAGCGTTTCGAGTCAGCGGGCTCGGTCGTTTCCGGTGTAGTGACCGGCGGTAAGGAAGGGTTCGGTTCGGGGCTCGGGCTGGGACTCGGGCTGGGGCTGGGGCTGGGAGACGGTTTCAGGCTCGCGGACGGAGACGGCGCGGGAGAGGAAGGCGCAGGTGAGGAAGGCGCGGTGCCGTCCACATACTGCGTCACCGGGTTCAGGTTTTTGGTGGTGCCGTTTTTGAACCCCACGTCCGGATCATCGCCGACAAGCCAGTACTGCGTAATCGGCTCGGTAAGTTCCTGACCCCCGTCGGTGAGTTCGGCGCGACCCTGCCAGGTCAGAGCGTAGATGCCTGGTTTGGAGAACGTCCAGTTGAAGTGGCCGTGGGCGCCAACCTTGTAGGTGAAAGACTGGTATTGCGCTTCGTTACTACTGAAGACGCGGTCGGCGGTGTTGTTCCACTTCTTGAAGAAGACGTTGACGTCCCCGGGCCCGTCGATTTTTTGCAAGTCGAAGTGGAATTTTTCGTCCGTGAAATTGGTCGGAACCGGGTTGGCTTCGTGGGCCGGATCGAACGCACCGATACCGGACCAGAGGGGGCGCCACTGATCCGCGAACGGAATGAACTGCGGCGCGACCCACACGGTGTCACCGGGTGTGCCTAAGAACGGCATCGTCTCAGGAATGACCATCCGCGAGACTTCCTGGCCTGCGGCATTGGCGTCTCGGGCGAGCCGGTAGCAGAGCGAGTCCTGGGAGACCACCTGCTGGCCGTCGACCGCCATGATGGCGAGTTTGTCGCCGTTGATGCGGGTGCCGTACAAGGCATCGTTGTGCGACTGGTAGATCACTTTGCGGCCGGCGCAGGGATGCTTGACGGTGTCCCCGTCGACGGTCTTGTACGTGGTGTCCTCCGGAAGGACGAAACCGTACCCGACTTTCCCGGGCTTGTGGCCGGTGGCCGTCAAAGCAGGCGAGACAGGGCCGGTTGCTTCCTGCGCCTGCGCGACCGCTGGTGCACCGGCGCAGGCGAAGGCAGCGGTAAAGGCTGCGGCGAGGATCTTGCTTCTCATTTAAATCATCTCCTTGATGGGGCGGGCCCGCCGGAGGCGGATTCTCTCCGCGACGACGCCCTGGCGCGGGGCGAACAGCCAGCTGAGGGTGAAAATGACGGTGACGGCGAGCACGATCGTCGCACCGGTCGGGGAATCATAGGACCAGGACAGCCAAACACCGACGACGCTGCCCGCGGCGCCGATGGCGGCGGAGAGTGCCATCATGGTGCCCAGGTTGTCGGTGTAGAGGCGTGCGGCGGCGGCCGGGGTAACCAGCAGCGCGAGAACGAGAATGTTGCCGATCGTCTGCACCGAGATCACCACCGCGGCGGTGACGCACAGGTACAGGGCGAGGTCGAGTGCCGCGACAGGCAGGTTCATGGCGCGGGCGGTTTCGCGGTCGAGCGCAACCGCTGTGAGCCACGGCCGCAGCAGCACCATCACTGCGACGATGACGAAGCCTGTCGTGGCGCTGATCCAAATCGCCTGGGCACTGACCCCGGTCAGCGAGCCAAAGAGGAAAGAGCTTAACGACGCAGTGTAGCCCTCTACCCGCGAGATCAGGACGAGCCCGAGCGCGAAGGCGGCCGCGAAAACGATGCCGATCACCGTGTCTTCCTTGATGCGGCGGCGCTGAGACAGCGCGGAGATCACGACCGCCACGATCACACCAGCGACCGCGCCACCGGCAAGCACAGACACCTGCAGCGCGAACGCGACCGCGATGCCTGGGAAGACGGCGTGAGCGACCGCGTCACCGATGAATGCCATGCCGCGCAGCACAACGTAACATCCGACGACCGCGCACACAATAGCCGAGATGACGGCGACGATCAGCGCCCGCGGGAGGAATGCGAGCTGCGGGTTGGCAACGTCGATGAGGAATTGGAGGAAGCTGATTTCAGGCATGCGCCACCTCCGAAACGTGGGCGCGAAGCGACCGCAGCCACCTGGAGTCCGGGTCCACGCCGAAGGTATCGATCCACGGTTGCGGTTCGGTCAAACCCGCCGGGGTCCCGTCCGCCACCACTGCGCCGTTGAACAGCACGAGACGGTCGCAGGAATCGACGGCCTCGACGATGTTGTGGGTGGACATGACGATGGTGATGCCGCCGCTGACAAGTGCGCGGAACAACCCGAGGAGGTGCTCGGTAGAGGGGATGTCGAGGCCGGTGAAGGGTTCGTCGAGAAGCAGAACCTGCGGGCGGCGCACTAGGGCGCGGGCGACGAGCACGCGCTGGCGCTGGCCGCCGGAGAGCTCACCCACGGGTCGGCCGTGCAGATCGCTCAGGTTCACGGCTTCCAACGACTCGCGGGCTGCCTCTTGCTCGACCGAGCTCGGCCGACTCCACCATGGCCGCTGCCCGAGTGTCCCGTTGAGCACCATAGAGTGCACGTCGATCGGGAAATCCCAGGCGACGTCGTGTCGCTGGGGAACATAACCGACGACATCTCGCACCGCCGCGCCGGTTCGCCCGGCGACAGCCACCGTGCCGCGCGAAACGGGAACCAGGCCGAGCAATGCGCGAATAAGCGTGGTCTTTCCGGCGCCGTTAGGCCCGATCAGACCTACGAATTCACCGCCGCCGGCAGTGAAGTCCACCGCCGTGAATACGGGGCGTGAGGAGTAGGAGACGGTGAGGTTTCGGGCGTCGATAAGCTCAGTGCTCACTTGCGCCTCCTCTGGGAAGCACGCAGCGCGGCGATGACTGCGAGTGCGACGACGACCGCGCCGACAGCGAGCGCGATACCCAGCGCCACCAGATTGGTCGAGCGCTGCGCCGCCGCAGGCCCGGCGAACTCGGTGTCAAACGCCTCGGCGGGGTCGGTGCCAATCGCGATGCGCACGACCTGGTCATCGGTGTGCACCTGCCCCGCGTTGTCCTTCACTACGGCGCGGACGCCGACTAGGTGCACGCCCGGTCCGGTGAATACCCAGTTGGCGTGCGTGTGCGTGTTCGGCTGGACCCACATCGGCTGGGTGCCCTCGAGCCGCGAGTTCCACAGCTGCTGCGGCTGGTGGAAACCTCCAGGCTGAAGGAACAGGCTGAAGTCGCCGGGGCCGTCGTGGCCGCGGAATTCAAGGCTGACGCCTGCGCTGGAGCGCTCGAGAAGCGCCGGAGCCTGCGTGTTCCACCCCAGCCAAGGCACGCCTGCGACCTCGGTCTGCGGGATAACCCAGACGTTCTCACCGGGTTTTGCGCCGGTGAAGTCGAAATCCCCGGTTTCGGGAAGGGTCTGGACAGCCTCGTCGCCGACCTGGAAGACGACGTCGTCGAGATGGCGCCACACAGGAGGGACCTCGGAGTCGTCGCGCACTAGGAAGACGAGCTGGCCGTCAACGTAAGTCGCACCCAGGTCGGCGTGGCCGTGGGAAATCACGGTGCGCTCCCCCGCCGGCGCGATGCGTTCTTCCGCCGAGACCTGCTGCTGGAGCGCGGGATCCGGGTCAGCGACCTGCGCGGTGGCGAGCGGAGCGCAGAGCATGGTCGAGGCGGCCAACACCGCGGCGGTTAACTTCAGGTTCATTGAGTTGTCCTTTCCTTCAGGCATTCGCTTATCTGCGCCGCGTTAGCGCGCATCATGTCCACATACGTTGTCGCGGGCCCCGCCCCCGGCGGATCGAGCGAATCCCCCCGGATAGTGCACACGCGGATGCCCAAATGCGCCGCCGTCTCGGTCAGCTCGTTCGAGCGTCCTTGGAGCTCCGGTTCGAGGAACACGGCCGGCACGTCGAGGTTTTCCAGCGTGCGGGTCAGCGCCATGAGGTCGCGCGGGCTGGCCTGCACGCTGGGGTTCGGGGTTACAAACCCGGCGATCTTCATCCCGTAGGCGCGGCCGAGGTAGGAGTAGCCGTGGTGGGTGGTCACCAAGTTGCGGTTCGCTTCCGGCACCGACTCGACCGCCGCCCGCAGCGCCGCGTCCACCTCGTCGAGCTGCGCCTGATAGGCCTTGGCATTCGCGTCGAAGACCTCCGAATGCGCCGGGTCCGCCGCGCTCAGCGTGTCCCGCACCACGTTGACCACCGCCTTCATCGAGGCGACGTCGTGCCAGATGTGCGGGTCAAGCTCACCGTGGACGTGGCGGCCGAGCACCGCCTGCGGCAGCAGGTACGTCTCGTCGCCGGGGTTGCCCAGGAAACGGAAAGAACGCTCGGGCGGGATCGGCTGGAGCGTGGTGTTGGGCACCACGACGACGGCATCGCCTGGGTCGGCGTCGGGCGGGGCGTCGCCACGCAGCACGATGCGGCTTGCCCCGGGTTCGAGCACGGTAGCGATGTCGACGTGCCCGTGGTCGATGACCTGCTTGCCCGGCGCGGCCTGGGCCGCGTCGACGCCGACAACGACGGTGACGGTCTGCTCCACTTCCTCGCGCACGTCGGTCGCGGCGACCGCGTCGCGAAGGGCCGAAGCAAACGTGAGGTGATACACCCCAGGCGCGGAAAACGCCCAGCTGACGTGGGTGTGGGCGTCGACAGGCAACGTCGTGGAGTCCGACGTGTCTAAACCGTCGCGCGTGTTGAGCAGCACTTCCGGGGTTCCGAACGTACCCAGCACGAACGCGGAGGCCTCACCTGGCCCGTCCGCGGCGGTGAGCCGGAAGTCCGCAACTGTCGTGGGGGGAAGATCTCCCCGGGTGACCACTTTGAGGCCGAGCCAGACCGTGTCCAGGCTCGCGTCCTCCACGAGCGGAATCGGGTTGAACCCGTAGCGCTGCGCATCCTCCGCCACCTTGACCACGGCGGCACCGGGGCGCGCGGTGGCATCGATGGTGCGCGTCAGCGATTGCGGCTCGAGCAGGAGCCCGTTAGTGAACACGGCGTCGGCGTAGGCGATGTCGCGTGTGGCGTGCAGACGCGGCTCGTAAGTGTGCGGATCGACACCGGAAGGCATCAGCGTACTCACGTCCGCAGCGTCACCGGCGACGTTGCCGACCACGTCGGCCAGGATCGACGTGGAGGCGACGACCTTGAGGCGCCCGTCGTCGGCGAGAGTCGCCGCATTCCCGGTTCCGCACGCCGCCAACCCCGCCGCCGCGAATACGGCGAACAGAGCGGCTGCCTTTCTCACTGCCGACCGCCCGTGAGTCCGAGAATTCGGTTGCGCAGACGCGAATCGAGGGCGATCATGCCCGCGCCGAAGACGAGGATTCCCAACCCGAGCACGGCAAAGGGAAGGGTCATTACCGTGGTGCCGGTCTCCGCGAGGTTGCCGTCACGGGCAGTTTCGCCCCCGGTGCTGCTTCCGTTGGAGCTGCCCGCGCCACCTGCCGCGCCACCTGCGCAGCTGCCCTGCGGGTCGTATGTGGCGCCGAAGTCGAAGTGACCGTCGTTGGCGTTGCCGCTGCCACCTACGTTGAAGGTTAGGGTCGCCGATCCGCTGAGCTTTTCACCGCTTTTCGACGCCGCCGTCTGACGCACCGTTACCTTGTACGTGCCCGGCTTGCTGAACACCCACGACGGGTGGACGTGCGAGTTCGCGGGAATGGTGTGGGTGCCCTGGGCCTTTCCGTCGGCGGCGCGGAACCACTCCTCCCCCACGATCTGGCCGAGACCTCCCTGGGTGAACACAACCATCGCTCCGGGTCCCTCAAAACCCGTCTGCTCCATGGTCACCTCCCCGGTAGTGTTCCCCAAAAGGGAGGGGTGCTGTGTGTTTGCACCGATCCACGGCACCCCAGACTGCTGGGTCGACCCCACCATCCACGCCGGGCCCGCGGGAACCGGTCCCACTGCCTGCGGCAGGTTCGCCTTCGCAGCGTCACCGAGCCCGAACACGAGCGAGGCCGGGTCCTTCCACTGGGCGGGGACCGTTCGGTCGTCCTTGACCATCGGCTTGATGCCCGGGGTGCACTTCTTGTCCCCGCCGTCGGCCAGGGCGGGAGCAGGTTGGTTGTTCGGTTTGGCGGCGGCGGGTGATGCTATGGCAGAGGCACCGCCTTGGTTCGCATAATTCGTCGATGAACCGGACGATGAACCGGACGATGTATTCGGTGCTCCACTTTCACGCTGCGTTCTAACAGAGTCCGTACCACCGGCCCCGCAGAGAACCGTGCCGAAGTCGAAGTGGCCGCTATCTGCGTTTCCTGTGCCGCCGACGTTGAACGTGAGCGTCGACGACCCAGTCACATCGCCGTTGCCGGTATGCGCCGTCTGCTGCACCGTGACCTTGTAGGTACCCGGGGTGCTGAACACCCAGGACGGATGGACGTGTGAATTTGCGGGGATGGTGTGGCTGCCCTCCATGTGCCCGTCAGCTGCTTGGAACCATTCCTCCCCCATGATCTGACCGAGTCCGCCCTGGGTGAACACAACCATCGCCCCCGGGCCCTCAAAAGCAGTCAACTTCCAGGTGACCTCGGTGCTCCCACCTAGCGACTCGTGTTGAGTGTTCGCCCCGATCCATGGCACGCCAGCTTCCTGTGTCGAGCCCACCATCCACACCGTGCCTGCGGGGACGGGCCCTACCTGCTCGGGAAGTTCTTTCTTTGCGGCGTCACCCAAACCGAACTCGATGGATGCGGGGTCCTTCCATTCAGCGGGCACAACACGGTCATCCTTGACCATGGGCTGGAGAGGTTGCGAGCAGGCGCCGGTAGCCGTATTGATAACGGTCTCCGATAATGCCTGGGGGACTACCGGGGAGGCAGACAGGATCAATCCCGCGCAAGCCATCGCAGTGAACGGTTTCACCGGCAACAACCGGCCGATTCGTAGCGTCATGAAATTCTCAACCCCTTCTTATTGGAAAAACAAGAGGGATATTAATGACAATCTTTTTCATTTAGAAACCGGGGTGCTAATTACCCCCGAATGGAACCTCCCCGGGACAGCGGGGAGCAAATGCAAATTAGCGGGCAAGGGTCATCATTGATGACGTTCACCCGGACCCCACGCACGCAAAAAGCCCCGCCGAAGCGGGGCTGGGTGCGGGATGACCGCGGAAACTTACGCCTTCGTGGCGTAGTTCTTCTGTACCGACGGGTCGACCGGAACGCCCGGTCCCTGGGTAGCGGACACCGTGATCTTCTTCAAGTAGATGCCCTTGGCCGAGGACGGCTTGAGGCGCAGAACCTCGTCCAGCAGAGCACCGTAGTTCTCTGCCAGCTGTTCAGCAGTGAAGGATGCCTTGCCGATCAGGGCGTGGAGGTTGGAAGCCTTGTCCACGCGGAAGGCGATCTTGCCGCCCTTGACGTCGGCAATCGCCTTGGCGACGTCCGGGGTGACGGTGCCGGTCTTCGGGTTCGGCATCAGACCGCGGGGGCCGAGCACGCGAGCCACGCGGCCGACCTTGGCCATCTGGTCCGGGGTGGCGATCGCGACATCGAAGTCGAGCTGGCCGGCATTGATCTGCTCGATGAGCTCGTCGGTGCCGACGATGTCCGCGCCAGCCTCCTGCGCCTTGGTGGCGTTCTCGCCCTCGGCGAAGACGGCGACCCGGACGGTCTTGCCGGTGCCGTTGGGAAGCGACACGGTGCCGCGCACGAGCTGGTCGGCCTTACGCGGGTCGACTGACAGGCGCATTGCGACATCGATGGTGGCGTCGTACTTGTCGGAGGAGGTCTCCTTCGCAAGAGTGACGGCGTCGAACGGGTGGTACAGGTTGTCGCGGTCCACCTTGGCGGACAGCTCGTTGTAGCGCTTGGACTTTTTAGCCATGTTGAATTCCTTTTCCTACGTCAGGGATGGAGTTGTGGTGCGGGCCTGGCCGGCCCTGCCACATGAAACGCGTCGGAGAACTTACTTCTCCACGGTGATGCCCATGGAGCGGGCGGTGCCTGCGATGATCGCGGCGCCTGCCTCGATGTCGCGGGCGTTGAGGTCGGCCTTCTTGGTCTCGGCGATTTCCTTGCACTGATCCCAGGTCACGGAACCGACCTTCTGGGTGTGCGGGACGCCGGAGCCCTTCTGCAGGCCAGCGGCCTTGAGCAGCAGCTTTGCTGCCGGCGGGGACTTCAGGATGAAGGTGAACGAGCGGTCTTCGTAGACGGTGATCTCGACCGGGATGATGTCGCCGCGCATAGACTCGGTAGCGGCGTTGTATGCCTTGGTGAACTCGACGATGTTGACGCCGTGCGCACCGAGCGCCGGGCCGACCGGCGGTGCCGGGTTAGCCATGCCAGCCTGGATCTGCAGCTTGATCAGGCCTGTGACCTTCTTCTTTGCCATCGGATTACCTCAATTCCTTGGTACGGGGCCGCGCCACGATGAATAACGGGCCCTTCCGGATGCCCCCACGTGTTGGGAGCCACCGGGGATGTGAACGGATGTGAAAACGAAAAACGTCGCGCGTTGCCGAAGGTGGCACGCGCGACGCTTGACTTTACGCTGTTAGAGCGCAGGAAAGCAAAATACTCTTACATGATCCGCTCGATCTGGTCAGCGGTGAGCTCGACTGGGGTCTCGCGGCCGAAGATGGACACGAGCGCCTGAATCTTCCCGGTTTCCGGGTCGATCTCCGAAATCGTCGCGGAAACGGTTGCCAGGGCACCCGTGAGGATGGTGACAGCCTCGCCGACCTGGTAGTCGTGCGCCAGCTTCGGGGCGGCTTCCTGCTCAGGCATCGCGATAACAGTCTCCCCCTCGGCGTTGGCCACCGATTTCTGGGCCGAGTCGCCCACGACGGCGGGCTCCTTCGGCATGAGGAACTTGGCCACGTCGCGGTGCTTGACCGGCGTCGCGTTGCCCTCGTTGCCCACGAACGACGTCACGCCCGGGGTCTCGCGGACGACGGACCACGCGGCGTCGTTCATATCCATGCGGACGAGGACGTAACCCGGGAGCAACTTGCGCTTGACCATCTTGCGCTTGCCGTCCTTGAGCTCGATGGCCTGCTCGATGGGCACCACGACATCGTAAATGGAGTCCTCCACCTCGAGCGTCTGGATGCGCATGTCGAGGTTGGTCTTCACCTTGTTCTCGTAACCCGAGTAGGACTGGATGATGTACCAGTCGCCGGGGAGCTTCTTCAACTCCTTGGTGTACTCGCGCAGTCGGCGGCGGTACTCGGCGTCGCCGGAGTCCTCGGACTCCCCTGCCTCACCGGAGAGCGCCTGCTCGGCGGCGGCGGCGAGATCGATCTCGGCACCCTCGGCGTCGGCAGTCTGTCTGTCGGACTCCTCGTCGGCCTCGGACTCGGTCTCACCTTCCTCGCCGGTCTCGTCGTTCTCCTTGGGCTCCGGATCCGTCTCGGGGCTGACGGGGGCGCCCTCGTCGATCGTTTCCTGCTCGTTGTGCTCAACCTTGCCGGTGGTGTCTTCAGCCATGATGATTTCTCCTCACTACTCACTTTTGCGCCCCAGCCTACCCACCGTGAAGCTGGTGAGGAGGTTGCGAAGCAATAAATTATCCCGCCCTCCTCGGTACTTTCGAGGCGGCGGGATGTTGACAAGAAAAAATTATAGCTAACGGACGAGCACTTGCTCAACCGCCCAGCGTGCGACCCAGTCCACACCCCACACGAGGGCGGTGAGGATGATAAGGAACGCGAAAACGATCAGCGTGTAGTTGAGCATCTGGCGGCCGGTGGGCCAGATGACCTTGCGCATCTCGGAGACGACTTCACCCGGGAACGCGCCGGGGCCGCCGCTCGGGCTATCGTCCGTGGCGGTCTCGGCCTTGACCGGGGTCCGCGACTTCTCGTTGGAATCCGAAGAAACAGCGGGAACAGAGGAAACCCCGCGCAGCTGACGCTTGCCGGTCGGCTGCACCGGGTTCTGACCTTGCGGGTTCGTCACAAGAACTCCTCGTAGTTGAAGCTTTGGCAGGGGCGACAGGACTCGAACCTGCAACCTACGGTTTTGGAGACCGTTGCGCTACCAATTGCGCCACGCCCCTAGGGCACTGAGTTAACAGTACGCCTACCCTACCACGGGCGTGTGCACGCCCTGAGCCAAGGTGAGTAGCGATGGAGAGAATTGAACTCTCGACACAGCGATTATGAGTCGCTTGCTCTACCACTGAGCTACACCGCCATGTGTTTGCAGGATACCTCCGGCAAACAGCAGAGCCCCCTAGCAGAATCGAACTGCTGACCTTCTCCTTACCATGGAGACGCTCTGCCGACTGAGCTAAGGGGGCGCAGCCTCTTTGTTGTGGGTTTTTCCACCCGCTCCGTTGAAGCCTTGAAAAGATTAACCCGTACTAGCGTGCGTGCACAAATCAGCAGGGTAGAGGCCAATTTCGGGATCAAAATGCTCGCTTATCGACGTCCCCTTTCAACGTCCCGGACGCCACGCAACCAAAGAACCCGTCCACCCCGTGATCGAGGTGGACGGGTTCTTGTCCTGTGCCAGGTAGAAGATTCGAACTTCTGTAGGCAATGCCGACGGATTTACAGTCCGCTCCCTTTGGCCGCTCGGGCAACCTGGCGAGCACTCGATGAGTGCGTGAACAACACTACAGCAATCCTGCCGCCATTCAACAAATCGGCAGCTCAGGTAGAGGATTTACCCGACGCGGTCGACGGTGTGGTCGGACAAGTGGCGCAGCGCGTAGTTTGCGGGGGAATCCGGCAGCTGATCCAGCTGCTCATCCACGACCGCTATGTAGGAACGCACGACCTCGAGCGCCTGCTCTCGGCCCTTCGTCTGGCCGATGAGCTCGATGGCGTAGGCGACGTCCTCGTCGCGCTCCAGCGGGCCGGTGAGCATACCCCGCAACTGCTCGCCGGCGGGGGACTCGTCCCGCAGTGCGTAGAGCACCGGCAGAGTGAACACGCCCTCGCGCAGGTCGGTGCCCGGGGTCTTGCCGGACTGCTCGGAGTCCGAGAAGATGTCGATGATGTCGTCAACGATCTGGAAGATCATGCCGATCGCCTCGCCAATGACGGTGCAGCGCTCGACCACCTCCGGTTCAGCACCCGAGTGCATCGACCCCAGGTGCGCGGCCGACGCAATAAGCACCGCCGTCTTCTCCCGGATCACTTTGAGGTAGTGGTCGACGGGGTCTTCACCCCGCGCACCTACCGATTCACGCATCTGCCCGGTGACGAGCTGGCCGAAGGCGTCAGCGAAGTGCTTGACAGTCTCGGTGTTGATTTCGCTCATCATCTCGGACGCGTGAGCAAACAGGATGTCACCGGCCAAAATCGCCACAGTGTTGTTCCACCGCGCGTTGGCGGAATCGACGCCCCGGCGCATCTCGGCCTCGTCCATCACGTCGTCGTGGTAGAGCGTGGCCAGGTGAACCATCTCGGCGATCACGGCTCCCTTAACGGTGTTCTCGCTGCCGGGTTCGGGCCCGAACTCGCTGCAGAGCAGCGCGACCAGGGGACGGAACCGCTTCCCGCCGGCCTTGGCCAGGTGCGTGACCTTCTCCACGATGAAGTCCTCGCCCACTGACAACCGCCCCATCAGCAGGTCTTCCACCCGGCCCATGCCCTCGGCTACGCGCGCCGTGAGTTCCGCGTCTCCGAGGTCCATGGAAAAGTCGTGGCGGGGTGCCGGTTGGATCCCGTGGGTCATCGGTGTCGTCCTTGGGGTGAGAGGGCCTGAGATTGCTGTTCCTACGCTAGTCCACCGCAACCCCTGCCCGCAGTAACGGGGTCATATGTTTTACGCGGGGCCGACGGCGCCTGTGACACAATAGGTCACCGTGACTAGCAGCAGCAACGAGTTCGAGTGCGTCGTCGTGGGGGCGGGCCCCGCGGGGTCTGCTGCCGCGATCGCCGCGGCCCGCGCGGGTCTGAGCACCGCGCTTATCGACGCCGCTGCGGCCGGCCGCGACAAAACCTGCGGTGACGGCCTCACCCCGCGTGCCGTGCACTCGCTTCGCGAGCTGGATCTTCCCGTCCCCGGTTACCGCAACCGCGGCCTCAAGCTCCACGGTTTCGGCGGGCATGTCACAGCGGCCTGGCCCGAGGGCCCATTCGGCACCGAGGGCTCGGCCAGCCCCCGCGCGCATTTCGACGCCTGCCTCGTCAACGCCGCCCGCACAAGCGGAGTCGAGGTACGCCACGAATGCCCCGCCACCGGCGTGCACATCACGGGCGGCGCGATCACCGGCATCGAGACCCCGTCGGGCACATTGCACCCGAAGTGGGTCATCGTGGCTGATGGGGTGCGCTCCCCCCTCGGCAAGCGGCTCGGCCGCGTCTGGCACCGCGGCGAAGTGTACGGCGTTGCGGCCCGCTCCTACTGCGCGTCGCCGCTGTCCGGCGAACCGTGGATGCACTCGCACGTGGAGCTGCGCGACGCGGACGGCTCCATCCAGCCAGGTTACGGCTGGATTTTTCCGCTGGGCGACGGACACGTCAACCTCGGCTGCGGAGCACTGTCCACCGATACGCGCCCCGCGAAGGTGAATACGAAGAAACTACTGTCCATTTACGCCTCCCAGCAGCGCTCAGCCTGGGGCCTGGGGCCGGAGAAGAATGTGACCGGTGCGCTGCTGCCGATGGGCGGCGCGGTGTCCAACGTGGCGGGGCGCAACTGGGCAATCATCGGCGACGCCGCAGCGTGCGTCAATCCGCTCAACGGCGAGGGCATCGACTACGGCTTGGAGACGGCGCGGATGGCCATCGATCTCATCACCGGCTCCCCCGTCGGGATCGACCTCACGCTGGCCTGGCCGGCGGAGCTGCGCCGCGCGTACGGTAACGCCTTCACGCTGGCCCGAACGGCTGCGCGCCTGCTGACGTACCCGCAGTTTCTGCCGGCGGCGGGGCCGGTGGCGTTGCGGGGGCCCGTCGGCAAGCGCATCATGCCCGCGGCCGCCCGGTTGATGGGCAATCTGGTCACGGACGATGACCGTGACCTGATCTCGTGGGCGTGGCGCAAGGCCGGCCAGCTCGCCCCGAAGCGCGACCCGCTGTGGAGCGCGACTTAGACGGCCTTAACCGCGCTGTGCAGCGCGACGATCCCGCCGGAAAGGTCCTGCCAGCCCGCGTTCTCCCAGCCGTTGCAGTTGATTTCGCGGGCGAGCTCGGCCTGGTCGGGCCACGCCCGGATGGATTCGGCGAGGTATTCGTATGCGTCCGGGTTCGAGGAGAACAACCTCGCCAGTGCCGGCAGGGCGAGCGGCAGGTAGTTCTTGTACAACTCCCGGAAGCCCGGCACGACCGGGGTGGAGAACTCGTTGACGGCGAGGCGCCCACCCGGCTTGGTCACGCGCGCCATCTCGCGCAGCCCGGCGCGGAAATCGTGCACGTTGCGCAGCCCGTAGGAGATGGTCACGGCGTCGAAAGTGTTATCCGCGAACGGCAGGTGCATCGCGTCACCCACGACCTTGGGCACGTCGCGGTCCTTGCCCGCCGCGAGCATGCCCTGCGAGAAGTCGCAGGCCACGACCCACGCCCCGGACTTGCCTAGCTCAACGGTGGAGACGGCAGTGCCGGCGGCGAGGTCGAGAACCATCTCGCCGGGTTTGAGGTCGAGGCGCCCGCGGGTGCGGCGGCGCCAGTACCGGTCCAGGCCGAAGGAGAGCACGGTGTTGGTGATGTCGTAATTCTTGCCCACGTCATCGAACATGCCCGCTACATCGAAGGGCTTCTTGTCCAGATCTGCCTTGGCCATAAGGCCCTACTCTACGCAGACTTCGAGCTGCGCTTGCTGCGGGCCCGCTGCACCCACCGGGGAAGGGTGATGGAGCGACCGAAGAGGGTGATGTGGTCGCGGTTGTACCCCTCGATCGCCTGGCGGTAGTACCCCATGAGCTGTTCGCAGAGCGCATGCCAGGTCTTGTCCGCCACGGACAGGCGCGCGTTGGTCTGCAGCTGCCCGTGGCGTGCATCGTCGAGCAGGTAGCGCACGGCGTCGACAACGTCGCGCTCGAACGTGTCCACGTTGAGTAGCAGCCCGTTGTACCCCTCGACGATGAGGTCGATCGGCCCACCCGCGCGGGGGCCGATGGTGGGCACACCCGATGCCTGCGCCTCCTGGATGGCCTGGCAGAAGGTCTCGAATTCACCGGTGTGCACGAAGAGGTCGAGGCTGGCGTAGGCGCGGGCCAGGTCCTCGCCGGACAGAGCACCGGTGAACACGGCGTTCGGAAGGGTGTTCTCCAGGCACTTGCGCTCAGGGCCGTCGCCCACGATCACGAGCTGCACGTTCGGCTCCGTCACCAGGGGTGCGAGCCGGTGCACGCCCTTCTCCGAGGCGAGGCGGCCGACAAAGCCGACAATTTTTTTGCGACCCGTCGGGTCCCACTGTCGGCGCAATGTGTCCGAGCGCTTCAGCGGGTGGAACAGAGTGGTGTCCACACCCCGGCCCCAGTGGTGCACGCTCCCGATTCCGTGGCTCTCAAGCTCGCGGATCGCCTCGGATGACGGCGCGAGGGTGAGCTCGCAGTTGTTGTGGATGTTTCGGGTCCAGTCCCAGGCCACGTTGGCAAGCACGGAGGCGTGGTACTGGGTGGCAAATCCCGCGACGTCCGTCTGGTACAGACCGACCGCTGGGACGCCGAGCTGGAGTGCCGCGAACATCCCGGCGCCGCCGAGGACGAACGGGCTGGCGAGGTGGATGACATCCGGCTCGAACTCCGCGAGCGCCGATGTGATCGTCGTTGTTGGCACGCCGATGGGCAGAGAATCCACCAGCGGAATCATCATCGTGGGCACGCGGACGATGGTGAAGCCGAGGTAGTCGGGCACCTCCTCCTGGAAGTCGCGCGCACCGGGGGCGATGACGATCGCCTCGTGCCCCTCCTCCTTGAGGTATTCGAGCACCCGGAGGACGGAGTTGGTCACCCCGTTGACGTTGGGGAGAAACGACTCTGCGACGATACCTACACGCATGGTGACAGCTTCCCACAACCTTTTGTCTACTGAATAAAATGCAGGTGAATTCTTGGTTACGGGGCGACGCGAGCTTCTCGACGCCTAAACGCAGCGTTCACCCCCGCGTACGCCGCGGTCGCCACCAGCGTCGACGCCGCGGCCACCGATACGGCCGGGATGATCGACAGAGTCCAACCCCGGCCCTCCACCTTGACCAGCTCGGGATCGAACGTGGCGAAAGTGACCCACACCCGCTGCCCCTCCCCGAGTCCGGAGGGGTAGAGAAGCCCGGAGCGGGGCGAGTGGTAGCGGCCCTGCTCGTCCTGGAACTCGATGGACGTGCGCAGCGGACCGACCTCGGTGACGGTGGCCATGCCGCGGCCGGGAGATGACATGATCCGGGCGTCGTTGATCGCGGGCCCCGCCACCATCGCCGCCACACCGAGCATGGCGCAGGCGTAGAAAGCGAGCACGAGCTGGAGCAGCCGGCGGCGCCAGTTGATGCCACTCACGCGCGCAGCCGCTCCGCCAGATCTCGCCTGGTTGTCCGAGTCGTGCGCGCCTCAATGAGCGTGATCGGCGCGGGAGCCTCGCGCGTGTCCACGAGGGCGCCGCTCAGCTCGCTCAGGCTCTCCGCGCGCAGGTAGCGCACCCCGTAAGCTTCGGCGAGGGCCTCGATCTCGACGCCGTGCGGCGTGCCGAACGCCTCCTCGAACGCGCCCCGGACCGCGGGTGCGCCGACCTCGAGGGACTCGAAGATGCCGCCACCGTTGTCGTTGGCTACGACGACGGTGAGGTTGCTCGGACGGCGCTGGCCCGGACCGATGAGAAGGCCGCCGACATCGTGGAGAAATGTCAGGTCGCCCATCAGCGCCACGGTGCGCGGCGCGCGGATCTCATCCGGGTGCAACGCTTGGGTGGCCAGCGCGACGCCCACCGCCTGGGAGACGGTGCCGTCGATACCGGCGGCCCCCCGCGCGGAGACCGTGGCCACGCCGTCGAACGGCAGGCCGACCAGGCTGGCGTCGCGCACCGGGTTGGACGCGCCGAGCACCAACGTGTCTCCCACCCCGAGAGTGTCGCCGACCGCGGCCGCGACGTGCAGGCCGGTAAAGCCGAACATCTCCTCGGCGAGTGCGTCGCGCACCGTCTGCGCTCCTACCTCACCGGCGGCCTCGCAGATCTTCAACCACGTGTCGCTCGGCTGGCCGGTGGCCCTCACCCGCGAGCCGCGCAGCTGCGGCTTGCCCGTGAACGTCTCGGTACGCGAGAGCCCGATCACCCGGATATCCGGGTCGGCGAGCAGCGCCATCACATCGCGGTGCAGCGTCGGGTGCCCGACCACGATCACCTGATCCGGCTTGGTCGAGGCGGCGAAATCGCCGCCGTCGTGGCTGACCGACACCGATGCCTGTGCGAAGAAACGCGCCGCCAGCGGGTGGACCTGGTGGAAGGGGGCTGGAGCTGTCGGCTCCGCGATCGTCGGCACGTGCTCGAGTCCCGGAACCTCCCACGCCTCGTCGCCGGAGATAACGAGGGTGTCCTTGTCCAGGTCGATGTCTACCTCACCGTGATCGACCCAGCGCGCGCCGTCGAAGCGGCCCGGGCCCACGCGGCGCGGCTCACCGTGCGGGGCCGGGAGGTTGCCGGGCACCAAAGGGGTGTCGAGGGCGACGTTGATGTGAACCACGTCGGCGGCGAAGGTGATGGCGTCGCCGGTCTCGGTGACCTGCTGAGTTTCGGCGTAGCGACCGAAAATCCCCTGCTGCCAGATGGTCTGCGAGGCGCCCGTGCCCAGCATCCGCTCCGGGCGGTCCGCGCTGATCACCGCGAGCGGGGTGTGGGACATTCGCGCCTCAATGACGGCGGGGTACGCGTTGGCGACGGCGGTCCCCGAGGTCATCACGACACCGACGTGGCGGCGCTGCACCCGTGCGATACCGAGTGCGGTGAACGCGGCGCTGCGTTCGTCGATACGCACATGCACGCGAATGTCCCCGCGGGCGAGCAACGCGTACGCCAGCGGCGAGTTCCGCGAACCCGGGCTTAACACCACGTCAGTGACGTTCTCGGCGAGGCGATCGACCACGTATGCGGCCAGTTCCATGCTTCCCACGCGCGTCACTGCCCGTCGCCGAGCAGGCTCTCGAGGAAGCCCTCCACGTCGTCGCGCACATCCGGCGGGAGCTCAGTCGGCAGCTCCGAGGGCAACGTAGGGGCCGTCGGGAAAGCAGTCGGGAGCGGCGGGCGGCTGGTGGTCGTCGTGGTCACCGTCGTCGTCGCCATCTGCGTGCTGGTCACGGTCTCCGTCACTGGGGGGCGGTTCGCATCTTCCGCTGCGCCTCGCCACAGGAACATGAACAGCACGGCCGCCGCTGTCGCCAAAGCCGCGATCACACCGAGTGCAACCGCGGCCGTGTTGGAGGAGTCGCGCGGTTCCGGCTCCTGGTGGTAAACGGGTTCCTCCCACTCAGGCTGAGGGGAATACTGCTGCTGCTCGGAAGGGTCCGGGAAGTACTGCCGCGGGCGGCGGGGCCGCTCCGGTTGCCGCCCGAACTGGCGCGTCTCATTGTCCATGGGATCCATGGAACTTACAGTAGCGCGCCGGGCCAGGACAGCTAGAACGTCAAGCCGAACACCGGCACGGCGATGAAGTAGGTCGCCAGGGTGATGAGAACCAGAGCGATGAGGTTGAGCCAGATACCGCCCTTGAGCATCTCACCCATGGTGACGTAACCGGAGGAGTAGGCGATGGCGTTCGGCGGGGTCGCCACGGGCAGCATGAACGCGCAGGTTGCCGACAGGGCAACCGGGATAGCGAGCAACAGCACGTTGATCTCGCCGCCACCGGTCAAACCGATGCCCACCGCGACGCCGCCCATGATGGGCAGGAAGGTCGCTGCGGTCGCGGTGTTGGAGGTCAGCTCCGTCAAACCGAGCACCAGGGCCGAAACCGCGAGGATCAGCAGGAAGATCGGCAGCGCGGCGAGGTTCTTCGCGGCCTCGCCGATCCACAGGGACAAACCGGTGGAGGTGAACATGGCGGACAAGGAGAGGCCGCCGCCGAACAAGATGAGGACGTCCCACGGCACATCGGTTGCGGTGTCCCAGTCGATGACGCGCTTTCCGCTCTTCTCCACGGGGAGGGCGAACATGAGCAAGCCTGCGATGATGCCCACGACGGCGTCGTCGTACGGGAATTCCCAGCCGAAGTAGTCGCGTGCGAGCGGGATAACAATCCACGCCAGTGCCGCTGCGAGGAAGATTATTCCCACTGCGACCTGGGCGAAGTTCCACTTGCCCAGTTTCTGGATCTCCTCCTGGATGAGCGCTTTGCCGCCGGGGATTTCGTCGACCTCGGGCTTGAACACGGTGATGAGAACCAGCCAGGCGACCACGGTGAAGACGATCGCGACCGGCATGCCCACGAGCATCCACTGGCCGAAACCGATCGTGATGTCGTGCGCCTCCTTCATGTACCCGGCAAGAAGCGCGTTCGGCGGGGTGCCGATCAGGGTGCCAAGCGAACCGATCGACGCCGCGTACGCGATAGCCAGCATCAGCGCGGTGGCGAAGTTCTTCTGCTTGGACATTCCCCCGACGGACTCGGCGGTCAGGGTGAGCACGGAGACGCCAATCGGCAGCATGACCACGGCCGTCGCGGTGTTGGACACCCACATGGACATGAACCCGGTGGCGATCATGAACCCGAGGATGATGCGCTTCGGGCTCGTGCCCACCACGGAGACCACCGCGAGCGCCAACCGGCGGTGCAGGTTCCAGCGCTGCAGACCCAGCGCCATGAGGAACCCGCCGAGGAAGAGGAAGATCGTGGACGACGCGTAGGGCGAGGCGACGGCGGAGAACGGGGCGACGGCGGCGAGCGGGAAGATCGCGATCGGCAGCAGTGCGGTCGCGGCGAGCGGGATAGCCTCCGTCATCCACCACACGCCCATGAGAACGGTGGTGGCCGCGACAACGCGCATGGCCTCGGCGGTATATTCGGCTCCCTCCTTCGCACCGGTGGACTGGGCGACGGTTTCCGGCGCACTCTCCGGGAAGATGAAGTAGACGATCGCGGCGAGCAGTAGACCGGCAATGAGTCCGATCAGCTGGCGCCGCCAGTCCTTCGGGTCCGGGGATTTAGCGAGATCGCCGTCGGACAGGATCGTCTGGCGCTCGGAGACGGTGGTAGACACGGGCGTTCCTTAAGTTCTCAGGTAATGGCCATCACAGTTTATGTTCCTTCACATAAATACTCCGAATCCCCTCCCCCCTATAGGTGGGCGTAGGACTCGCGTACCCTGCGGAACCACCACTCTCTCCTTTCCGGACGGGCACGCAACCCCTGCAGTCGCTCCGGATCGGGGGTAGCCAATCGCACTTCAAGCTGGCCGTGGACGATCTCCCGCGGTTCGCAGACGTCTTCGACGAACAGCCTCTGGGTGGCTAACCCCGCCGCCCGAGAACCGGTCAGCTTGGCAGCCACGAGGCCCGCGCCCACACCGACGGCGGTGTCTAGGGCGCTGGCGACCGTGAGGTCGAGCCCCAGCTCCTCCCCGACGCGCAGGAGCCGGTGCACGCCGCCGAGCGGCGCGGCCTTGACAACGGCCACATCCGCCGCCCGGAGCTTCGCCACCCGGTGTGGATCGGAGGCGCGCCGGATCGACTCGTCGGCGGCAATCGGTGTCGCCACCCGCGCTCGCACCTCGGCGAGCTCCTCCACGGTGCAACACGGCTGCTCGATGTACTCGAGCTCGCCCAACCGGTGCGCCGCCTCGACGGCCTCGTCCACGCTCCAGCCCCGGTTGGCATCCACCCGGAGCACCGCCCCGGGCCGCAGGGAGCGGACAGCGTTCACGCGGGCGAGGTCGTCGTCAAGCGACTGCCCCTTTTCCGCAACCTTGATTTTGAAGGTGCCCACACCAGGAAACCTTTCGAGGACCTTCTCCACCTCGGCGGGGCCCACTGCGGGGACGGTGCCGTTGACCTCCACCCAGCCGCTCGCCGCGGGTAACCCCTCGAACGCGGCCTCTATGCCCGCCGCGAGCCAGCGCGCGGCTTCCTCCGGGCCGTACTCGAGGAAGGGCGAGAACTCGCCCCAGCCGGCGGGGCCGTCGATAAGCAGGGCCTCACGCGTATCGACGCCCCGGAAACGCACCGCCATCGGCAGAGAAACAACGTGGGCGCGGTCGAGAATGTCGTCGATACTCGGTGTCATGGGGCAAAGTGTAAGCATGAGCTACTCCACCGACCAGCCCTTCGACCCCTCGCAGTGGGATGTCGTCGACGGTTTCGATTTCACCGACATCACTTACCACCGCCACAACGGCGGCGGGCGCGCCAACGGCACCGTGCGCATCGCCTTCGATCGCCCCGAGGTGCGCAACGCGTTCCGTCCGCACACCGTCGACGAGCTGTACCGCGCGCTCGACCACGCCCGGCGCGACCCGTCGGTGGGGACGGTGCTGCTCACTGGCAACGGGCCCTCAGACAAGGACGGCGGTTGGGCGTTTTGCTCGGGAGGCGACCAGCGCATCCGCGGCCGCTCCGGTTACCAGTACGCCTCCGACTCCGGTGAGGTGGATTCCGCTCGGGTGAAGGCCGAGGGCGGGCGCCTTCACATCCTCGAGGTACAGCGCCTGATCCGCACCATGCCCAAGGTGGTCATCGCCGTGGTGAACGGCTGGGCCGCCGGGGGCGGGCACTCCCTCCACGTCGTCTGTGACCTGACCATCGCCTCACGCCAGGAGGCGCGTTTCAAGCAGACGGACGCCGACGTCGGATCCTTCGACGCCGGCTACGGCTCAGCGTACCTGGCCAAGATGGTGGGGCAGAAGTTCGCGCGCGAGATCTTCTTCCTTGGCCGGACCTACACCGCAGAGGATATGCAGCGCATGGGCGCGGTCAACATCGTTGCCGACCACGGCCAACTCGAGGAGGAGGCGATCGCGGCCGCGCGGGAGATCAACACCAAGTCCCCCACCGCCCAGCGCATGCTGAAGTTCGCGTTCAACCTCACCGACGACGGCATGATGGGCCAGCAGGTTTTCGCCGGCGAGGCCACCCGCCTGGCGTACATGACGGACGAAGCCGTCGAGGGACGTGACTCCTTTCTGCAGAAGCGTGACCCGAACTGGGACGAGTTCCCCTACTACTACTAGGGTCTACCGGCTGTGACCCACCTCCTCGAGATCCTCCCCGTCGACCCGCGCGACCCACTGGCGATTCTGCCCGACCTCGAGGAGGCTCTCGCCGGTCAGCGCGCCCTGCTTCCCGTGCCCGCCGATGACCCGGCGCGCGCCAACCTCCTGCGCAACACCCAGGGGGTCGGGGAGCCGATTGGCGGCGACATCGCGCTTGTCGTGTCCACCTCCGGTTCGACAGGCACGCCGAAAGGCGCGCAGCTCACGGCCGCAAACTTGATCTCCAGCGCGGACGCGGCGCACCAATTCCTCGGTGGTGCGGGCCAGTGGCTGCTCGCTATGCCGGCGAGTTACATTGCGGGCCTGCAAGTGCTGGTGCGCAGCTTGGTCGCGGGTGTGGAGCCCGAATTTGTAGACCTCTCGCGCGGTTTCGTCGTCGCTGACTTCGCGGCCCGCGCCCGCTCCATCGCAGCCACCGGCGATCGCTGCTACACCTCGCTGACACCGATGCAGCTGGCGAAGGCCACCTCCACCCTCGAGGGAATCGATGCGCTGCGGCTTTTCAGCGCCGTCCTCGTCGGCGGAGCCGCCACCAACCCCGCACTACTTGCCTCGGTGCAGAAGCTGCGCATCAACGTGGTCACCACCTACGGTTCATCAGAAACCTCCGGCGGTTGCGTCTACAACGGCCTCCCCATCGCGGGGGCGAAGGTCCGCATCGCGGACGGTCGCATCCACCTCGGCGGCCCCATGATCGCGCACGGCTACCGCAACTTCCCCGGCCACGAGGCCTTCGCGGAACCGGGATGGTTCGCGACCTCCGACGCTGGCTCGCTTATCGACGCCCACCTCAACGTCTCCGGCCGCCTCGACAACGTCATCGACTCGGGCGGACTGAAACTGCACCCCGAGGTGTTGGAAAACTTCATGCTCCGCATTGGCGGCGTGGTATCCGCTTGCGTCGTCGGCGTGGCAGATGATCGCCTGGGCCAGCGCATTTGCGCCGCCTACACGGGATCCGCCCCGCTGCCGGATGTGATGGACGCGTTCGAGGACCTGCCCCGCTGGCAGGTGCCGAAGGAAGTCAAAGTTGTCCCGGCGCTCCCGATGCTGGGACCCGGCAAGGTGGACCGCGCTGCCGTCACTGAGCTCTTTTCATAGCTGCCTCCGCCGCCCACACCCCGGCCATGCCGTGGACACCCGCTCCCGGCGCGGTGGAGCCGCTGGCCAGGTAGACGCCCGCCCGCACCCGGTGCGGGTGGCGGAAGATGAGCTGGCGGGCGTTCATTTTCCCACCCGCGATGTCCTCGATGTAGCCGGTAACGTGGGTGTCATCGACCACCTCCCGGAACCCCGGAGCGAAGCGCTCGATCTGCCGGACGATGTGCCCAGTGGCATCCCCGTCGTAGCGGTGCGGCACGTGCGCGTAGGTCCACAGCACCTTTCCCCGCGCCGGGTCGGCGGCGAACTGCTGGCACACCATGACAAACGGCCGGTTCGGCATACGACCCCGTTCGACCTGCTCCTCGGCGTAGACAATCTCGGCAGCGGCCCCACCGACGTGTACCGTTCCCGCCTCACCAACCCGCGGGTCGCGCCAGGGCACGGGCTCTTTGAGCAGGAAGTCGACCTTGAACACCCCGGGCCCCGGCGTCATCGGCCGAGCACCGAAACGTCGTGCCTCGTTGGCCGTCATGTTGAGCACCACCGCGTCAGCCTTGGGAAGGGCGTCCGCCTCAACGCCGGTGCGGACCACCACACCCGCCGCCTGGGCTTCTTCGGCCAGCGCGTCCGCCACCGACTGAGCCCCGCCGCGCGCCACAGGCCAGCCGTTGGCGTGCGCCAACGCCCCGAACAACACGCCGAACGCAGCCGTCAACGGCCGGCGCGGCGACGTAAACGAATGCACCGCGTTACCCACCAGCAGCGCTTTCGCCTCCTCGGTGCGGAAGAGAAAGTTACCTAGCGACGTCGCGGGCAGCGCGCCGCGCAACCCGAAGCGCGCCATCGCCAGCGGATGCGGCGGGACGCGCAGCATCGTGGGGCCGAGGATGTTCTTGAGATGCTTGTCAATCTCGTTCACCACTGGGAGGTGGAGGGCGTTCCACGAGTCCTGGTCGGTGGAGAGGGCGTCGATAAGCGCGGTGCTCCTCTCCAACGGGTGCGCGACCGGACGTGGCGGCCGCAACCACTCGCCACGGAGCGTCTCGGCACCGAAGGGGAAGGCAGCCGCACCCAAGTCACTGACCGTGCCGGGGAAAAACTCGGCCGAGCGGCACTTTCCGCCGACGCTATCCTCGCGCTCGAGAACCTCCACGCGCCAGCCGGCCTCGGCTAGCCGCAGAGCCGCGGCGAGGCCGTTGATCCCGGCGCCGACGACGACGGCTTCGTGTCTAATCCGCACGCAGCAGCCTGGCGACGTCTTCGTGGGTGTACGTCGCCGCAATCTGCACGTCATTTCCCCCGCCGCCGAGGTTTCCCCGCACAAGGGCCGTGCGCTGGGAACCCGGCACAATCGAAAACTCACGCGGGTGCGGGAAAACCTGGCGCACCATATGGTTAGAGCGCAGCGCGCACGCATTGAGCCACACGTCGTCGGCCTTCGGCGCGTGACCGATAAACCCGGTGCCCTGGCGCGCAACGTACTCCACCATCGACGGCGGGTATGCCACGCCGGAGACACCCGTGGCGAAGTGGCGGTGCGACGGCGCGGTCGTGTACACCGCCTTCCACCGCCGGTAGAGGTCGAGCTGGTCACCGCGGAACGTGATCTCGTGGGCGCGGTACGCCACGATGAGGCCGGGATCGGCGTCAGAGGCGTTGAGAAGTTTTTGGGCGAACCAGCGCGGGTACATCATGTCGTCGTCGACCGTAATTACACGCGTGTCGGTCCCGGCGAACTGGGCGAAAGTGCCAAAATACTTCGTGTGTGGACCAAAAGCACCGTCCGAGCAACGAACCTGAAGTCCCCGATCAACCAGCCCCCGCAACCCCTCCGGCCATTCCGACTCGAAGTCGACCCGATCCAACCAGAGGAACACTGGAAGAAGCTCCGTGCCCATCAGGAGCGACGCAATCGAAGCCACCGAAGCAGACATGCGGTCGCCGTGGGTAGTCAAGGACACGACGGTGTCACCCTCCTGAGGGAAAGACAGCGACGAAGCGTTAGCCGCGAACTTTAGCCGCGGCGCACGCACGAAGGCCCCCACCGAGCTGAGTGCCTGGCGAGCGGCGTAGTCAATCCACATGACGGCCAACTTTAGTACTAATGACGGCCCCCGTCCCCCTCGACGGGCATGATGGAGGCCATGACCGCTCCTAATCATTCCGCTACCGTGCGGGACTGGTGGCAGGCCGCCCGACCCCATACCTGGGCCAACGCATTCGCTCCGGTTGTCGCGGGTACGGGTGCCGCCGCATTCCACGGCGGCGCGCACCTTGGTCGCGCCCTTCTCGCGCTCATCGTCTCGTGGGCCCTGATCGTGGGAGTGAACTACGCCAACGACTACTCGGACGGCATCCGCGGCACCGACGACGACCGGACCGGCCCCGCCCGGCTCACCGCCTCCGGGTCTGTGCCACCCGAGCGCGTCAAGAGCGCTGCATTCGTCTCCTTTTTTGTCGCAGCGGCTGCGGGGGTGATCCTCGCAGTGATGTCGGCGTGGTGGCTCGTGCTCGTGGGGGCGCTCTGCATCGCCGCTGCCTGGTTCTACACCGGCGGGAAGAATCCTTACGGCTACCAGGGCCTCGGTGAGGTCGCTGTGTTCATCTTCTTCGGCCTTGTCGCGGTAATGGGCACGGAGTTTACCCAGTCCGGATCCGTGACCTGGGTAGGGTTCCTTATCGCTGTCGCTATCGGCTCCATCTCGGCCGCCGTGAACCTGGCTAACAACATCCGCGACATCCCCACCGATGCGGTCGCCGGCAAGAACACACTCGCGGTGCGGCTGGGCGACGTCCGCGCTCGCCGCGTTTTCACGTTCCTCACCCTCACCCCCTTCGCGGCAAGTTTCGTCCTCGCAATCGCCTATCTTCCAGTCCTGATTGCACTCGTCGCCCTCCCCCTCGCGGTCGCGTCCACACTCAAGGTGATGCGCGGGGCGCGGGGCCCCGAGCTCATCCCCGTGCTCGGGCTGAACGGCAAAGCGATGCTGACGTGGGCTGTTGTCACCGCACTTGCGTTGGCATGGGGCGGGTCCATGTTGTTCAGTTACGCGCCGCTGGCTGGCCCCCGTTAGTCGGCGAACACGTCGGGTTCTTCGGGGTCGTTGAAGTTGTTGGCGCGGTGTTGAGGTGGGTGGGGTTTGAGGGGTCCGGTGTAGGGTTCGGCGGGTTCGGGGAGCTGGTGGGCGTGGGAGATGTATCGGCGTCCGCCGAGGAATCTGAATTCGATGTCGCGCCCGTTGGTGGTGATGTGCACGAGCCCGTTGCTTATCCTGGAGTGGCAGGCGGAGCACAGTGGGATCAGGTTGTCGAGGTCAGTGGCGCCTCCTTCGGACCATTCGGTGATGTGGTGGACTTCTGTAAACCGGGTGTGGTTGCATCCTGGCATGGCGCACTCGTAGCCCCAGGTGGCCAGCAAGGCGGCGAGTTGACCGTCGGTGACGAAGCGGCGTTTGCGCCCCACGTGCACGCTTAACCCGTTTTGGTCGAGCAGGTGCAGCCGCACGAACGCGTTGTTGACGTAGTTTTCCAGCATCTTCGACGGTGCGGCGACGTTGCCGGGCAGCCAGGCACGCCCGTTGGTTGTCATCATGATGTTGACGTGCGCTCCCGGCACCCGCAGGTCACTGACCGGGTTTGTGCGCACCATGTGCACCATCGACAACAGCGCAGCGTACATGTCGGCCTTGACGGGCGGGCCGAAACGCGAAACGCCGCGGCTGAGCTGCTGGGTAAGGTTCGGGCGGGTGTGCTGGGAGTCGGGTTCGATTTCTTCACCCGGGGGTTGCTCGGGTTGGGACTGTTTGTCGGCGAGTAAGTCGTCGAGGACATCGTCGATTGTCTCGTCGTCAGCGAGATCGTCTCCGGTGATGTCGTCGAGGCCGTAGTTGGCTAGTTGGGCGATCTTTAGCGCCGTGGGATACGCCGCCCCGTCGACGGGGTTGAGCCGGGCGGTGATGACCACGTCTCCGTTGTCGGTTACGCGAACGTCGTGGTGGTAGTCGTTCTCGACGGTGTCTATGCCGGTGCGTTCGATGCCGGCGAGGGCTTTTTTCAGTTCGGTAAAACAGAGTTTCCGCGCGAGAGCGACAAGGTCAGCTTCGTTCTCAGCTGTGAGGTATTTCAACAGGTAGCGAATCGTGGAGTAGGAAATCGCACCGTCGCGAAACGCCTCGGTCAACAGGGGGAAGTCGGGCAGTTGGCGTGCTACCCCGACGTATTCGAAGGCTGTTGACGGTGCGATGCGGGTCTCGCGGGCGAGCCAACCGGCGGTGCTAGATTCCCCGAATGTTTCTGCGAGTCGAAGGTAGTCAAACTCGGATAGTGCAATGAGCATTTCGGCGGGTGACTGCACGGCCCATATTTGGCATGAGCGTATACGCTGGACAATATCGCTCTCTTGACCTGCGTAAGTGTAGGTGTAGATACGGTCGGTTGTGTGGTCGAGTGTCGTCGTCATCATGTCCCCCAAAACTGTGTTCGAACACCTCACCTTCCAAGTTAGTGGCACGTTTGTTCGATGTCAAGTGTTCGGGCACACCTTTTTGGCCTACGCTGCCCGCACGGCGTCGAAAAGCGAACACCCACTCCGCCGCTGCAGAGTTCCTGCGGTTTACTACCGACGCGCTGCCCGAGCCGTCGAGAAGCGGGAGCTGACTCCGCCGCTGCAGAGTTCCTGCGGTTTACTACCGACGCGCTGCCCGAGCCGTCGAGAAGCGGGAGCTGACTCCGCCGCTGCAGAGTTCCTGCGGTTTTACAGCCAACCCGTAATCAATACGAAGTCGGCGCGCACCAAACCACTGGGCGCGCGGGAGAAACGTCCACGGGACCCATGTAATCGCAAAGCGAAAAGGAGCCCAAAATGGCAGGAAAATTCGAGGTCGACGAAGACAAGGCGGGAAAGTTCCGCTTCCGGTTGAAGGCAGGCAACGGTGAGGTGGTCGCCACTGGAGAAGCCTACGAATCTAAGGCGGCAGCCATCAAGGGAACCGCCGCTGTGCAGCGCGCGGCCGAAGACGCGAAGGTCCAAGGTCTGACCGCGTAACCGGGAGGCCTAGGCTGGTGGGCGTGCTCGACGTACTCACCGGCTTCTCCATCATCTTCACCGTCATCGGTGTCGGCTTCATCTTGGCGCAACGCGGGATCATCGGCCAGGGCGAGGCGCGGCTGCAATTCAACCGCGTCGCGTTCTGGGCGACAACGCCCTCGCTGATCTTCTCCTCCGTGGCCACCTCCGACACCTCCGCGTTCCTTTCCCCTGTGAACTTCGTCGTATTCGGTGCGACGTTATCAACGATGGCAATCTTCTGGGGGATCTCGGCCGTCTTTTTCAGGCAGGACGTGCCGACGACGATGGCAGGGGCGGCGTCGTCAAGCTATTTCAACTCGGTCAACATGGGTCTGCCTATCGCAATCTACGTCATCGGTGACGCCACCTACGTAGTGCCCGCGCTGGTCATGCAGATGGCGGTGTTGTCGCCGTTCGTCATCGCAGGCCTCAACGCCGGCGGTGACGGCAAGCACCACGTGCGCGATACCATCATCAGCGGGTTGACCGCCCCGATGGTGCTCGCCGCAATGGCCGGATTCATCGTTTCCGCGTCGGGCTGGACAATCCCCGAACCCGTCATGGCGCCGATCAGGATCCTCGGCGGCGCGTCGATCCCGCTCATCCTCATGAGCTTCGGCGCATCGCTCAAGGGGAGCCGAGTCCTGCGCGAAGGGCCCGATCGCTTGCCGACGCTCGTAGCAACCGCCCTGAAACTCGCGGTCATGCCGCTGGTGGCCTGGGGAATCGGCACGCTCGCGGGACTGCAGGGAAACCTGCTCTACGCGGCGGTCATCCTCGCGGCGCTGCCGACCGCGCAGAACGTGTACAACTACACCGCCAACTACCGCGTCGGCGAAACAGTCGCGCGCGACACCGTGTTCCTGACGACGTTCCTATCCCTGCCGGCAATGTTGGTCATCGCCGCAATCTTTGTGTAGCGACCCCGCCTAACGTTCCGCGAGCTCGTCCTGGATCCAGCGCTTGCGGGCGTCGCGCTGGGCGCGCCAGCTGGCAAGGGCCCCGACGGCCTCGACGCGCTGGCGGGAAAAAATAAGCATGGACAGCGGGAAGGCGGCGATAAGTGCGAGCAGCGCCGACATGATCAGTGGAACCGGCGCGCCGATCGCGGCGGCGAGCAGCTGAATAACAACCGTCAGGCCAATGAACAGCATGAGACGAAGCCCGCCGTACACAGCAACGGCCTTGTTCGCGCGGCTGCGCGCCTTGGGGTCAACCTCCGGGGCGTGTAAGTCACTCACAAAGCGCTACCCTACCCAACGCCCCCGCCCAGTATGTTGGAGGGCATGGGAAGAATTCTGCTCGTGCTGCTGATCATCCTCGCCGTCTGGATGCTGTGGCGCGCCTTCGGCCCCGGCAGTTCCAAGCGCTACGGGCCGCTGCGCGGCGAGCCCGCACCCCCAGCCGTGAAGGGCCCGGACGACGACGAGGAGTTCCTGTGGAACATCGAGAAGAACCGCTTCAAACAGCGCCGCGCCCAGGAGGAGGCGGAGCGCCGCAAGCGGGAAGAAGAGGAGCGCCGCAAGCGCCTCGAGGACGACTAGCGGGGCTCGAAAGTCATCGCCAGGCCAAGCGCAGCCGCAACGGCGGCAACCTTTTCCCAACGCACACCCGCGCCACCGTGCTCGATCGTGTGAAGGGTGGAGCGGGACACACCAGCGGCCTCGGCGACTTCCTGCTGCAACCGGCCGGCAGCGCGCCGCGCACACGCGATCTGCTCACCCAGGGCGATGAGCACCGGATCTTCGCTCGCCGGTTTGCCGATCTTGTTGCGGGGACCTGACATGGCGACCTACTTTCTCGTACCCTCGCGGCGCAGCACCTCAGGCAATTTCTCCGCCCACGCCAGGGAGTGGCGCACGCCGTCGGCGACCGTGTACTCGACGTCCCAGCCCAGCACCTCGGCGGCTTTGTCCGTGCGCGCGGCGCTTCCGGCCACGTCGCCGTTGCGCGGCGGCGCGGTTCGTACGTCGAGGGGGCTGCCGGTGGCCTCGCCGACGGCCTCGGCGAGCTCGAACACGGTTGTGCCGGTTCCGGTGCCGAGGTTGATCACCTCATAGTCGGCCAGTTCGGCGTTTAGCGCGAGGACGTGGGCGCGCGCCAGGTCCCACACGTGGATGTAGTCACGCAGGCCGGAGCCGTCGCGCGTCGGCCAATCCACGCCCGTGACTGTGAACGGCTGGCCTGTCTCGTGTGCGGTGATCATTTTGCCCAGCGCGTGCGACGGCGCCGGGTTCTGCAGGCCGGTGCGCAGCTGCGGGTCGGCGCCAATGGGATTGAAATAACGCAGCGCGATCGCCCGGATCGCACCGGCGGCTGCGGCGTCGGCCAGCACGCGCTCCAGCATCCACTTCGACGCCGCGTAGGGGCTCGTGGGGTTGACAGTGCTGGTCTCGCTGACCATGAAGTCGGGGTCGGGCTCGTACATGGCGGCGGTGGAGCTGAGCAGGAACTTGCCGATGCCGCGGGCCGAGAGGGCGTCGATAAGCGAGATGGCTCTACCGACATTGTTGTCGTAATACATGAGAGGCTTTTCGACGCTCTCCGGGACGACGATCTTGGCCGCGCAATGAATCACAGCCTCGATCTCGGGGTGGTCGTCAATAATGCGGTCGAGCAGCCCCCGGTCCGCGATGTCGCCCTCGTAGTGGTCGAAGCGTTCGGCGAAGACGCGCAGACCGGTGGAGTAATCGTCGAGGATGACCGGGGTAATCCCGTTGTCGGCGCAGCAGGAGGCGACAGTGGATCCGATGAAACCGGCGCCGCCGGTGATGAGGACCTTCATCTAATTCAACCCCGCGTAGGAATGCAGACCTGCGATGACTGTGTTGACGTAGGTCATGTTGAAGATGGTCATGGCCATCGCGAACACGTTGATCCACGCGGCGCGCACGTTCTTCCAGCCGGCGGTGGCGCGCGCGTGCAGGTAGGCGGCGTAGAGGATCCATGTGATCATGGAAACCGTCTCCTTCGCGTCCCAACCCCAGAAGCGGCCCCACGCCACTTCGGCCCAGATGGCGCCGAACACGATGCCGATTCCGAACAGCGGGAGGGTGATAATCGCCGTCTTGTAGGTGATCTGGTCCAGCGTCTTTGCACTGGGCAGGGGCTTCGCGATCGCCCCGAAAAAGCCGCGCTCCTCACCCCGCGGCTGCCACATGCGCAGCAGGTAGAGCAGCGCGAAAAGGCCGGACACGAGGCCGATGGACGCGCCGACGGACACTGAGGACACGTGCACCGGCAACCAGTAGGACTGCAGCGCCGGTACGACGGGCGCGGCGTGCATGTGGAACACCGTCGAGTTGAGGAACATCGCGATGACCATCGGCGAGAGCACCCACGGCCACAGGGTGTGCCAGTTCTTGCGCTGGATCACGACCGCGGCCGCGATCATCACCACCGCCGTCATGAGCAGGATGTACTCGTAGAGGTTGCCCAGCGGGAAACGGTGCGCGGCCAGGCCGCGGGTGATGAAGGCCGCCACGTGCAGCAGAATGCCGAACCACACTAGCGCCTGCGTCATGTTCGCCCACTTGCGTGCACCGGCGACGCGCCGGTCGTACTCCGACTGGTCGAAAACGCCCGGCACCTGAACTACCGCGTCGGGCCCGCCCGCCCCGACGGCGACCCTCTCCAGCGACTCGCTGCGGGCGCGTTCGCGGCGCATGTCGATAACGCCGAACATGCGGCCGTAGTAGACGCACGACATAATCAATGCGACCAGGTAGATGACGAAGGCGGTGCGGAACGTCAGGTCCGACAGATCCGCCATGGTGGAGTCGACGAGCATAGGGGTAAACCTACCCCAGCGCCGCGACATTAACCAAGGTTGTCTACCTCACTCTCAGGGGATTGTCCATCATCGTTAACCCGGCCGAGAATCCGGTCGGCGATCTCGTCGAACTCGCTGCCCCAGCCGGCGCGGTCCGTCCGCGCCAGGCCCGCGAACTCGACGCGGGTAGAGCCGCCCTCGGGTGCCAGGCGCACCCAGATGCGGCGGCGCTTGATCGTCACCGAGCCGATGAGCGCGCCGAGCATGAGCACGGTGGTGGCCAGCGCCCAGATCTGGGTCGGGTCGCGGGAGATCTGGTAATTGGCGTACTCGGCGGCGCCGTCGAAACGCACCGTGATGCCGCCGTCGATGGTGACATCTTCACCCGGGGTGAGGTTGACGCGGTCGGCCTTCTGCAGGCGTCCGTCGGCGATAAGCGACTGGTCGAGCACGAAGATGTTCTGGGGGCGACCGGTGTCCAGGCCCGCGTCGCCGACGTAGATGTCCACGGCCATCGCCGGGTCCTGCATCGACGGGAAGGAGGACTGCAGCTGGTCCCCGTTCGGCCCGATCCACTGCGCCGTCGGGGCGAAGACACCTTCGATGGCGATCTGGTTCTCGCGGCGCTCGGCCAGGTCCGGGTACATGCCGGCGGGCGGGTCGAAGCGCAGCACGCCGTCGGAGAGGAAGTTCTGCAGGTCGGTCGGGCGGAATTGGATCATCTGCGTGCGCGACTCACCGTCGGGCCACGTCACCGTGACCTGAGGTGCGAATCCGTGGCCCTGCAAGTAGATGCGGTCGCCGTTGATGCGCAACGGGTGGTTGACCCGCAGCGTGTAGTCCTGCCAATCCTCCCTCTCGGCAGCTAAATCCGTCGTGAAGGAGATATCGGACGCGAAACCGTTCGCCTGCCCGGTGTTGAGGTAATCGGCGGTGAAGTTGTGCGCCACGAAGCAGAAAGGCGTGAGCCCGGTGCCGTCGAAAAGCGGGCCCGCCCGAAAGACGTCGAAGTTGGACGGCGAGGTATTGCAGAATTCGCGCGGCTGCTCGACCGGCACCGCGTGTTCGGAGTCCGAGTTGGTGACAACGATGACCTGGCCCTCGTAGTAGACCATGCGGCCGGCGGTGAAGGTGAGGATCATGCCGACGAGCCCGATGTGGAACAGCAGGTTCATCAGCTCGCGTGTGTATCCCTTCTCAGCCGAGATCGAATACACCCCGGCGCGGTCATCCTTGGGCGCGTACGTCGCGGTATTCCACCGCCGCAGAATCCGAGCTACATCGCTCTCGACCTCGGCGAGAGGCTTATCGACGACCCCCTGGTCGTGCAAGGGCATCCGATGCAAATACTTCGGGGCGCGCGCGGGGGTCGCCCGGTAGGCGCGCCAGTGATCGATAGTGCGGGGGATGATGCAGCCCACGAGTGAAACCATGAGCAGGGTGACAATCGCGATGAACCACGTTGAACCGAATACGTTGAACAGCTGCAGCCGGTCGTAGATGGGCCCCATGGTGGGGTTCGCTTCGATGAAGTCGTTGACGAGCGTGGTGCTCACCGAGCGCTGCGGCAACAACGCGCCCGGAATCGCGGCGAGGGCGAGGAGGAAAAGGAGGACCAGCGCGGTGCGCATACTTGTGAGCCAGTGCCACGTCTTGCGCAGCCAAGAAGTCGCGGTGTTCATTAGATGATGGTTGCTCCGTATCCGGCGACGAGCTGGCGGGACCAGGAAATGAAATAATTCCATGCGCCGGTGACCAGCATCAAACCGACGAGAATCATGAGGATACCGCCGATGAGCTGGATTGTGCGCGAGTGGCGGTGCAGGAAGTCCACACCCGCGACGGCCTTGGCCGAGCCTAGGGCCATGAGCAGGAACGGAAGGCCGAGGCCCAGACAGTAGGCGATGACGAGAAGTATGCCGCGCGCCGCCGTGAGGCCCTCGGTGCCGACTGAGACCGAGATGATCGCCGCCAGCGTGGGGCCGAGGCAGGGAGTCCACCCGAGAGCGAATACCCCGCCGAGCAGCGGTGCTCCAAGGACCGTGGTCCACTTCTTTGGCGCCATGCGGGTGTCGCGCTGCAGCACGGGTACCGCACCGATGAACACGAGCCCCATGACGACGGTGACCACGCCGCCGATGCGCATGAGCGTGCCCGCGTTGAGGGTGATCAGGCTGATCGCCCCGAACACCGAGACCGTGGCCAGCAGGAACACCACAGTAAAGCCCGAGATGAACAGCGCCGCCGCGCCGGCGACGGCCCACTTGCGCGACGCCACACGCGGGCCCTTCTCCCCGTACTCCATCTCGCCGCCGACGACGCCGGTGAGGTACGACAGGTACCCGGGTACGAGCGGGATCACGCACGGAGAAGCGAACGACACCAGCCCGGCTGCCGCCGCGGCGAGCATGCCAACGAGCAGCGGGCCCGTGACGACAATGTCGGAGAAAACCTCGCCCATCTACTCCCCTTCGAGCTGGTCCGTGACCGTCAGGATGTCCTGCGCCGTCACCTCGCGGAGGAACACGGCGGCCGGGCGGTGCTGTTTGTCCAGGACCACCGTTGTCGGGATCACCGAGCTGGGTACGCCGCCTAGGTTGACGGCGGTCTTGAACGGCGGGTCGTAGATCGACGGGTACGTTACCCCGTTGTCCGTGACGAAGTCGCGGGCGATCTCCGGGTTGTAGTCGCGCACGTTTATGCCCAGGACCGTGCCTTTGCCACCTAGCGCCTCGTGGACCTCCTGGAGGTCGTCCACTTCCGCGCGGCACGGCGCACACCACTGGCCCCACGCGTTGAGCACGACGATCTGGTTGTCGAAGTCGGAGAGGTTGATGTGCTCGCCGGGCTGCATGAGCGACTCGCCGCCGAAGTTAGGCAGCGGCGCGCGCTCGGCTTCGTCGTAGAAGATCTCCACCTGGCCGCCCGGCGAGTGGAAGGAAAAGGTTGCGCCGCTGTCAGGGGACGCGCAGCCGGCCACGAGCATGACCGCGCTCAACGGCGCGGCGAGTCGCTTCAGCATCTAGACGTCCTTCGCTGGTCGGTTGTACGACCAGTCAACAACATCGGGGCCCTCGAACACAAGCGAGGTCACGCTCGCCAGGTCGCACTCGCGCTTCAGGTGCGGCAACCGTTTGCGCTGCACGTAACGCTGCACCATCACGATCGGTAACTGGTGGCTGACCACCACAGCCTCGTGGCCCTCGGCCGCGGCGCGGGCGTGCTCGACACCGCGCAGCATGCGCGCGAGGATCTCCTCGTAGGGTTCACCCCAGCTCGGCCGCGTGGGGTTGGTCATGTGGCGCCAGCGCGGCGGGTACCACAGTTGTGAGCGCCAGCCCTTGGTGCGCAGGCCCTCGAAAGTGTTGTGCGATTCGACGACGTCGTCGATGGTGCCGACCTCTAGGCCGGTCACCTCCGCGATGGGCTTGGCCGTCTCGCGCGCACGCTCAAGCGGGCTCGACGCCAGGTACGTCACGTCACGGCCCTCGAAGAAACGCGCCGTGACGGCGGCCATGGAACGGCCGCGGGCGCTGAGGTGGAAACCCGGCATGCGCCCGTAGAGCAGCCTCATCGGGTTGTAGACCTCGCCGTGGCGGACGAGGTGGACAGTGGTTCGGTCCCCCGTCATGCCGCCGCCCCGGCCGCGGCAGCTTTGGCAGCGATGGCGAGCGCGCGCTCGATGTGGCCGAAGTCGTCGGCGGTGAGTGCGGTGGAGACGAACCACGTCTCGAACGCGCTCGGCGGGGCGTAGACCCCGTTGTCCAGCAGCGCGTGGAAGAACGCCGGGTAGCGGAAGGTGTCGGCGGCCTTCATATCGGCGAAGTTCGCGCCCGCGCCCTCGGCGAAGCGGATCGAGAGCATTGTCGACGCCCGCTGCACGTGGTGGGCCACACCCTCGCGATCCAGTGCGGCGTGGATCAGTTCCTCGAGGGTGTCGGCGTTGCGCAGCAGCACCGGGTAGATGTCCTCGCTGGCGAGGCGCAGCGACGCCATTCCCGCCGCCATCGCCACAGGGTTGCCGCTGAGCGTTCCGGCCTGGTAGACGGGGCCGTTGGGGGCGAGCTTCTCCATAATGTCGCGGCGGCCGCCGAAGGCCGCGGCCGGCAACCCGCCGGAGACAACTTTGCCGAAGGTGGTGAGGTCGCCGGCCACCCCATCCACGCCGAACCAGCCCGAGTAGGAGGTTCGGAAACCCGTCATCACCTCGTCAAGGATGAGCAGTGCACCGTCATCGTGGGCGATCTCCTTCAATGCCGCGTTGAAGCCCTCGGCCGGGGCGACCGTGCCCATGTTGCCGGCGGCCGCCTCCGCGATCACCGCGGCGATCTCACCGGGGTTCTCAGCGAACGCTTTCTTCACGGCGTCGAGGTCGTTGTAGGGCACAACAATGGTGTCGGCGGCCTGGGCGCCGGTCACGCCCGGGGAGTCCGGCAGGGAGAACGTCGCCAGACCGGAACCGGCGGAGGCCAAGAGGGCGTCGACGTGGCCGTGGTAGCAGCCCTCGAACTTGAGTACCTTGGACCGGCCGGTGTAACCGCGGGCCAGACGCACCGCAGACATGGTGGCTTCGGTGCCGGAGTTAACCATGCGGACCTCCTCGACGGAGGTGCGGTCGATGATCATCTGCGCGATCTCGACCTCCGCCTCGGTCGGCGCACCGAAGGACAGGCCGTTGGCCAAGGCCTTCTGCACAGCCTCAACGATGTCCGGGTGAGCGTTTCCGTGGAGCATCGGGCCCCAGGAGTTGACCAGGTCAACGTAGGTGTTCCCGTCGACGTCGACAAGCTGGCTCCCGCTGGCCCGCTGGATGAAGCGAGTCTGGCCACCCACGGATCCGAAAGCCCGCACCGGCGAGTTGACACCTCCCGGCGTGACCTGCTGCGCTCGCTGGAAGAGCTCGGCTGATCGCGCGGTGTTTGCTCCGGTGTTGGCGGACGTGGGCGTCGAGTTCTGGGCAGTCATGCCGACCAGTCTAGGACACGCGCTTCTTGCTCTGGTTGCGGAAGGCGGTGAACATGATGACCACCACGAGCGCGATGGCGATCCAGTTCGCCACCCGCGCGTACTGCTCCAGGACGAATACGACCGGCTCGCCGATCTGCCAACCGAGTCCGAAGTAAATAAAGGACCACGCCGTCTTGGCCACGAAGTTGAGCAGCATGAACTTCCACAGCGGCATGCCGGTCATTCCCGCGAGCACGAAGACAACGAAGGCGATGGGCAGCGGAATCGGCAGGTAGGCGAGGAAAATTCCGAGCCAGCCAAGTTTGACCGCCCACTTCTCCACACGGGCGATGTTGCGGGCCGCGCGCTTGGACTGGTTCGCCTGCACGTCCAGCATTCCCCGGCCCCACAGTTTCCCGGCCCACCAGTAAATCCAGTCGAACTTGATGGCCACGACAGAGCCGATCAGCAGGTAGACCAGCCAATTCTGCGCCTCACCTACCGAGGCGAGTGCGCCTGTCGACGCCGCGCCGATCCGCGAACCCGTCAGCGCCAGCATCACCGGCGGGTCCAGGCCCAGCAGCCACGCGCGCAGCGGGATCATCGCCATGCCGAAGACCCCGACGAAGGCAAACCACCCGAGGCACCAGTAGTCTTCACGCGTCGGCTTCGTGTTCCACGGCAGGCCGTCCTCTTCCCACCACTCTTTCTCCGCCTCGGGGCGCGGGGTACCGGACTCAGTCATGGCAGTCCTCAGCCGTGGCGCGGGCGTGGGCGACGACGGCGGGTACCCCGACGCCACCGGCCCAGGCGCCGGTGAGGAAGATTCCGGCGGCGTCGGGGGAGGCGTCGAGAAGCTCGTGCGTCGCGGAGACGGTGGCCAGATGCGCGGCGTCGAAGCGCGGCAACCCGCCGAACCAGCGCTGGACGTAAATCTCCTCCAAGCCGGCGGCGCGGCCGTCGAAGCCGGTGGCGGTCTGCAGGTCGTCGAGGGCGGCGTCGACCAGGTCGTCCTCCTCGGCGCGTATCGCGAGGTCGTCGCCGAAGCGACCGAAGCTGGCGCGGACCAGGGCGCCGCCGCGCTCGGCGAGGTGCGGCCACTTGCGCGACGACAGAGTAAAGGCCTTGGCGGTCAGGTCGTCCTCGTCGGCGGCGACGAGAACCCCGGAGTTCTGCGGCAGCCCCTCGTCCGTGGCGAAGCGCATGCCCACAACGACTGAGTTGGCGAGTTTGACCTTGGACAGCTCGGCGGCCGCCTCAGGGGCCAGAGTCTTGAGCAGCAGCGCGGTTGTCGGGGCCGGCGTTGCGACGATCACCCGGTCGTACACCACGTCTTCTCCGCCCTTGAGGCGGTAGCCTTCACCGTCGCGTGCAATGCCGGAGATGAAGGCGTCGACGTAGATGTCCGCGCCGCTGTGCTCGGCCAGCGCCTCGTAGAGCTCCTGGTAACCGTCGCGGAACGCGTTGAACACCGCACCTTGGCCGGTCGGCAGCTCCGCGCGGGAGGCCTCCAGCCCCCGTACCGCGGTGGAGAGGTTGACAGGCGAGCCTCCAGCGGCCAAGCGGTCAAGCTCGTTCGCAAGCTGCGGGACGGTAGCGCGCAGGCCAAGGTCGTCGGCGGAGCAGGAGTAGACGCCGCCGAGCAGCGCGGAGACGATACGGTCGACAACCTCGTCGCCGTAGCGCTCGCGGACCAACGCACCGACGCTCACGTCGCCGCCGACCTCCCAGGGGAATCCGGCGGCGTCGGCTTCGGCGTCGATACGCGCGGCTGTCTCGGCGGAGACGAGGTGCTTGACCGGGTCCGACGACGACGGGATGCCCATCACTCCTCCGCGCGGCAGCGGGCGGACTTGTCCGCCGGTGTAGACGAGCGAGCCTAGGCCGGAAGGCTCCACCAGCGAGTCGGCGAGGCCGAGCTCGGTGAAGAATTCCACGGCGTCGGCGCGACGCGCGAGGAACGCCTCGGCGCCCATGTCCGTGGGCCCCGCCTCGAACGCGACGGTGTGCAGCTTGCCGCCGATCCGGTCCGTCGCCTCGTAGACGTCCACGGAGTGGTCGCGCAGCTCGTAAGCGGCCGTAAGTCCCGCCAGGCCAGCACCAATAATTGCGATGCGCACTAGTCCTCCTCGTGGATGATTGCGACGGCCTCGGTGACGGCGGCCGCGTCCGTGGTGGGCAGGACCCCGTGGCCGAGGTTGAAGATGTGGCCGGTCGCGTCGCCGGCCGCGACGGCACGGGCCGCCTCCGCCTTGATGCGGGCAACTTCACCTCGCACGACGTCCGTGCCGGCGAAGAGGAGGGCGGGATCCAGGTTGCCCTGCAGGACCCGCGGCGAGGCGAAGCGCTTCGCCGCACTGTCGAGCGGCACGCGCCAATCCACGCCCATGACCTCGCTGCCCGCCTCGGACATCGCGCCGAGCAACTCGCCGGTGGCCACGCCGAAGTGGATACGCGGGATTTCGCCCTCGACCGAGCGCAGGATCTCAACGGAATACGGCAGGACGTGGCTGCGGTAATCGCGCTCGGTGAGGAAGCCGGCCCAGGAATCGAACAGCTGCATCGCGTCGATGCCCGCATTGACCTGTGTGCGCAGGAACGCGACGATGGTGGGGACCAGCTTCTCCATCAGCGCGTGCCACGTGGCCGGGTCGCTGTGCATCATCGCCTTGGTCTTCTCGTGGTTCTTCGACGGCCCGCCCTCGACGAGATAACTGGCCAGCGTGAACGGCGCACCCACGAAGCCGATTAGCGCCTGCGCGTCGGTCAGCTCGCCGAGGATAATGCGGATGCCCTCGGCGACCTCGTCGACGTCACCCTCGAGCACAGGAAGCTTGTCGACGTCGCCCCTACTGCGCACCGCCTCCGCCATCACAGGCCCGCGGCCCGGGACGATTTCCACGTCCACGCCCGCCGCCTTGAGCGGCACGACAATGTCTGAGAACAGGATCGCGGCGTCGACGTCGTGGCGGCGCACCGGCTGCAGCGTGATCTCCGCGAGCAGCTCGGGCATGAAGCAGGAGTCCAGCATTGCGATGCCCTCGCGCACCTCGCGGTACTCGGGCAGCGAGCGGCCCGCCTGGCGCATGAACCACACCGGTGTCCGGGTCGGCGTCCGCCCGTGGGCGGCGTCGATAAGGGGGGCGTCGACAAGCTCGCGTCTACTCATAAAGATGGAGTCTACAGCGGGAAGCGGCGCGCTCTCGCCGAGCGTGCCTCGATGATGAGCGTGCTGCCCAGCATCAGCAGAGTCGCACCCATCGGCGGCAGGACACCCGTGACTGCCAGCGCGATGGCGACAATGTTGTAAGCCCAGGCGAACACCATGTTGGAGTCGATGATGCCGCACACCCGGCGCGCCAGCGACATCAGCTGCGGCACCGCCATGACGTCGTTGCGCAGGAGCACGACCTCGGCGTTGTTTTCCACCTTGCTCAGACGGGTATCTATCACTTTGTCACTGGCGTAAAGTATACCGACATCCGCGACGCGCAGCACGTTCATCATTGTGTGGTCACCCACCATCGCCACTGTCGCGCCCTGGGTGTGCAGTGCGCGGACCGCGCCCGGCTTATCGGCGGCACGGACCCCGGCCAGAACGTTGGACACGCCCAGGAAGTCGGCGAAGCGCCGGGCCACCGGGTAAGTGTCGCGGGTGAGCATGACGGTTTCCACGCCCATGTCCTCGAGCCGCTCGATCGCGTCAATGGCATCGCCCTTCGCCGGGTCGTAGAAGGTGATCACGCCCCGGTCCCTGCCTTTCCAGCGCACCACAACCGGAGTGCCGCCGCTGGTTGCGGCCACTGCGAGCCGGCCGCGCAGCTGCGACAACTCCGTCGGCCGCCACAGCGAGGCATCAATCACCTCGGTGCGTTCCTCACCGTTGTCCGCTTCGAAAGTCAGGGTAAGTCGGCCGGAAAACTCGCCGTCGGCGCTGTCGACCTCGTTGGTCATTTCGATCCACGTGGGAAGCGAGGCGTCCTTGGATCGCGTGTCGCGCGACTCGCGGGCTGCCTTCACCAACGACCGCGCCATCGGGTTGTCCGATTCGAGCGCGAGGACCGAGGCGATCCGCAGGACGATGTCGGGGTCCTCACCGCGCTCGGAGGTCACCGTCTCCACAATCATTTCCGGCGTGACCAACGTGCCCACGCGGTTGAACACGGCGGTGTCGGTCGTTTCAAGCACGCGGAACGTGTGGCCGTCGCGAAGCAGGATGCCGTTGCGGGCCGCGGACTCGATGCCGAGACGCAGCGCCAGGGCCGGAGAAATGGCCAGCGCCACCGGAGCGACCACGGCGAGGATGGCCAGGGCCGTGGAGAAAGCTTTGTTGAAGTCTCCGGAGATGAGCGCCCATATCAGGAAATCGGCGCCGGCGATGAAGTACGCGGCCGGGATAAGCAGGCTCGCAGACCGCGTGGAGAGCATCGTGGCCACGTTCTCGCGCTTCGAGGCGTCCTCCACCCACTTGTGCACCGCGGCCCAGCGCGTCGCGTGACCGGTGCGGGCCACGCGCACCTTCACGCGGCCGGACTGGATCACGTCGCCGGAATAGAGGCGTGCGCCAACTTTGGCCTCGAGCGGCTCGCGGGCGTCGATAAGCGGGCTGCGCAGCACGCAGGAGCCGCCCACCACGTCCCCGTCGACGGGAATCACGTCGCCCGGGTGCAGCACGACGTCGTCACCGCGGTTGAGCTCGGAGGCCGGAAGCAGCTCCTTGTCCATCTTGCCCGACGTGCGGCCGCGGCGGATGACGGTGAATTCGCGGTTGGGATCCAGGCGGCGCTTTTCCATGTCCTCCAGAAGGTAGGAGCGCACACGGATCGAGTTGTAGCGCCCGACGAGCAGCAGCGCGGTCACGCCGCACGCCACATCGAGGAAGAGCTCGATGCCCTCGCCGCGCCGGAAGGCCAGCCACTCCCCGCTCGAGGTCCATCCGATATCACCCGCCCTGGTGAACAGCAGCGCGCCGACGGCCCACAGGTAGGAGGCGATGACTGCGATTGAGCTGGCGCCGTCCAGGGCTGAGATGCCGCGCCGCACACCGCCGGCCATCGCCCGGTGGAAGGGCCACGCGCACCACAGGGCCACCGGCGTCGCCAGGGCGAGGCACACCCACTGCCACCCGTCGAACTGGGCCTGGACGAAGTAGCTCATCACCAGCACCGGAATGGTGAGCAGCACCGCGACCCACATGCGCAGCGGGGTGACCAGGTCGCGCGCGGTGAAGAGAACGTCCGCGTACGACGAGTTGCCGCGCACGGTGCCGTCACGCATGAAACCTGCCGCGCGTTTCTCGCTCAGGGACAGCTCCTCGAACTTGCGCAACCGGCGCATCCGGCCCGTCATCCCGCGCGTGCCGCGCCGCGGCAGCGGGTGCTCCGTGGAGCGGCGGCCTACAGCGCGGCGCCGCAGCGTCGAATCAGACATTTCCGCCCTCACACCGAACTCCGCGATAACGGACGTGATACGGGCCGGGTCCATCGACTCCGGGGCAGTCACCCATGCTGTCGATGTGGGGTAAACCAAGCGTGCGGACACGCCGTCGATACGCTCGAGCGCCTCCTCGATGCCGCGCAGCTGTGGGGCATCCTCCAGGCCGCTGAGCTCGAAGGCGTACGAGGTGCGCGGCTGGTTCTCGGCCTCCTCCCCCATCTCGTGCGGGGTGTCTGGGTCGAAGCCCGCCGTGATCGCGGCCTGGCGAGCCTCCGCGATTGACTTCGCGAGCTCGTCTCTCACGCCCGCTCCACGAACTGGTTCGACGCCGGCCGGAACATAAAGAAGAGAGCGAAGGTCAGCAGGACCACGATGGCAAACGAGGCCCACGAGGCCACCTGGATGATAAACGCGACGATGTTGACAAACACGGCCCCGGCGATGAACGCCGACGCCCACGGGCGCGCACCCTTGGTCCCGTTCGGGAACTGCGAGGCGGCGACTGCGAGGCACAGCGCGAGAACCAGGTTGCCGAAAGCGGTGACCCGCATGTTGCGCATGAAGGGGCCCCGAAACTGCTCGTCGGCCCCTTCGGGGAACCCTGCGGACAAGAGCATCATCCCCGTGACCAGCATCAACAGCGCGGCCCCCATGACAAGCCAGTAGGAGGTGCGCAGCGCGGGAGGCCAGGTGTCCCCCGTGTGCGCCGTGTAGCGGCGGTTGGGGTCGTCGCTATCTCCCACCACCGTGGGGAACATACCTGCCACCTGGGCCTACCCGTCCTTCTTGCTCTCGAAGCTCAACGCTTCCTGCACTTCCTTCCGGGAAGCGTAGATCAGGCCGCACCCGCCCGCCACACCGACGACGATCTGGATGATCCCCAGCACCGCGACGAACGCGACAGGGAGCTGGGAAGCTCCGGCCACGGCCGACGGGGCGAGCACGACGAAAATGGTGCGCAGCACGAAAAATACAGAGAACACGGTGAACAGGCGCTTGGCGGTTTCAGCCCACTCCTTCCGGCGGGCCACCGCACCCAGCGCGAACGCCAGCAACGCGATGATGGCCAGCTGGAACAGCGTCATCATCGCGATCGAGGTGTACGTGCTCACGGTGATGAGGGCGTCGGAGACGTCCTCACCGCGCTCTCGCGCGGCGTCGGCTGCGGCTTGCTTGAGCGCAGACGGCTCGATAACGAGGCCAACGGCGTTGACAAGCTGGTGCACCAGCTCGCCGAACACCATCACGGCCCAGCACCCCAGCAGGTAGCGCAGAGCTTCGGGGGGCCTACGCTCCCCTCCGGCAGGTCCGACGTGGCTGGCGCTGCCGGGGTTTTCGGGTTTTTCGGGTTTTTCGGGTTTTGGGGGAGCCAGCGGCGGAATCGACGTCATCGCAGCCTCCTTGCGGCGTCGACCGCGAAGTAGGTCAGAATCTGTTGGGCGCCCGCGCGCTTGATCGAGGTCAGCGACTCCATCATCGTCGCCTCCAAATCCACCCAGCCGTTGCGGCCCGCAGCCTGGATCATCGCGTACTCGCCGGACACCTGGTACGCCGCGACGGGCACGGGCGAGAACTCGGCGATTTTCGCCACCACGTCGAGGTACGCCATCGCTGGCTTGACCATGACAAAGTCCGCGCCTTCGTCGATGTCGAGCTGGGCCTCCAACAGCGATTCACGCAGGTTCGCGGGATCCTGCTGGTAGGTGCGGCGGTCGCCGCTTAGCGACGACCCCACGGCCTCACGGAAAGGCCCGAAGAACGCCGAGGCGTACTTGGCGGAGTATGCCATGATGGACACCCCGGTGAAACCCTCGGCGTCAAGCGCGCGGCGGATTGCGGCGACCTGGCCGTCCATCATCCCCGACGGGCTTACCACATGGGCCCCGGCGCGGGCTTGGGCGACGGCCATCCTGGTGTAGCCCTCAAGGGTGGCGTCGTTGAGCACGACCTCCGCGCCCTGTGCGTCCGTTCCCAGTACCCCGCAGTGACCGTGGTCGGTGAACTCATCCAGGCAAGTGTCCGCCATAACGATGAGGTCGTCGCCGAACTCCTCGCGCAGGGCGCGGATGCCGCGGTTGAGTACACCGTCCTCGGCCCAGGCCACGGAACCCGTGGCGTCCTTGTCCGAGTCGATTGGCACGCCGAACAAGTCGATACACCGCACGCCGGCCTCCAGGGCGTCGTGGGCGCCAGCCTTCAGCGAGTCCAGCGTGTGCTGGTACTGGCCCGGCATGGAGGTGATCTCGCGTTTCCCGTCCAACCCATCTGCGACGAACATCGGATAGATCAGGTCGCTGGCGGACACCCTCGTCTCCGCCACCAGCTCCCGCATCGCGGAAGTGGTGCGCAAACGGCGAGGACGGCGGCTGATTTCGTAAATAGACACAGCGCCCAGTCTAAGCCCTACTCTCCGACGGCCTTGCGGCGCACGCGGCGCTTCTTGCGCGGCGGCGGGAGCTGGCCGGTGGCGCGTAGACCGGCGACGTGGTCCGCGAGGGCGTCGACAAGCGAGGCAACGTCGGCGACCTCGGGAATGACGTCGACACGCAGGCCCTGCTCGCGCGCCTCGGCGGCCGCCATTGGTCCGATTGCGGCGATGATCGTGCGCTGGTGCGGCTTGCCCGCGATACCCACGAGGTTCTTCACCGTAGACGCCGAGGTGAAACACACCGCGTCGAAACCGCCGGACTTGATCATGTCTCGCACCTCCAACGGCGGCGGGGCCGCGCGCACGGTGCGGTAGGCGACAACGTCGTCGACCTCCCATCCGAGGTCGACCAAGCCGTCGACGAGCACGTCCGTGCCCAGGTCGGCGCGCGGCAGCAGCACCCGAGAGACGGGGTCGATATCCTCGACGTACTCGGGGAAGATCTCAACGAGGCCGTGCGCGTTCTGCTTCGTGCGGTGCGGGATGAGCTCCGGGAACATGCCGCGGGCACGCAGCGCGTCACCGGTCTTCTGCCCCACTGCAGCGAGGTGGACCCCGGCGAACGAACGGGCGTCGAGCCCGAGTTCCTCGAACTTGTCCCACACTGAATCAACCGCGTTGGTGGAGGTGAACACGATCCACTGGTAACGGCCCTCGACGATGCCCTTGATGGCGCGGTCCATCTGCGCCGGGTTGCGGGGCGGCTCCATCGAAATGGTCGGCACCGACTGCGGGATCGCGCCGTAGGTGGACAGGCGCGCGTTCATCGGGCCGGCCTGCTCCTTCGCGCGCGGCACGAGAACGCGCCAGCCGTACAGCGGGCGGTTCTCCCACCAGGAGTACTTGTTGCGGTCGTCCACGGCAGTGCCGATGGTGACGACGAGATTGCCGTCCAGGTCAGCGTCGATCTTGCCGATGGTCTCTAGCGTTGCGTCAAACGTGCGCTGCAGACGAGTGGTGCCGTTGGTGGTCACCGTCAACGACGCCGACGGGGAGAAACCGCGGGCCGTGAGTTCCGCCGCGATCACCGGGAGATGCTCGGCGAGCGCCTGAAGCACCAGGGGCTGCGGGGCGTGGGCCAGCTGGTCCCAGTCGACGGGCTCGTTGGTCAGGTCCGCCTCGGTGTAAGTCGATCCGAGCGCGATGCCCGCGAACGAAGGCACCGTCGACGGCAGCGACATGCCGGGCACCACCTGGAATTCCAAACCGGCGGCGGCCACGGCGGAGATCTCCTCCTTGACCGAGTCGCGGGTCAAGGGGTTCCCGCAGACGAGACGAACCACGTCGCCGTCTCCGGCCTCGCCGCGCTCGATCGAGGCGGCGGCCTTGTCCAACCCGTCCTTGAGAATGTCGACGATACCTGCACCAGACATCCCGACCTCCTCAATTTCGGCGGCGGTGGGGTCCGCAGGCCGCGGCGGCTTCCGGCGCGCACCGGCCTCGCGCGCCTCGGCGCACATCTGCTCGTAGCGCTCGTTGGCCTCCTTCACTTTCGCCTTCGGCACAGGGAGCTTGGAGCCCACGACGTCGCGCACACCCTGAAGGACATCGGGGTCGACCACGGCGATAGAATTGGATTCCATCACCTCGCGCGCGCGGATAGTGAGTAGATCGGGGTTGCCCGGGCCTGCGCCGACGAAGATGATCTTCCCCGGCTGGGGCGTGGTGGAGGGCAGAGTCATAAAAGGTTCATCTCTCAAAGGGCGTAAGCGTATCCCGGCAGCAGGGGCCCACTACACGGGCCCCGCATGCTCCGGGATATTTCGGCGTATGGTAGTTACACCTTAAAGTGAATGGGCCGGGAAACAAAAACCCGGCACCCCGAGCCCTCTATGCCATGAGCTCCGCGGCGCCGCCGTCGAGAAGCCGGGCGGCGAGCTGCCGCCCGAGGCCGCGCGCCTCTTCGCGCGCCGCCAGGTCGTCGACGTCGGGAATCGCGAGCGTGGCGCTCTCCACCAGCTGCCGGGATCCGTCGAGCGCAAACACGCCCGCACGCAGCACCATCTGGCCTCCGTCGACAACCGCGTGGGCGGCGACGGGGGCGGTGCAACCTGCCTCGAGCGTGGCCAGTACGTGTCGTTCCGCGGCAACCTGCAGCGCGCTGACGTTGCTCATCAGCGGGTCGAGTACGACGCGAGTAACCACGTCGTCGCTGCGGCACTCGACGGCCAGCGCGCCCTGCGCGGGTGCGGGCATGAACACCGAGGCGTCGAAAAGCTGGGTGGCGCGCTCGCCACGCCCGGCGCGAGCGAGGCCCGCGTAGGCGAGCACGATGGCGTCGAGCTCACCGCTGGTGACGCGGCCCATGCGGGACTCGATGTTGCCGCGCAACGGGCGGATGTCCAGGTCGGAGCGCATCGCCCTGAGCTGGGAGACACGGCGCGGGGCGGAAGTACCCACGCGGGCCCCTTCCGGCAGGTCCGCGAGCGTCATGCCGTCGCGGGCGATGAGCGCTTCCCGGTTGTCCTCGCGCTCGGGCACGATGATGTGGGCGCGTGGCTCATCGGCGGTGGGCAGGTCCTTGAAAGAGTGCACCGCTATGTCCACTGCGCCGGTGAACAGGGCGTCACGCAGCGCGGACGTGAACACCCCGACACCAATACGCTCCACAGGCGCCTGGGACAGGTCACCGGGGGTGGTGACGATCTTCAGCTCGGCGTCGTGGCCGCCGGCGATGATCGCGTCGCGGACATGGCCCGCCTGGGTCGTCGCCAGGTGTGACCCGCGGGTTCCGATTTGCAGCATGTGATGTCCTTAGGTCTCGTCTGTTATCTCGCTCAGCCGGGGCAGCCGCTGGGCGTCGATGGCGACTGAACTGCGCCCGAGCCCGAAGAGCTCTTCAATAGCCGTTTCCACGCTCACGGTTTCCGCCGTCGCCGCGAGCTCTTTGATCTTCACCGTCGGGGTGTGCAAGATCTTGTCGACGACCCTGCGAACCGCGCGGGAAACTTGCTCGAAATCGTCCTCGCTCAGGTCGGGGACGCGGGTGCGCAGCCGTTCGAGCTCCCCGTCGGTGACCGCGCTGGCGGCCTTGCGCAGCTGCGCCACCGCGGGGCCGACCTCGCGCACGCGCTGCCGGGAGCTGAAGTTGCTCACTTCCTCGGCCACGATAGCTTCGGCGGCCTGACGCGAGCGCGAGTCCTTGCTGTCACCCTCGCGCATGCGCTCGTGCAGGTATTCAATGTTGACCAGATGCACGCCGTCGCGCTCCACCACGGCGTCGTCGATGTCGCGCGGCAGTGAAAGGTCCGCCAGCATCACGGGCCCGGAGATGTCCTCGGCTGTGATGGTGAACTCGTCGCTGGCGGTGGCGGACACCGCGATGTCCACACGCGCGAGAGCCCCGGCGCGGGCGTTGAAATCCACCACTTCAGCGGGAACCCCGGCCTCGCGGGAGTGCTCGGCGAGGCGCTCGGCCCGCGAGCGGGTGCGGTTGGCGATGATCAGGTTGTTAACTCCGCGCTTACCCAGGTGCGTGGCGGCAAGCGACGCCATGGCGCCGGCACCGAGGACCAGTGCCGTCTTTCCTGCGAAGGAGTCGATGTCCATGATGTCCATCGCCTCGTCGAGGGCGAGGGTGACCATCGAGGCGCCGGCGTCATCGATGTCGGTTTCGGTGTGCACGCGTTTGCCGGTGTGCAGGGCGGACTGCGCCAAGGAATGCAGGCCCGGGCCCACCGTGCCGCGGTAGGTCGCATCTTGGTAGCTGGCACGAACCTGCCCGATGATCTGCTGCTCACCCACCACCATCGAGTCGAGGCCCGAGGCTACGGTCATCATGTGCTCCGCCGCGGCGTCCGCGTAGCGGACGTAGAGGTAGGAGCGTAATTCCGCCTCCTCCACGCCGGAGGTTTCTGCCAGCACGTTCAGGACATCCTCCACACCGGAGTGGAAGGAGTTGGTCACGGCGTACACCTCGAGCCGGTTGCAGGTGGAGATGATCATCGCCTCAGACAGCGAAGGCTGGCTCACCAGGGCCGTCGTCGTCTCCGTCTGGACGGAGTCGTCCATGCTGAGGCGCTCCAGCAGAGCGACGGGCGCCGAGCGATGGGACATCCCTACGACGAGAACACTCACACAAACTCCTCCGGAAACAGTCTCGATATCAAACTAAAGGATAACCCAGCTACTCCACCAGTTCGGCGGCGAGGTCAGCGTCGTCCACTTCCCAGCAGGCGAACTCTTCGCCGTCGATGACGACGACGGGCACGCGGTCGCCGTACTCGGCGGCCAGATCCGGGTCGCAGTCGACGTCGACAAGCTCGAGCCGCGAACCGGCCGCGGCGACGACCGGAGTTATCTGGCGTGCGACGCGGTCGCAAGACCCGCATGTGGCGCGGACCATTAGCTCGACCCTTTTCACAGTCATCCTCCCAAGACCCCTCCCAGACGTTCTCGCGGTACGGTTGTTAACGCTACTCTGCCCCCGATGAAAGGCTGACACCACTATGAACGCGGACTCCGCGCACCGCCCAGGCAGGGAGTTTCTCGCGCAGTGGTCGGCCTCGCAGGGTAACGTGCGACGGTTCCTGGAGGATCTCGCGATGCCCCCGCTTGATGACGCCGCGCAGCGCGCCGCCGGCCAAGCAGCCGCGGCCGCGGCCATCGAGGAGACGTTCGGGCTGAGCATCGACGACTTCAACCTCGGCGTAGACACGGTGGGTGGGGCCTTTGCCACCGCAGGCTCGGCGAAGGTCACCCAACCGGATCCCGACGTGCCGCAGGACGCGGAAGCCGCGGCATTCTTCGACATCGACAACACGCTGATCCAGGGCTCCTCGCTTGTCCTGCTCGGCCGCGGGCTGGCTAAGAAGCGCCTGATCACGCTGCGCGAGCTACTGCCCGGCCTGACCAAGCAGCTGCGCTACCGCCTCATGGGATCTGAGAAAGCCTCCGACATCGCCAGCGGCCGCGAACACGCCCTCGGCCTTGCCCGCGGCAAAAAGGTCAGCGATCTGCTCGAGCTTGCCGACGACATCGTTGACCACCAGATCCTCGACCGCGCCTTCGAGGCGACCCTGGAGCTGGCGCAGATGCACCTCGCGGCTGGGCAGCAGGTGTGGCTGGTGTCGGCGACACCGGTGCAGATCGGCCAGGCGCTCGCCGCCCGCCTGGGGTTCACGGGCGCGCTGGGCACCGTCGCCGAAGACGAGGGCGGTGTGTTCACCGGCCGGCTCGTGGGCGACATCCTGCACGGCCCCGGCAAACGGCACGCCGTGGCTGCCCTGGCCGCTCTCCAACAACTCGATCTCGCTCAGTGCACCGCTTACTCGGACAGCATCAACGACATCCCCATGCTGTCCATGGTGGGCACACCCGTGGCAATTAACCCGGACAGAGCGCTGCGCAGGCACGCCCAGGCGCAGGGGTGGGAGATTCGTGACTACCGCTCGATGCGCAAGGCGGCCCTGCCCGCGGTCTGCGCGGCCACCGTCTGCGCCGGCGCATGGGCACTCTGGAGAACGCGAAAGGCCCGCACCCGTTAGGGCGCAGGCCTTGGAGCCGGCTTTCGTCCGAACGGACTACTTGCCGAGCTTGCGACGCTGAACGCGGGTGCGGCGCAGCATCTTGCGGTGCTTCTTCTTCGACATGCGCTTGCGACGCTTCTTGATGACTGAACCCATGTGGCTTCCTCGTTTCCTAGTTGTATGTACATACCTGCCAGCGGGCATGAGCGGAGCGCTCGAGCTATCAAGCGCAGGGACCTCAACGAGGTGCACTCTCGGGGGACCCGCACAACTCATCCGCACGCTGGCACGAATGCCTAACAGCATACAGCGGGCCCCCAGCGCCACCAAAAACGCTCCGGCACCCGCCGCACCCCACGAAGGAGGCGCGGCACGTGCCGGAGCGGTCAGGACGAGAAGCTAACCCACGTTGTACACCGAGGAATCGAGGTACTCGCTAACAGCGCGCTCGTTCACGCGGAACGAACGGCCCACACGGACGGCAGGCAAATCACCAGCGTGCACCAGACGGTAAACCGTCATCTTGGAGACGCGCATGATCTCGGCAACCTCGGCGACTGTAAGGAACTTTCCCTTTTCTTCATTAGCCATAAATTTCATAACCCTTCAGCACGGTCGCGCTGTAGGCTTCCCCTCCCACAGGACGATCACGCACGTGCTCCACCCAGACTAGCGTGAAACGTGGGCAGGTTGCGACTTAAGCGCCGAGAAAATGCTCGAGTTCTGGCAGTGAAGCTAACGCTACGCGTGTGAACAGTGGGGCGTACATTATTCGCCCAGTTCAGCGGAGCGGGCGGCCGCGGCCTCCGTCGCGCGGTACAGCGCGCCCCTGAGCCCCGACTCCTCGAGCTCGCGCACCGCCGCCACCGTCGTTCCCGCCGGGGAACACACGGCGTGGCGAAGCTGCGCCGGGGACGTCCCCTCCATCAGCATCTCGCCCGCACCCGACGCGGTGGCCGCCGCCAGCTCTTGCGCCACATCCCGGGGCAGGCCGAGGGACACCCCGGCGTCGACAAGCGCCTCGGTCAGCAGAAAGAAGTACGCCGGGCCGGAACCGGAAACGGCGGTAGCGGCGTCGATCAGCCTCTCGGGCACCTCCACGACGCGGCCCGTCGCCGCCAAGACGCCGAGAACCTGCGCGCGTTTTTCTTCATCGACGAAGCGGCTGCTCGCCACAACGTGCACTCCCCTGCCCACCAGCATGGGCGTGTTCGGCATGACGCGGAACAGCGGGGTCCCCGCGGCGGATACGGCACCCTCAATCGCGGCCAAGGTGATGCCCGCCGCCATGGAGACGATCGCGGTGGATTCGTCGTGGCGCGCAACCGTGTCGCTGACCTCTTCGATAACCTCGAGTATTTGCGCGGGTTTGACGCACAGGAAGCACATGCTGGCGTCTGTGACCGCCTCCACATTGTCACTGCCGGTGAGGATTCCATAGCGCTGCGCGAGCTCGGACGAGCGCTCCGGGCTGCGGTTCGTGGCGAAGATGGAGGTCGGCTCCACCCCCGCCTTCAGCAGCCCAGCGATGAGGGCCTCTCCGATGTTGCCTCCGCCGATGACGGCGATTTTGCCGAGGTCGGAGCTCAGCGGCTCCGCCCCGTCCAGGGTCTTTGAGTTATCCACGGTGTCCACACTGCCACACCCCGCAGCGAACCGGGAGTCTCCGTTCTACAACCCGTTGATGAGGCCCGGACCGAGCGTCATCACCAAGCCGGCGATGCCGGCCAGCGTCATGCTCAGACCGTCCTTGCCGGTGCGCAGGGCACGCACGCCGACAACGACCAGCGCGGTCACCACAAGAGCGAGGATCACGGCCGCGGCGACCGGGAGACTCGCCCAGACCCACCGGAATGCGAGGAACCCGAGCACGCCGGCTACCAACCCGAGGAAGACGAACAGCACGAGCGAGATCGGGTTGACGGCCGCGTCCTCCTCGACGGGCTCCGCCGCCTGTCCCGGCTCATCCGCGCCGAACAGGTCAAACTCTCCGGTACGGTCCTGCACCGGTTGTTCCACGGCCGTCTCCGTCTCGACGACTGGGATTTCACCCGTCGCATCGAGCGGCACCGCAGCCGGAACGGGAGCAGGGGCCGGACGCTCGAACTTCGACCAGGTGGTGGTTTCCGCGGCGGCGGGCGCCTTCTGCTCTGGCGCCGGGGCGTCCACCTTCTGCAGAACGACGGTTTCCGGGGCGGTCTCCTGCGCGGACTGCGGCTTCGGGGTTCTGTCAACGGGGTCGATCGGGACGCTGGAGTGCTTCGACTCCACCGGGCGGGCGTCGACCTTGCGCAGCGAACCGGTTAATTCAGCAACGGAGACTCCGCCCTCGTCGAGGCTGCGGCGGCGCCGGCGGCGCGGCTGCTCGTCGCCGGGGTTTTCTTTCTGAGCGCGCGCCAGAAGTTCCGCGACAGTGAGCTGCGAGTCATCCGCCATTAGCTCTCTCCTTCGAATTTTTGTCCCTGATCGATCCACCGCAAGATCACGCCTTCGCGCAACGCCCACGGGCAGATTTCCAACTTATCAATATTTAAGGCGCGCATCGCGGCTTCAGCCACCAACGCGCCTGCGACGATTTGGTGGGAACGGTCTGCGTTGATGCCTTCAAGCTCCGCCCTGTCCGCTGCCGTCATGCGTGAAATGAACGCGATCAGCTGCCGAAGGCCCGGCGCGGTGAGCGTGCGCTTGACAAAAGGGCCCGCCGACGACGGTGCCGCGCCAGTGAGGCGGGCGAGCGTGCGCAGCGTTTTCGAGGTGCCCACAGCCAGCCCGGTCTCACCGAGGGCGCGGAACTGCTCCGCCGGCAGAGCCAGCTCGGCGTCGATGAAATCGCGCAACAGGTTGATCTTTTTGCGCTCGGGCGGGTCGGTGTCGAACCACTGGTGGGTGAGGCGGCCCGCACCCAGGTCGAGGGACACCGCGAGGTCGGGAGTCTCCTCGATGCCGGTGGACATCTCGAGCGAGCCGCCGCCGATGTCGATGTTCGTGATCCGGCCGGCGGACCAACCGTGCCAACGCCGGGCCGCGAGGAACGTCAGGCGCGCCTCCTCCACACCGCTGAGGATGCGCAGCTCCACACCGGTCTTCTTCTCCACCCGGCGAAGCACGTCATCCGAGTTCGTCGCGGAGCGGATCGCAGAAGTGGCGAACGCGAGGAACTCCTCGCACTTCAAGTTCCCGGAAAGGTCCTTCGCCTCTTGGACGGCGCCGACGAGTTTGTCGACACCCTTGTCCTCGATCGCGCCGTCCGCGTCGAGAAGCTCGACTAGCCGCAGGGGCTGCTTCCAATCGCTCATCGGAGTCGGACGGCCGCCGCTGTGGGCATCGACCGCCACGAGGTGGACGGTATTGCTGCCAACATCTAATACACCTAGTCGCACACAACCAGAGTAGTGGGTCTACGGTACTCAAGTGTGAATCAACCAGCCCAAAGTCCCGTTTATCTCGGTTTTCCCGCCAGTTCCCCGGCAGGAAAGTCCATTCTCGCAGGGCGTGAGGTTGCCGCGGATTTCCCCCGCGAGTGGTTCGAGTTCATCCACCCGGAGGACCCGAAGCACTACATCACCGTCGACTTGACCTGGCTGGAGTCCACGTGGAGCTGCCGCTTCGGCACCTCCGAATGCCACGGCATCGATGAAAGCCTCCCCGTGGCCGGCTGCTGCATTCACGGCGCGTACCTCTCGGACGAGAAAGACCGCGACGACCTCTACAACGCCGTCGCCGAGATGCCCGCGCAGTTTTGGCAGCTGCGCCCCGCCGGCGTCGACCCGTACATCGAGGCAGCCGACCCAACAGCGCTTGAGCCGTGGCTGGAATGGGATGAGGGAGAGGAAGAACCCAGCCTGAAGACAACGCGTGTCGACGGTGCCTGCATCTTCGCCAACCGCGCCGACGCCGAAACCGGCCCGGGCTGCGCTCTGCACCAGTGGGCGGTCGCAGAGGGACGGAGCGTCATCGGGTCCAAACCGGAGGTGTGCTGGCAGGTGCCGTTCTCCCGCGAAGACGAATGGGAGGAGCGTTCCGACGGCGAGGAAATTTTGCGCACCACCATCGGCGAGTACGACCGGCGCCAGTGGGGCGGCGGCGGGGAAGATTTCGACTGGTGGTGTACCGGTGACTCCAACTGCCACTCGGGAAGCGGCGGCACACCCGTGTGGAAGTCCATGAAAGACGAGCTGTCGGCGTTGATCGGCGACGCGGCGTACCGGGTCGTCGAGAAGCACTGCTCAGCGCGCGCCACCCTCCCGGCCTTTGCCAAGGCGGCCCACCCCGCGAGCCGCGATCAGGCCTCGAACTTGTAACCGAGGCCACGGACGGTGACCAGCTGGGTCGGGCGCGACGGCGCCACCTCAATCTTGGTGCGCAAACGCTTGACGTGGACGTCGAGTGTCTTTGTGTCGCCCACGTAGTCCGCGCCCCAAATGCGTTCGATGAGCTGTCCGCGGGTGAGCACCCGGCCCGCGTTGCGCATGAGGTACTCGAGCAGGTCGAACTCCTTTAGCGGCATCGCCACAGGCTGTCCTTCGACATAGACCGTGTGGCGAGAGACGTCCAACCTGACCCGACCGCCTTCCAAGACGCGGTCGTCGGACTCTTCCTCCTCTTCCACGACCTCGGGGCCGCGGCGCAGTACCGCGCGGATGCGGGCGATGAGCTCTCGTGTGGAGTACGGCTTGGTCACATAGTCATCCGCACCCAGCTCAAGGCCGACAACCTTGTCAATCTCGGAGTCGCGCGCCGTGACCATGATGATCGGGACGGCCGAGATAGCGCGGAGCTTCTTGCACACGTCGGTCCCGCTCATCCCGGGCAGCATCAAATCGAGCAGCACCAAATCGATGGCATTGGCGCTGAACTCCTCGAGCGCGGTCTGCCCGTCCGGGGCCACGACCGCCTCGAACCCCTCCTTGCGCAGGAGGTAGGCCAAGGGGTCGGCCAAGGATTCTTCGTCTTCGACAATGAGGATCGTCGTCATTGCTTCTCCCTTTCCTTACGACGCGCGGCCACCCGCATCCCGGCGGGACCACTGGGCGCACTGGGTTTTTCCGCCTCACGCTCCCCCATCGCGACCTGGGTCTCGGGGGTGTAGATCGGTAGCTCAATGGTGAAGGTGGAACCCGTTTCGGGCCGCGACCACAACTTGATGTTACCTCCGTGGTTGGCCACGACATGCTTGACGATGGCCAAGCCGAGCCCGGTGCCGCCTGTCGATCGGGACCGGGCCTTGTCCACGCGGTAGAAACGCTCGAAAACGCGCTTCTGGTCCTCTGGGGCGATGCCAATTCCCCGGTCAGTAACGCGGATAAGCACGACCGAGTCGCGCACGATCTTCTGAGTGATGGTCACCGGCTGGTTGTTGGGCGAGTAGTTGACCGCGTTGGACACCAGGTTCGACACTGCGGCCGTGAGCAGGGCCCGGTCGCCCAGCACCTTGATGCCGGTACGCGCGGAGCGCGTCAGCTCGATTTCGCGGTTGTCTGCGGTGACCTGGTTTCGCTGGATGGCGTCGTCGATGACGTCGTCGACACGCACCGGCGCCATCTCGGGCAACGCCTCGGCGCCCTGCAGCTTGGACAGGCTGATCAGGTCTGTGATCATGTCCCCCATCCGGTGGGACTCCTTGAGCAGCTTCTCACCGAAGTAGGTGACCATCTCCGGGTCCCCCGGATCCTGCAGAAGCGCCTGGGCGAGCAGCGAGACGCCACCGACCGGAGTCTTCAGCTCGTGGGAGACGTTAGCCACGAAGTCACGGCGGGCGGCCTCCATGCGAACGTTCTCCGACTCGTCGGTGCCGTAGACGATCACGAACGACGTGTCGGTCAGGGTGAGAGGCTTAACGACGGCCCGAACGCTGCGCACCAGGCTCCCCGTCGCCCGTTTAGGCAGGTCGAGGTCTATCGTGCGCGTCTCGAGGTCGTCGAAAACGTCGCGTGCGGTCTCCATTACCGTCGGGTTGACGGTACGGCCATGCACGATGGACATCTCGTGGGCGCGGGGGTTCGACATGATGACCCTGCCCGTTCGATTGACCACCAGGAAACCGGTCGTGGAGCCCTGGATGGCCAGGTGCAGAACCTGGCTCATCGTGCTGACGTGGTGCTCTTCGGGCTCGGGCAACGACGCACCCTGGCCGCGGCGCCCCACCCAGCGGGCGAGCGCGACCGCAGCCGCGGCGAGCAGGGCGCCGAGGACGAAAGCTACAGCAGGTGACAAACCGGCTTACTTCTGGTTTCCCTGGTTCGCCACCGCTGCGGCCCCGGCCGCCGCCGCCTCGGGATCCAGGTAGGTGCCGCCCGGGTTCAGTACGGCGCCGCGTTCACCGATCTCGTAGACCAGCGGCATGCCGGTCGGGATGTTCAGACCCGCGATGTCGTCGTCCGAGATGTTGTCCAGGTGCTTGACCAGTGCACGCAGGGAGTTGCCGTGGGCGGCCAGCATGACGGTCTTTCCCTGCAGCGCCTCGGGCAGGATGACATCTTCGTAGAAGGGCAGGAAACGCTCGACAACGTCCTTCAAACACTCCGTGCGGGGCACCTGCGGCAGGTTGGCGTAGCGCGGGTCGTTCGCCTGCGAGTACTCGTTGTCATCTTCGAGCTCCGGCGGCGGGGTGTCGTAGGAACGGCGCCACGTCATGAACTGTTCCTCGCCGAACTCTGCGCGGATCTCAGCCTTGTTCAGGCCCTGGAGCTTGCCGTAGTGGCGCTCGTTGAGGCGCCAGTTGCGCACGACCGGGATCCAGTGGCGGTCGGCCGCATTGAGGGCGATGTTGGCCGTGCGGATCGCGCGGCGCAGCAGCGACGTGAACACGATGTCGGGCGCGATGCCCTTCTCCACGAGCAGCTTGCCGGCGTTGACAGCCTCTTGTTCGCCCTTCTCAGTGAGGTCGACGTCGACCCAGCCCGTGAATTGGTTGGACTCGTTCCACTTGCTCTGTCCGTGCCGGACCAGAATCAGCTTTCCGTTGCTCATGCCTTCAAGCATGCCACGAATCCGGGCCCCTCACCCACCGAACGGTTCCCGCTCCGAGCTGCCCGGCACGAAGGTGGACAGGGTCTCCTCGTACACCCGCGATAAGGCGGCCGCCGAGACGGCCCAGCTGAACCGGCCGGCGTGTGCAACCGCGGCCTCACCCATGGCGATGCGCCTGTCGTCGTCGTCAAGCAACTCCTCGAAAGCGTCGGCCCACGCGGACGGATTATGACCGCTGACCAAAAGGCCGGTTTCACCGTCCGCGACAGCGAGGGGCAAACCACCGACGTGCGCCGCGATCACTGGGGTGCCGGTCGCCTGCGCCTCCACAGCGACAAGGCCGAAGGATTCGTTGTAACTGGGCACCGCGACGATGTCCGCGGCCTGGTACACCGACACCAGTTCCTCCGGCGGGCGCGGCCCCAGGAACCGCACGCGCCGTGCGATCCCCTCCTCGCGCGCGAGCACCCGGTAGTGATCGACCGTCGACCCGCTTCCCGACGCCCCGCCGCACACGACCACCCGCACATCGCGGTTCGGGTCGCGCCGCACCAGCTCACCCACGGCCCTGAGCAGCACCTGCGGGCCCTTGAACTCTTGCAGCCTGCCCACGAACGCGATGACGTTCGCGTTCAACGGAATGCCGAGCTGGCGGCGAGCGACCTCGGTGTTGCGGTTCGTGCCGGGTGTGAACAGATCGGTGTCGGCACCTGGCGTGACCACCGCAATTTTCGACGGGTCCACGTCGTAGTGCCGCGCCAGCTCGAGTATTTCGTCTTCGGTGTTGACCACGAGCGAGTCCGCGTTGTCCACCAGCTGCTGCTCGCAGATCCGCCGCGCCTCCCCCTCCGGCTCGTCGGCGTGAGAGCGGTGTGCGTTCTTCACAGCCGCCCACGTGTGCCCGGTGTGGATCAGCGGCACGCGGGCGAGATCCGCCAGCAGCCACGCGACTTGACCGGAGAGCCAGTAGTGCGAATGAATGAGGTCGTAGACGGCCCTTTCCGCGCGGGCAAACTGGAGAATGCCGCCGGCGAAGGCGGCGAGCTGAGTCGGCAGGTCCTCCTTCGCCAGCCCCTCGTACGGACCGGCGACGATATTTACCACGCGCAACCCCTCGCGGACGTGCACCACCTCCCCCTGGCTCGGACGGGTGGCTCGGGTGAATATGTCCACCACCACACCCCGGCGCGCCAGCTCGCGCGCGATGTTTACGACGTAGACGTTCATGCCGCCGGCGTCCCCAGTGCCCGGTTGCTCGAGCGGGGACGTGTGCATGGAGATCATCGCGACGCGCATGCCCGCAATTCTAAGTTGGCGTTGCGCTAATAGGCCGCATGTCGGTGCCAGGAGCCAAAGTCTGCGGCGACCTCGGCTGCGAGGAGCCGGTAGGCGTTCAGAGTTTTCTGGTGCAGTCGGTCCAGTTCGACCACCGCGCCTTCCGCGAGGTGCCGGTCGTACGGAATGAGGTGGACGGCCCGGGTACGGGAGGTGAAGTGCTCGGTGAGGCGGGCCATGTCGATCGTCGGGGCTCCGGGCGCGTTGGCGGAGACGACAACGACCGCGTTGGCGGCGAGTTGGTCGTGGCCGTGGAGGCTGAGCCAGTCGAGGGTGGCGGCCGCCGACTGCACACCATCGAGCGCTGGCGTCGTGACCAAAATCAGTACGTTGGCCAGGTCGAGCACTCCAGCCATCGTCGAGTGCATGAGCCCCGTGCCGCAGTCCGTGAGGATGACGTTGTAGTGGTGCTGCAGGATGTCGACTGCGCGCCGGTAGTCGGCCTCGCTAAACGCCTCGCTCACCGCCGGGTCCCGCTCGGAGCCGATCACCTCCAGCCGCGATGCCGCCTGGTTGGTGTAGGCGCGGACCTGCGGGTAGCGCGACGTGTCGGGGGCGGTGAGCAGGTCCCGGATGGTGGCTGGCGCCGGGGCGGCGGCGCGCTGGGCGAGCGTGCCCAGGTCCGGGTTCGCGTCGATGGCGATCACCCTGTCCCCCCGAGTCTGGGCGAAAACACCTCCGAGCGCCACGGTGGTCGTGGTCTTGCCCACCCCGCCCTTCAGCGACATCACCGCGATGCGGTAGTCGCCTCGCAGCGGCGCCCGGATGGCGTCGACAAGCTCCTGCTCCCGCACTTCGCGCTTCGAGCGGCCCGGGTTGAGGCGCCCACCCGTCGAGTCGTGGACCAGACGGCGCCAACCCCGCTGCGGTGGCGCCCCGACCGGGTTGACCAGTGTGGACTGGTCAAGGCCCGGTGGCGGGAGCAACTCGTTGCTCGGCGGCTCGGCGAAGCGCGATTGCGGCTGCTGCACCCACTGCGTCCATGAGATTCCTGTTGCTTCGGTGTTGTGCATGTCGGTTCCCCCCGTTGTCGTGTGCACCCCGTCACCCACATTTCTTACCCGATGTGGGGCGGCATGCAAGGCGGGCGGTGCAGAAAAGGGGTCCCCGGTTACGATTTGGATTAAATGTGATGCGAAACACTGACGCTTCCCTATACTGATACGGAACCCTACCGCAAAGAATCGAAACCCAAAGGAGCCTCTTATGGGCGCACTGGAAGAAAAGGCCTGGTTGAAGCACTACGCGCCGTGGACGCCGCACGAGGTTGACCTGGGAGAGGACACTCTCGTCGACATTTACGAGCGCAACCTCGCCAAATTCTCGAACCGGACCGCAACGTGGTTCTTCGAGAAGACTATGACGTACGCGGAACTCAACGAGCAGGTGCTCAAAGTTGCGGCGGGTCTCCAAGAACTCGGTGTGAAGAAGGGTGACCGCGTCGCGCTCGTCATGCCCAACTGCCCGCAGCACGTGATCTCCTTCATCGCCGTCATGCGCATCGGCGCCATCGTTGTCGAGCACAACCCGCTCTACACCGCCGCCGAACTCCTGCCCCAGTTCCAGGACCATGGTGCCAAGGTTGCCATCGTCTGGGACAAGGCGGCCCCGACGATCTCGACAATCCGCAAGGACGCACCCCTGTCCACCATCGTTTCGGTCAACATGATCGACGCGATGCCGCTGAAGTATCGCGCGGCGCTGAAACTCCCCGTCCCCAAGGTCAAGGAGCTGCGCGACAAACTCACGGGCGACGCGCCCGCCACCATGCCGTGGGCCGCGCTGATGATTGACAAACAGTTCGAGGCCCCAGAGAACGTGGCGCAGGACGACACCATTCTCATCCTCTACACCTCCGGCACCACAGGCCCGCCGAAGGGTGCGCAGCTGACTCACGCGAACCTGAACTCCATGCTCAAGACAGGCATGGTGTGGGTGAAGGACCTGGGCAAAGAGCCGGAGAAGATCATGACGATCCTCCCTCTCTTCCATGTTTACGGTTTCGCCCTCACAGTCGGTCTGGGCATCGGCACCGGTGCGGAGCTGATCCTTGTCCCCGCGCCGGAGCCGCCGCTCATCGCCATGGCGATGAAGAAGAACTCGCCGACCTTCTTCCCCGGCGTGCCCACGCTGTACGAGAAGATCGCCGAATCTGCCATCGCCAGCGACAAGAAGTACCCAACAATCCGCAACTCCTTCTCCGGCGCATCCACCCTGCCCGCAGCGACGATTGAAAAGTGGGAGGGCATCACTGGCGGCCGTCTCGTGGAGGGCTACGGCCTCACGGAGACCTCGCCGATCCTCACCGCGAATCCGATGGACGGAAACCACCGCCCCGGTTACATCGGCGTGCCGTTCCCAAACACGGAGATTCGCATCGCCAACCCGGACAACCTGGATGAGACCATGCCGGACGGCGAACCGGGAGAGCTTCTGGCCCGCGGCCCGCAGGTGTTCAAGGGTTACCTGAACAAGCCGGAGGCGACGGAAGCCGCGTTCCACGACGGCTGGTTCCGCACCGGCGACATGGGCGTGATGGAGGAGGACGGCTTCATCCGTCTCGTCTCCCGCATCAAGGAAATGATCATCACCGGCGGATTCAACGTCTACCCGGACGAGGTCGAGCAGGTGATGAAGCAGCACCCGGACGTCGAGGACATCGCGGTCGTCGGCCGCCCGCGCAAGGACGGTTCAGAAGACGTCGTCGCCTGCGTGACGCTTCGGGAGGGTGCGGTTATCCAGTCCGACACCCTGCGTGAGTTCGCCCGCGAGCGACTCACCGCCTACAAGGTGCCGCGCACCTTCTACCACTTCGAGGACCTCTCCCGCGACATGACGGGCAAGATCCGCCGCCGCGAGGTGCAGGCAATCCTGATGGACATGCTAGAGCAGGGCGACGACACCAAGGTCGGCGAGAACTAGAGCGCTTATCGACGACTGAAAGCCGGTGCTACGCACCGGCTTTGCGCTTGCCCCGGCAGGGAAAGAACTTCAAAATCAAAAGGGGTGAAGCGGGCAGAGACCGTAGGTGGTTTCGAATGCGCCACGGCGAACTTCTTCACCGTGGCCGCCGCGACACGGGCCGAGTCTGCGACTGGCCAGTCGTTGACTGTCGGGCTTTGAACAGGCCGGGCCGACGGCGCGCGGCCCGCGGTGGTTACGGCTGCCTTCCCTGTGGGGAGGCGGTCCTGACACTCTGTACGTAGGAGAGTTTATCAATGGATTCATCTACTGCATCCTCGTACGGGTGCGCACAGTGTCAGTGTCCCAGTGTCACGGGTGTGGCAGCGGCACGGATGGGAAAACGGGTTTCTCGGCTACCCCACCACCAGCGACATCTCACTGGGCAACCAGTGGTACGTCCAACACTTTGAGGGCGGACACGTCTACACGCATAATGCACTACCCGCTACACAGGCCAGCATCCAGGGAGCTATCTACGACAAGTGGCAGTCCATGGGTGGACACAACAGGGATCTTGGCTTTCCCATCAGTGATGAGCTGACCACCCCAGACGGAATCGGACGCTACAACGTCTTCGAAGGCGGAATGATCTACTGGACACCACAACACGGAGCACATCCGGTGAGCGGAACATTTCTGCTTCAGTACACTGAACAGGGATTTGAAAAAGGGCTTTTGGGGTACCCCATAGGGGATCCGGTTGCACAAGATAGCTTCTGGCAGGAACAGGAGTTTATGGGCGGAAAATTGACGGGTGTGTCCCAAATAACCAAGGACCTCTACTGGCCGATTTTCGCTCCCGTCGTTGGTTCCTCCGTCCTCCAAGCAGAAACTTTTGATGACGATGAAGCGCGCGAAAATTACCAGGAGCGCGTTCTCCCATGTATTGAATACGAGCTTCCAGCAGATACGAAACTAGCTGCGTGGCGAGTACCGGGCAAAGGTATGGTGACCCTGGATTGCAGACGATTCCGCACACACATGGCGCCTAATCCGGAGGTCGGGGGACATCCGGGCCATTTTGCGAATTATCCTCTAACTAGGAAAGAGTGGTATGATTTTCTGAGATGCGTCTCCTACACTTTCCCAGCGGAGGACCTTGATCGACCCGGTCTTGGCAATTGCCCGCAACGAAACTAACGAGTTTGTTACCGCGTGGGCAGGAGACGATGAGTACTCGACAGAATGGGCAAGATGCGTCAAGGGGCTTCCACTTTTATGGCAGTAAAGCTGACGATAGCCTAGCTTCATGGAACCCCGGAAAATTATCCTTTGGCCAGAATTTGGCCACCCAAGTTCCTTGTGGGCTTCTAAAGAACTAGCAGTCAACGGTTTCGAAGGAAGGGCCTACTATCTTCCCGAGGATTTAGGTATAGAACCTGCTTTGGGAAACGAGATCCTTGAGTGGACGAGAGAATTCAGTTTAAATTTCATCGATAAACCCGACAGCTTTCGCGAGCGACCTCAGTGGAAAGAGGACTTCGATCGGTTTCGGTGGTACGACAAGGGCTGGGACATCACGTATAAGTTGAGGGAGGATTTCCCAGCGGTGCAGATCGTTCCTCAATTTTCTCATTTCGTGTTTTCCATCAATGAAAGACGAGAAAATCTCGGAAAAAGTCCCATCTGTTTTCCGGGAGAAAACCTTACAGGTCACGTATCCATAAGGGACATCGGTAGGAATGGCTAACAGAAGTTTTTAAGAATTGCCCATGCTCCCCTCATGCATCACACGCACACTGACACCGTAGATCTAGCTGCAACGAACCAATGGGCAAACCATCCGTATCCCGTACGTTTGTCACGTCTAACTTCTCACGCCTATTGCTGATGGTCACCTGACTCATCCTTGGGTAAGACAGCAAAGTAGAGATTAGTGACTGGAACGCTTCAGGAACTCTGGTTACCGCTGATTGTCACAGTGAAGCGCGTAAGAACCCGAGCTGTAGGTCATCGTCAGTCTCTGAAATGAATTAGTAGAATCTCGCTGGTTTTCTTATCTGCTATGCCAAGTAAACCGGTGGGCGAAGTTCGAACGGTGGTCCAGAAACCCGCCCAGGTGGAGTAATGCCTCCCGAGACAACCGAAAATTTCAGGCTCCCAGCCTACGCGGGTGAAAAGATATGTCTTGAAATCCGCACATGCCACTCCGAACGGTAGGTAGGATGAGCGCCACACCAGTTAGATAGGCACAACTAATGAGGAGGTCGCTCGCGATGGGGGCGTACGAGAACAAAGCTTGGCTGCGGCACTACGCGCAATGGACCAGTCCGCAACTGGCCTACGGCAACGACACCCTGGTTTCCCGCTTCAACGATGCGGTCTCCGAGCACCGCGACAGGAAATTCACCTGGTTCATGGGCAAGGAACTCACCTACGGTGAGGTGGACGACCAGGTGCGGCGCATCGCTAACGGGTTGACCGGACTCGGCGTAGAGAAGGGTGACCGCGTCGCCATCGCATTGCCGAACTGCCCGCAGCACGTCGTTTCCATTCTGGCGGTCCACAGTCTCGGCGCCACCGTCGTCCAGCACAACCCGCTCTACACCGCGTACGAGCTGCAGGAGCAGTTCGAGGACCACGGAGCAAAGATCGTCATCGCGTGGGACAAGGCATCGCCGGTGTACAAGGAGCTCGCGCGCACCACGCCGCTGGAGAAGGTTGTCACCGTCAACATGATTGACGCCATGCCGTGGCACCTACGGACGGTGCTCGGTCTGCCGCTGGGCTCCATCAAGAAGAAGCGCGCCGAGCTTACCGGCCCCGCCGAAGGAACGATCCCGTGGTCGCGACTGCTTCAGAACGAGCCGAACCGCGAGACCGTGGAGGTCACCCAGGATGACATCGCTTTCATCCTGTACACGTCCGGCACGACCGGTTCCCCGAAGGGCGCTCCCCTGACGCACGCCAACCTCAACGCGAACGTCGTCGCCGGCTTGGAGTGGTTCGGCAACTTCGGCGAGCAGGAGGAGCGCATCTTCGCCGTTCTCCCTCTGTTTCACGTCTACGGCTTGACCCTCAACTTCGCGATCGGCTTCGCCGTGGGGGCGCAGATTGTGCTCGTTCCGGCTCCGAAGCCGGAGCTGATGTTCAACGCCATCGAAAAGACAAAACCGACAATGCTGCCGGGTGTCCCCACCCTGTACGAACGCATCTCTGACTGGGCGATTGAGAACAAGAAGGACATCACCTCCATCCGCTATTCGTTTTCCGGGGCAGCTACCCTGCCGACTGCGACACTGGAGAAGTGGGAGAAGGCCACCGGAGGACGCCTCGTGGAAGGCTACGGCCTCACCGAGACCTCTCCGATCCTCACCGCCAACCCGCTTGACGGCAACCGCCGCCCCGGTTACATCGGCGTGCCGTTCCCGGACACGGAGATCCGCATCGCCAACCCGGACAACCCCGCAGAAACTGTGCCCGACGGCGAACCCGGTGAGGTCCTCGCCCGCGGCCCCCAAGTCTTCTCCGGTTACCTCAACAAGCCGGAAGCAAATGAAAAAGCGTTCCACGACGGCTTCTTCCGCACCGGCGACATGGGCGTGATGGAGGAGGACGGCTTCATCCGTCTCGTCGCCCGCATCAAGGAAATGATCATCACCGGCGGATTCAACGTCTACCCCGACGAGGTCGAACAAGTGCTCAAGCACCACCCCGACATCGACGACATCGCCATCGTCGGCCGCCCCCGCACCGATGGCTCCGAAGACGTTGTCGCCTGCGTCACCCTCCACGAAGGCGCGCCCCTCGACCCCGAAGGGCTCCAAACCTACGCCCGTGAACGCCTCACCGCCTACAAAGTCCCGCGCACCTTCTACCATTTCGAGGAGCTCAACCGCGACCAAACCGGCAAAATCCGCCGTAAGCAAGTCCAAAAAACCCTGCTCGACATGCTGGAAGCGGGAACTGCACAGTTTTAAAGCTACGGGACCGTAGGAAACCGGGATATACTCGGGCGCATGCCTTCCAACACTTCGAAACCCTGGCTCGAGTCCTATACCGAGTGGACCCCCCACTCTCTGGACTATGGAACCGCCACCCTTCCGGGTATCTACGCCGGCAATCTAGAGGCGAACGGAAACAAGCCCGCCACCCGATTCTTCGGGCGCGGGATGACCTTCGCCGAGCTGGATGCCCAGGTCCGTCGCGCTGCTGCTGGCCTCTCCGCGCTCGGCGTCAAACCAGGCGACCGGGTCGCGATCATGCTCCCGAACTGCCCCCAGCACGTCGCCGCGTTTTATGCGGTGCAGTTGCTCGGCGGCGTCGTCGTCGAGCACAACCCGCTCTACACTGCTGCGGAGCTGCGGCCGCAGTTCCAGGACCACGGTGCACGCGTGGCAGTCGTGTGGGACAAGGTCTCGGACGTTGCCGGTGAACTCCGCGCCACTACGGAGCTCGAAACGATCGTCAGCGTCGACATGACCCTAGCCATGCCGTGGACCACGCGCATGGCGCTGCGCATCCCGTTGGCCAAGGTAAAGGAGGCCCGTGCCCAGCTCACCGGACCGGCCTGGGGAACGCTCCCGTGGGAGGCTCTGACTGGCACAGCCATCGGCGGTGAAGGCGGTGACTTCACGGCCCACGCGGAATCCAATCCCGACTCCCCGGCGCTGATCCTCTACACCTCCGGCACAACAGGTCGCCCGAAGGGCGCCGTGCTTACCCACCGAAACTTGCTGGCCAACGCGATCCAGGGCGAGGCCTGGGTCAAGTCTTTCCAAGAGGCGGATCAGCGCATGCTCGCCACCCTGCCGTTCTTCCACGCCTACGGCCTAACCTTCTCGCTGACCCTACCCTTCGTCATCGGCAGCGAGATCGTGCTTCTGCCCGCCCCGAAGATCGACCTGGTGCTCAAGGCCATCAAGAAGCACTCGCCGACGTTCATGCCCGGAGTGCCGACGCTCTTCGAACGCATTGTCCAGCAGGCCAAGGACGACAACATCGACCTCTCGTGCCTGTCCATCGGATTCTCGGGCGCGTCCTCGCTGCCCGTATCGGTCATCGACGAGTGGGATGAGCTCACCGGCGGCCGCCTGGTCGAGGGTTACGGTCTCACGGAGACATCGCCCATCCTGGTCGGCAACCCGGAGAGCGCCGACCGCCGTCCCGGTTACATCGGTATTCCCTTCCCTGACACCGATATCCGCATCGCTAATCCCGACAACCTCGATGAAGACATGCCGTACGGGGAGGCGGGTGAAATCCTCGCCCGCGGCCCGCAGGTGTTCAAGGGCTATCTCAACAACACTGAAGCTACCGAGAAGGCATTCCACGACGGCTGGTTCCGCACCGGTGACATGGGTGTGATGGAGGCGGACGGGTTTATCAAGCTGGTGTCCCGTATCAAGGAGCTCATCATCACCGGCGGCTTCAACGTCTACCCCGCCGAGGTCGAAGAGGTCCTGCGTAAGCACAAGGCTGTCGAGGACGTCGCCGTCGTCGGCCGCCCCCGCACTGACGGGTCGGAGGACGTCGTGGCCTGCGTGACGCTGCGGGAAGGCGCCGAGCTCGACCCTGACAACCTGCGCGCGTTCGCCCGCGCGAACCTCACGCCGTACAAGGTTCCCCGCACCTTTTACCACTTCGAGGAGCTCGCCCGCGATCAGATGGGCAAGATCCGCCGGCGAGAGGTCCAGGCCGATCTGCTCGAGATGATCGAAACCTAAATCCCCACTCCCACCCAGACGGGTTCGGGCTCGAGGATGACGCCGAAACGCTTCTCGACGCCCGCCCGCACGTCTCGGGCGAGAGCCACAATGTCGTCTGAGGTGGCGCTTCCGCGGTTGGTCAGCGCCAGGGTGTGCTTCGTACTCAGGCGCGCCGGTGCGCACGCGCCGGGATAGCCCCGCGGGAACCCTGCGCGCTCGATGAGCCACGCCGCAGACAGCTTCTCGCGCCCGTCAGGCTGCGCGAAGCGCGGCATGCCGGCCTCCCCCACCTCGGCGGCGATGGTGTCGGCACACTCCGTCGCCACGATCGGGTTGGTGAAGAACGATCCGGCGGACCACGTGTCGTGGTCCGCGGTGTCGAGAACCATGCCCTTCGACCGTCGCGTCTCTACGATGTTTGCGCGGGCCTGCACCAGCGGGAGGCGTTCCCCGCCGAGGTGACGCAGGGGCGCCGAGAGCTCAGCAGGCCGCAGGCGCAGCTCAATTTCGAGCACAACGGCGCGGGCGGTGAACTTCAGATTGGAGTAGCGGTACGCCAGATCGAGGGACTCGGCGGGGACCCATTCATCCACCCCGGTCCGGCGGTTCCACAGGCGCACCCGGGTGAGCACGTCCGAGATCTCGGCGCCGTAGGCGCCCACGTTCTGCACCGGCGTGGCGCCCGCGGAACCGGGGATGCCGCTGAGCGCCTCGATTCCCCCGAGGCCGTGGCTCACGGCGAACGCCACCACATCGTCCCACACGGCGCCGGCACCGGCACGCACCGTGGTGGCGTCGACAAGCGAGATCCCCCCGTTGGCCACGATGACGGCCGTGAGATCAAGCGGGCCGTCTGCCACGACAAGGTTGGATCCTCCGCCAACAACCAGCAGCTCCTCCCCAGCGGCGTCAAGCGCGGCGACTGTTTCTGCGAGCTGCTCCGCACTCGTGCAGCGGATTATTGCGCGCGGCTCGCCACCGACGCGCAGGGTAGTGAGGGAGGCAAAAGATGAATCGGACACCCCTACCACGGTAGTCTGTGACCCATGACCGCACACAGCGAAGTAACCGTTACCGTCAACCACCCCGCCGCAAAGGTGCACCAGGCACTGTCCACCAAGGAGTACTGGGAGTTCATCGCCGAGAAGCTCTCCCCGGAGCCGGGCACCCTCAAGGAATTCGACGGCAACTCCGTCACCCTTTTCGAGGTGCTCCCGAAGTCCATCCTGCCCGAGGCCGCGCAAGCCATGATCTCCCAGGACCTCAAACTCAAGCGCACCGTCAACATCGGCGCGCTCGAGGGCGAAACCGCCAAGCTCGATTACACCGGCGACGTCAAGGGCACCCCAGTGGACTTCAACGGAGACATCACCTTGACCGGTGCCGGCGAGACCACCACCCTGGCCTACGCCAACGAAGCCAAGGTCTCCATCCCGTTCATGGGTGCCGCACTAGAGCCGAAGGTCGGTGAGGCGCTCGAGGAGATCTTCTCCAACGAGGCCAAGCTCACCGAGCAGTGGATCACCGATAACCTCTAGTCTTTCCGTTTCACCTCCATGGCCGGTCACGCCCACAACCTGCGCGCGCAGTCAGGGCGCGACCGGCCTTTCGGCGTGATTACCCGCGGCACGACGGGGGTGAACCGCCTGCGGCGCTCCGACCGGTGGACCCGCTTCCACCCCGACGTACAGGCGCTGCTGCGTTCGGTACCGGAGCCGCTCGCCTTGGATGTGGGTTACGGCGCATCCCACACCACCACCGTTGAATGGGCGGGGTGGCTGCGCCAGATCAACCCGCGCGTCGAGGTCGTCGGGCTGGAGATTCACCCTGACAGGGTGCTGCCCTCGCGCGACGGCGTGCGCTTCCAACTCGGAGGCTTCGAGCTGGCCGGATACCGCCCGCACGTGGTCCGCGCGTTCAACGTTTTGCGCCAGTACGACGTCGCCGATGTGCCCGCGGTGTGGGAGACGGTGACATCGCGCCTGGCGCCCGGCGGGTTGTTCATCGAGGGCACTTGCGACGAACTGGGGCGGCGCGCCGCCTGGGTGCTGCTGGGCCAGGACGGCCCACGCACGCTCACCCTCGCGTGGGACCCGGAGGACGCGTCCCGCCCCTCGGACGTGGCTGAGCGGCTGCCCAAGGCGCTGATACACAAGAACGTTCCGGGTGAGAAAATCCACGCACTGCTCGCTGCGGCGGACGAGGCGTGGGAGCGGGCCGCCGGCTGGGCACCCCATGGACCGCGCGTGCGCTGGCGGTGCGCGCATGAGGACCTAGTGGCTCGGGGCTGGCCGCTGAACCCGGTGCGGCGCCGTCTGCGGGACAACACGTTGACAATCGGCTGGGTGCACGTCGCAGACGTATGATGGCCCCATGAAACGAACCAAGGGCTCACTCGCCTGGAAGATCTTCGTCGGTATTCTCGCGGCGTTGTTAGTTCTTATCCTCGTTGCGGAGTTCGGGCTGCGCGCGTTCATCTCCAGTCAGATCGAGTCGCAGTTCGAGGAGGCAGCCCCAGCGCCCACCACGCAGGATGCTCAGGTATCGTTCGGGTCCGCCCCGTTGACCTTGGGCCTGCTCGGGGGCAAAGTTCCCCACATGACGCTGTCGGTGCCGTCGACGCTTGTGCTCGACGGAGAATCCTTTTCCGGGCAACCCGCCGCCACCGTGGAAATGGACGGTGTCCGAATGACGGACGCGGGAACAATTGCCGACACTCTCAACGTGTCCACCGAGCTGCCCGACGCGTTCGTGAGAGTGATTCTCCAGCAGCAGCTGGGATCGGCGCTTGCCCAGGTTAACGGGGTCCCGACCGAGCTGTTGCAAAACTCTGTCACCGTGTCCGACGTGACTTCCAATCCCGCAGAGGGCACTGTCACCATTCAGCTCACTGACGGGCTCGCCGCCATCGACCTGCGCCCCGAAATGGAGGGCGACCAGCTCACATTTTCCGCCGAATCGACCAGGCTCTTCGGCATCGACCTTCCCGGCGGCGTCGCCGAGCGCATTTCGCAGGCCCTGCGCGAGGGCATGCGGGACGTTGTATTCGGATCCATGCGGGTGCAAGACTTCACCGTTATCGAGGGAGGCCTACGGGTGACCCTGAGCGGGCACAACGTCAACCTCAACGAGATCAACCAGGCGTTGTAAAAACCTCCCCCGCGCCGGCGTCCAACGCCGACACCACCGCCTCGACGGTGTCCACCGTGCCGGTCACTGCGACGTCGAGCGCAGTATCCGGAATCCGCTCCCCCGCCTCGCATACGAGCTTGTCGACGCCCACCAGCTCACCGGCCCGGACAATTTCCGGCCGGTCACGGTAGAGCAAACCCAGCCGTGCCGGCGCTTCCACGGCTTGGCGCACCGCGAGGACGTCGGCAAGCACCCCGTTGTCGCCCGCCGCGTCGACATCGACGGCCAGCCACACCTCGTGGGCGCCCATGTCGACTGCGAGACGAGCCTCGGCCGCCTTGATCACGCTGTGGTGGCGCCCGTCCGGCAACCCCACCACCGCTATCACCGGGACACCGGTTCGCGTCGCCTCCTGCACCCGGGTGGGCTCAACGACCACGCCCGCACGGTGCCGGGCGGAAACGGCAAACGGCCGACCCCCGAGGGCGGTTGAGCCCGTCCTCGTAGCCAGCCATTCAAGGTCGTCCACGACATCACCAGCCGTAGTTGCCGCGGATGATGTTGTTCAGTTGCGGCCGGACATCAAAGTAGTAGATACCGATCGCAACCGCGCCGAACCACGCGACGAGAGGGAATCGGAGCAAGCAGACGATGCCGGACACTCCGACTATGGCCACCCACGCCCACTTGTTCTGGCGGCCCGCCGCGTCGTAGGCGTCGTCGCGGGTCATGGCCGCGAAGAACGCTCCCACAATGCCAGCGATGCCGATGGCCAAGAATAGGATGTTCCGGGCGATGGACGGCACGTTCAGGATGTAGCCCACCAGCCCCAAGGTATCGAGGTCCATCACGCGGACGTATCTCCTCTGCTCGCCGGGTATTTTTAGACGGTGCTGTTGCCGGAGTTCTGATCGGTGTCCCGGACAACTTCACCGTCAATGATATCGGCCGAGTCTGCAGACTCCTCATTGCGGCCGTTGACCTGCTCGGAAAGCTTCGCAATCAGGCTGTCCAGACGGTCGCGCAGATCGGTGACTGTGCCCTCCGCGTCGATGTCGGATTCCTCCGCGCGGTTGCGCACGCCCGAGACTGCTTGGCTGAAGGTCTCGCGGACCTCGTTCACGGCATTGCCGAATGCGGCTTTGACCTCCTCGGCCTCGCCCGACCCGGCGGTCGCACCGCCTGCGCGGGACACCGAACCCGCGATGTCGCGGAAAATGCCCTCGGCATCAGTGGCGAAGGACGATGCGGCGGCACGGAAATCACGGTCGTTGTCCGCGGAGTTGAAAGCGCCGCGGGCATTATCGACGGCCGCACGCAGCTGCTGGCCCAGCGTGTCCTGCGCGTCTGCCCCCTCGCCCGCGAGCGAGTGAGCGCCGGCCGGACGGTCAGCCGCACGCTCCTCGCGGAAGTTCGCGGCAAACGCTCCCACCGCGTTGCCGAGAGCGGAGCCCGCTGCGAGCCAGGCTTCACCTGCGCCACGCAGGCTGTCCATTATGGATCCGCCCGCATTGGTGCGGTTCTCGTCCGCAGTGCCGGCATTTTCGTTGTCGCGCTGAGAGTCGTACTTGGAAGTCATGCTGAGCCACCTTCGTCACTTATCGCTAATGAAAAAGTATTTGAGTGACAGTGTAAATGGCTAAACCTGCGAGTGCACCGACCAAAGTTCCGTTCAGGCGGATGAACTGGAGGTCTTTGCCTACCATGAGCTCGATCTTCTCACTTGCCTCCTGTCCGTCCCACCGCTGGATTGTTTCCGAAATAATGCCGACGATCTCGCCGGCGCCGTTCTCCGCCAGGTACCGGGTAACGGCGGCCAGGCGGCGCTGCGCGTCCTCCTGCACCACCTGGTCGCTCTCCAGCTTGCCGCCCCACTCCACGCACAACGACTCCACCTTGCGTCTAAGTGGGGAGGCGGGGTCGGAGGCGGCGTCGACAAGCGTGCTCGACACCTGGCCCCACAGACCACCCGCCGCGGATGTCACCGCATTGGAGCCCATGACGTCCGCCTTGATGGCTTCGACCCGAGAAATCATGTCACCGTCGAATTGCAGGTCCTGGGCGAACTGGTTGATGTGGCGGCGGATCGCCCTGCGGGCGTCATGGTGCGGGTCCGCGTCCATCTCACGCATGAACTCAGCCAGCTCGCGATAGACACGCTCACCCACGAGATCCTTGGCAAACTTCGGCGCCCATTTGGGCATTCTCTCGTCGATCATGGTGACCACGGTGTCCTCCATGCCCTCGACCTTGCGCCGCCCCCACGCGATGACGTCGTCGACAATCGGCTCCACTTTACCGTCCTGGATCAGCCCCTCGAGCGCACGTCCTAGCGGCGGACCCCAGACTGGCTCGGCAAACCGGTTGATCACCTGGGTGTTGATGACGCGCTCCGCCTCGACCGGGTCGACGGACTCCACGATGCGGACAGTGAAGCGGCCGACGTGTTCAGAGACACGCTCCGCGTTCTCCGGCCGGGCCAGCCACGCGCCCACGCGCTCTGGAATCTTTGCTTCCGCGACCTTTCCCGTGATCGTCTGCGCGTTAAGGAAATTTTCGCTGACAAAGTCGCTCAGCGCACCCGCCACCTGGTCCTTCTTGCGGGGGATAATGGCGGTGTGGGGAATGGGCAGCCCCAATGGGCGGCGGAACAGGGCGGTGACAGCGAACCAGTCTGCCAGTCCGCCCACCATTCCTGCCTCCGCTGCCGCACGGACGTAACCCACCCAGCCTGGCGAGGCTCCCTGCGACTGCCACCACGAGCACGACAGGAAGATCACCGCCATCACTCCGAGAAGGCTGGTGACGAAAATCTTGTGGTTGCGCAGAACTCGGCGCCGCTCCGACTCGTTGCCGGGTGCGGGGAGCGGGACGGAGCTCGGCCCGGAATGCGCGTGTTTAGCCATGACTCGATTAAAGCAGGTGACGGGACGCGAAAGAACTCCCCGCCATGGGTGGCAGGGAGTTCTGGTCGGAAACCGTGGCTAGTTGATGCGACCGGTGCGCGTGCGGTAGTCCTTGTATCCGCGGCGGCCGACGTTCATCAGGATGATTGCCGCGATCAGGGTGACGGCCACCTCGATCAGGCCCAGGACGAGCAGGCGACCGCCGGCGTTGGCCTCGGAGCCCATGCCCCAGATCATCGCGGCACCGCCCCACACTGCGAGGCCGACGCCGAAGAGCGCAGCAAGGATGAGGCCCATGGCGATCCACATGGAATGGGTGTTCAGCGAGGAGTGCGGAGCACCCAGGGAAACCGGGTCGTATCCCTCGATGTACGCGTCCTCGATGCGCTGCTGGTAATCCGGGAAGCTCTCGCTGCGAATATCTGCAACCGACTCGTGGGTGTTAGCCATGGTGATTCCTTGTCTGTAACTGTCGTACTTGGTGCCCAGTATAGGGCACTCTCAGTCGTCCTTGCCGCGGAATGCGGCGCGGGCGCGCTCTGCGTTGATGGCGCCGACTGCGTCCAGCGGAATGCCTGCAGGGCAGACGTCGGCGCACTCGCCGTAGAGAGAGCAGTGGCCGAAGTTGGTTTCCATCTCATCAACCATCTGGCGGGCGCGCTTGCCGCGCTCCTGCTTGCCCAGCGGAAGCAGCTTGAGGTGTTTCAGCTTAGCGCCGGTGAACAGGTGGGCCGCACCGTTGGGGCAAGCCGCAACACACGCGCCGCAGCCGATGCAGGCCGCGTAATCGAGCGCAAGTTCGGCGATCTCATGGTTGACGTGCAGGGTGTCGGCGTCCGGGGCGGTACCGGCCTGAACGGAGACATACCCACCCTGCTGCATCACTCGGTCAAGCGCGGAACGGTCGACCGCGAGGTCCTTGATCACCGGGAACGCACCGGAGCGGAACGGCTCGATGCGCAGGGTGTCGCCGTCCTTGTAGTTGAACAGGCGCTGCAGGCAGGCGGTGGTGTTCTGGCCGGCGCCGTGCGGACGGCCGTTGACCGAGACGCCACAGGTGCCGCAGATACCTTCGCGGCAGTCGGAAGAGAAGGTGAACGGCTCTTTGCCGGCCTCGACGTAGTTGTTGTTCACGTGGTCGAGGAGCTCGAGGATGGACATCTGCTCCACCGCATCGTCCACCTGGACGGTCTCGTAGCTGCCGTCGGTATCGGGTCCGGCCTGACGCCAGATCTCAAGTGTCAGTTTCATTACTTGTAGTTCCTTGCCATCAGAGGGATCGAATCGAAGTGGAGCGGTTCAGCGTGGCGGATGAAGCCGTCGTTGCCGGCAGGCTCCCACGCGGAGACGAAGCACCAGTTTTCGTCGTCACGCTGCGCCTCGCCGTCCTCCGTGAGGTGATCGTCGCGGTAGTGGGCGCCGCAGGACTCGTCGCGGTCGAGGGCGTCGACACACATGAGCTCACCGAGGTTGATGTAATCCGCCAGGCGAATCGCGGCCTCGAGGGTCTGGTTCATGTCGTTCGGGGAGCCCGGGATGGAGATGTTGGCCCAGAAGTCCTCGCGGAGGCGACGGATCTTCTCGATACCGGCCTTCAGGCCCTCCACGGAGCGAGCCACGCCGCAGTGCTCGTAGAGAATGTCGCCGAGCTGCTCGTGGAAGTGCTCCGGGCCGTGCGGCTCCGGACCGTTGACGCTCATCAGGCGCTCGATCAGGTCCTGGGTGCGGGTAACCGCCTCAAGAACTTCGGGGGCCTCGATGTCCAGAGCCGCCTCGCCGAGATGGTCGGCCAGGTAGTTCGGCACCGTGAACGGCAGGGTGAACCAGCCGTCAACGGACGCTGAAAGCAGCGAGTTCGCACCCAGGCGGTTGGCGCCGTGGTAGGTCCAGGACACCTCTCCGGCGGCGAAGAGGCCGTCAAGCGAGGTCATCTCGTTGAAGTCGGTCCACAGGCCGCCCATGGTGAAGTGGACGGTCGGGGCGATGCGCATCGGCTCCTGGTACGGGTCAGCACCGGTGGAGTCCTCGTACATCTCGAACAGGTTGGAGTAACGCTCGCGGATCGTGTCGACTCCGAGACGCTCGATCGCGTCGGTGAAGTCGAGGTACGCGGAGTTCTTCAGTGGTCCGACACCGTAACCGGCGTTAAGCTGCTGGGAAATGGCGCGGGACGCGACGTCGCGCGGCACCAGGTTGCCGAACGCCGGGTAACGGCGCTCGAGGAAGTAATCGCGCTCCTCCTCGGGAATCTCCTTCGGATCGCGATCGTCGCCCTTCGCCTTCGGGGTCCAGATGCGGCCGTCGTTACGCAGCGACTCGGACATGAGCGTCGTCTTAGCCTGCCATTTTGCGTTGACCGGCAGACCCGTCGGGTGAAATTGCACGAAGCACGGGGAGGCGAGGTAGGCGCCGCGCTCGTACGCGCGCATCATCGCGGACGCGTTGGAGTTCTTCGCCAGGGTGGTCTTGTGGTACACGTTGCCGTAACCGCCGGTAGCCAGGATAACCGCGTGGCCGGTGAACGGGGTGATCTCGCCCGTGATCAGGTTGCGGGTGACGATGCCGCGGCAGGTGCCCTTGCCCTGGCCCTCGGAGCCCTCGGACACAATGAGATCCATCAGGTCGTGATGGGTGAAGATCTCCACGTTGCCGAGGTGGATCTGGCGCTGCAGGGCGGACGCGGTCGACAGCTGCAGCTGCTGACCCGTTTGGCCGCGGGTGTAGTAGGTGCGGGAAACCTGCACGCCGCCGAAGGAGCGGGTGGCCAGGGTGCCGCCGTACTCGCGGGCGAACGGAGCGCCGATGGCGTTCATATGGTCGATCACGCGGGCAGACTCGATGGCCAGGCGCCAGCAGTCGGACTCGCGGCAGCGGTAGTCACCGCCCTTGACCGTGTCCTTGGTGTGGCGGTACGCGCCATCGTTGTCCACCTTCTTGCCGCGGGCGGAGTTGACGCCGCCCTGGGCCGCAATGGAGTGCGCGCGACGCGGAGCGTCGTGGTAGGTGAAAGCCTTGACGTTGTAACCGAGCTCACCGAGGGCTGCGGCGGCAGCGCCACCGGACAGGCCGGTGCCGACCACGAGAATGGTGAACTTGCGGCGGTTCAGCGGGGAGACCAGGTTCATGTGGTCCTTCTGCCACTCCCACATGTCCTTCATGCGAACCTTGGCGCTGTCCGGCTCGTTTGCCTCCAGGACGAGACCGGGGGTCACACCGGCGACGGTGGACTCGGGCTGGCGGAACTGCGAGGTCGCGGACTGTCCTGCGGCATCGCCTTGGCCGGAGTGGAAGGTCTCGGCCGGCGCGGCCTGCTGTCCGGACAGCGAGTTGTTAGCGGTAGTCATAATAATTCTCCTAGTCAGCCGTTACCTTGAGAAGCCGGGAATCCAGCCGAATGAGATTGCCAGCGGCATGACGATGTTGCCGATCACCACGATCGCCGGGAGGATGTAGGCGAGCACAACCATGACGGCGTGGCCGCGCTTGCCCAGCCATCCGAGGTCGGAGACCGCGAGGTACACGCCGTGGGTGAGGTGGAGTAGCAAGGCGAGGTTGGCAATCACGTAAATTGCCACGACCCACCAGCGGCCCGGCGCGAAGGTGGCGAGCAGGTTGTTGCGTACGGCGCCGTGGATGAACTCGTCGGAGGCGACGACCTGGCCGAGGGTGAGGTCGAGGATGTGGAAAATAACGAAGAGCAGCAGGATGATGCCGGTGATCAGCATCGAGCGCGTTGCGGTGGACTGCCAGCCGCCCATCAAGTTGGTGCGCTTGAACTTGCCTCGGGACTTTGCCGAGCGGGAGCGAAGGGCGAAGGCGCCCCAGATGTGCAGCACGAGGCTGGCAAGCAGCACAAGGCGGATGACCCACAGGATCGTGCCGTAGGGGAAGATCGGCTCACCCATCGCGCGTAGGAAGTGGCCGTACTCGTCGATCGGAGCCACGCCGTTGCTGTGCAGCGGCATGAAGATCTTGAGGTTTCCGACCATGTGGCCGAGAACGTACAGGCCGAAAAGCAGGCCGGTAACGGCCATGATCAACTTCAGAGCCCACGTCGGGACGGACGGCCGCTCGCGCAGCGGCGCTTCGGTAATTTTTCCGTGGCGAATTGCGTCACGGTCTGCGTTTTGTACAGTCATGGCACCTCCAGTGTCGGTATTACTCTACGAAATGCTCCCGACCTTTACCCACTCAACGGCCACCCGGGAGACTGCCGCGGTGAGTCGCGTTCGGGCGACCGGCGGAAACCCCGCCGCCGTGGGGGTGGCTCCCGGCGCTTCGCACCCCCACGTGCAGCGTTTATCCCCCTCACCTCCAGCCCATTTGCAACGCCAACCCCATACGTATCGGCCTCCGTGTGACATTTGACACCTGGGCTTGCCCCGGTGCGCCCGGCTTCACCTGCAACACCCCGAAGGGCGTCAAACTTTTGTTGGTCAAACCGGTTTCACAAACCTTCACATCGTGCTTAACAAAGTGGTTAGATACTCGGCATGCCAAAGACTTACGTTGGTTCGCGGTTGCGTCAGCTGCGGCGGGAGCGCAACTTGAGCCAAGCTTCGCTCGCGGCGACCCTCGAGCTTTCCGCCAGCTACGTCAACCAGATTGAACACGACGTGCGCCCCCTGACCGTGCCAGTGCTCAAGCGCATCACGGAGGCGTTCGGCGTCGACGCCACGTTTTTCTCGCGCGATGACGACTCCCGGCTCCTCGCCGAGCTCAAGGATGTCGTTGCGGACCAGGAGCTGGGCACCCCCAGCGTCGAGCTGCAGGAGCTCTCCGATCTCGTCTACCGCCACCCCTCCATCGCCCGCTCCGTGGTGGAGATGCACCGCCGCTACTCCAATGCGCGCGACAAGCTCACCCTCGCGTTAGATTCGCGCGTGTCCAGCCCCGAGACGCTCACGATGCCCCACGACGAGGTCCGGGACTTTTTCTATTCCCGCCAGAACTACCTCGACGACATCGACCACACCGCGGAAGCTCTCGCCGGCCGACTCGGTGTGGAACGATTCGGTATACACGCCACCGAACGGGCGCTGGCCAGCCACATCACTAACGAGCACGGTGTGGAGGTGCGGACGAGCCCGTCCGAGATGGGCGTACTGCACCAGCTTGACCTGGGCGCCGGGCTGCTCTCGCTCTCGCCCATCCTCTCCTCGGGCCAGCGCGCCTTCCGCCTCGCCTCCGCGCTGAGCTTTCTTGAGGCCGGGCCGCTAATCGACGCCCACGTGGCCGACGAACCCTTCACCTCCGAGACGTCGGTGAACCTGGCCAAACGGGGCATCGCCGCGTACTTCGCGGCCGCCACACTCCTCCCCTACTCACTGATGCATTCCGAGTCCGAGCGCAACGGCTACGACGTGGATTACCTAAGCCACGTCTTCGGCGTCGGGTACGAGACCGTTGCCAGTCGGCTCTCTACCCTGCAGAGAGCAAATATGCGTGGGGTGCCCTTCACGTTTGTGCGCGTGGACCGCGCGGGGAACATCTCCAAACGGCAGTCGGCCACCGGGTACCACTTCTCCACTTCGGGAGGTACGTGCCCGCTGTGGGGGATTTACGAGTCCTTCACCAGGCCGGGAGAGACCGTGCGGCAACACGCGATGATGCCTGACGGGCGTACCTACCTCTGGGTCGCGCGCACCGTCCGGCACCACCGCTTCCATTTCCGCGAAACCGAGAAGCTCTTCGCCATCGGTCTGGGTTGCGAAACGCGCCACGCCGACCGAACCATTTACGCCGAGGGGCTCGCCCTCGACGACGTTTCGCAGGCCACGCCCATCGGCGCGGGATGCCGGGTCTGCCCGCGGGAGCGGTGCGCGCAACGCGCGTTCCCCTCCATCCAGCACGGTATCGAGGTTGATCCCCACACGACGTCCATCGCCCCGTACTGAAAATCCTTACACTGGAACCCATGGCTACTACGACGAATTCCGCAACCCGAACCATTGATGCCAGCGTCGACAACGTCTACGACCTGCTGACCAACCCGCAGCGCCACGCCGAGACGGACCACTCCGGCATGGTCGTCTCAGCCGACCAGGCCGAGCGCTTCCAGGCTGTGGGCGACACCTTCACCATGAACATGACCAAGGAGGACGGCGACTACCAGACCCGCAACGAGGTCTTCGCCCTCCAGGAGAACAAGGTCGTCGGCTGGAAGAATTTGGAGAACACAACTGCCGGTGTCGAGGTCGGCGCAAAGTGGCTCTACGAGCTCGAGCCGGAGGGCCCGGACGCCACCCGCGTGAAGCTCACCTACGACCGTTCCGAGATCGCCAGCGACAAGGTTCGCTCCATGTCCGAGAGCTTCGACGACGACTTCCTCGAGACAAGCCTCGACGCGCTCGCCGCGGCGGTCTCCGGCGCGTAGAAGCACACTTCAAAAACTAATCGACGCCCGATAGTTACCGTTCGCGGTAAACCGGGCGTCGATACGCGTCTAGCTCTTAGAGGTTAATCATGTGGCCTTCGACACCGTGAGCGATCTCCTTGAGAACCTCGGACAGAGTCGGGTGGATGTGGATGTTGCGCGCGATCTCACCGGCGGTGAGGTCGAAGCGCTGGGCCAGAGTGATCTCCGGGAGGAGTTCGGCGACGTTCGCGCCGACGAGGTGGCAGCCCAGGATCTCCCCGTGCTCGCCGTCGACGATGAGCTTGCCGAAACCGCTCGACTCGGCCAGGCCGAGCGCCTTGCCGTTGGCGGAGAAGGGGAAGGTGGCAACCTTGATGTCGCGGCCCTCCCACTTCTTGCGCGCCTGCTCCTCGGTGTAGCCCATGGAGGCGACCTGCGGGTTGCAGAAGGTGGCGCGCGGGGTCATCATGTAGTCCTCGATCTCGAGAGTCTCGGCATCGGCGATGGTCTCGGCGGCGATGATGCCTTGGGACTCCGCGACGTGCGCGAGCTGCAGCTTGGCGGTCACATCGCCGATGGCGTAGATGCCGTCGACGTTGGTGCGCAGACGGTCGTCTACGGCGATGGCGCCGCGCTCGGTGAGCTCGACACCGGTGTTCTCCAGTCCGAAGCCCTCGACGCGAGGTGCGAATCCGACGGAGATCATGACCCTGTCGACGGTGAGTGTTTCCGTCTTGTCGGAGTCGTTCTTCTTGATATCAACCTCGACCGAGTCACCGTTGTCGCGCACGGCGGTAGTGGCGTGTCCGGTCAAAAGCTTGACGCCCAACTTCTTGTAGGCGCGGGCGATCTCCTTGGACACGTCCTTGTCCTCGTTCGGCAGGACGCGATCCATGTACTCCACGACGGTGACCTCGACGCCGTAGTTGGACAGGACGTAAGCGAACTCCATGCCGATGGCGCCGGCGCCGACGATGACCATCTTCTTCGGGGGCTCGGGGTTGAGGATTTGCTCCTCGTAGGAGACAACGTTGTCGGACAGCTCAATGCCCGGCAGCGAGCGGACGACAGAACCGGTCGCGATGATGCAGTTGTCGAACGTTACGGTCTTTCCTTTGTCGTCACCGTCCGTAATCTCCAGGGTCTTGGCATCCTTGAAGGTGCCGAGGCCGTTGATCTCGGTGATCTTGTTCTTCTTCATCAGGTAATGCACGCCACCGACGATTTTCTCGGAAACCTGGCGAGAGCGCTTGTGGGCATCCGCGAAGTCGAACTCGACCTCACCCTTGATGCCGAAGGTCTTGGCCTCGTGTTTAAAGATGTGGGCTACTTCGGCGTTCTTGATCAGAGACTTCGACGGGATGCAGCCCACATTCAGGCAGACACCGCCCCAGTACTTCTTCTCAACAACAGCCACCTTCTTGCCGAGCTGGGCTGCGCGGATAGCGGCGACGTAGCCACCGGGGCCCGCACCGAGGACAACAACGTCATAATGTTCGTTACTCACGCCCATCAGGATACGTGGAGTTTTGGGGAAGCGTCCGTTCGGGGAGCTCATTCGGCGTGAAAATCTCGCGAGATCTGGCAAGATCATGTGAATCTGAGACGCACCAATGAAAGTGAGCCCGTCCGTGAAGCTGTCCCGCTTAGCCATCGCCGCGGTAGCCGTTACCACCGCGGCGGCCGTCGCCATCCCCGCTGCCAGCAGGATTTCCGCCGAGCCGGTTGACGCGGCCGTCGATACACTTGTCGACGTCAGCGCCCCGGACGACCCCACGGACTTAACAGGCCCCTCCAAGCCCGTTGACACGCCGTCGACAGAAACCGTTTCGGACGTGCTCGAGGATGTCGCCGATGTCGATAACGGCGCGGTGGTGGCGGAAGATCTTATGGTCACCCCTGGGGATCTTCGGTCCGTGCCGTTGACCACTGATGAGCCCGCCGAGGGAGAGCGCGAAGCGAACATGCCTGTAAAGACCCTCGCTGTGCCCGGCACGGTGCGGGAGCTGACCGTCGCGCCCAAGTCGTACACCGGGGGTGACCAGTCCTGGTTTAGGAGCGCTTCCACTTACGGGTTCACGCCGCTGGCCGTGTATTCCCCGTCGATGGGGCGCGACATCCCCATCGCCTTCCGCAAGTCCCCTGTCCCGAATGCGCCCACCGTCTACCTTCTCAACGGTGCGGGAGGCTCCGAGCAGAACACCGACTGGATCGCCCAGGCGGGCAGCACCGTTTACGAGGTGTTCCAGGATGAGAACGTCAACGTCGTCATCCCGATGGAAGGCGCGTTCTCGTACTACGTGAACTGGTTGTCTGAACCGGAACAGAACTCGTACTACCACGGCAAGCAGATGTGGTCGACCTTCCTCGGCGAGGAACTGCCCAAAGCAATCGAGCCCTATGCCCAAGCCAACGACAAGCGTGCTGTGGTCGGGTTCTCCATGTCCGCCACCTCCGCCCTCCTGCTCGCCCAGCATTACGAGGGCCAGTACGACGCCGTCGGTTCGTTCTCCGGCTGCGCCGCGACCTCGACCGCGCTGCCGTGGTGGTTCACGCAGCTGACTGTCAACCGCGGTTCCTCCGCGATCACGCCGGAGCACCTGTGGGGTCCGATGGGTTCGGAGTACAACCGCTACAACGACGCGCTGGTCAACGCCGAGCGACTGCGCGGCACCGCCATCTACGTCTCCACCGGCACCGGTTTAGCCGGGGAGACCGATATGCCGGGTTACCTCGAAGCGAAGGACGTAAATTCTGGCACGGCGTCCGCGAACGCAGCGACACTCCAGGTCGAGGGCGGTGCAATCGAGGCCGCCATGAACGCCTGCACGCACGATCTCAGGGCGAAGCTGGATCGCGCAAGCATACCGGCGCACTGGGAGCTGCGCCCCACAGGAACGCACTCTTGGCCTTCCTGGAGGGACGATCTGAAAAAGTCTTGGGATACGACCATCAAGCCCGCGCTCGGGCTTTCCGCCTGACGGCCCCATAACCACCAATCCCCCGGCCACCTCCTGCAGGTGCCGGGGTTTGTTGTCCCTGGCTAGCCTAGAAGAGGCCCAGGCTCAACGAAATGTTCGAGGACGCGGACGATCCGAAGTGGATCAGCTGGCCGAGGACCTCGTTGATCTGCAGCTGGATTTGTTCGATGGGGTTCATGAGCGGTTCCTTTTCTTGACGGGGTGGAAAGCTGGAGAAGTTACTTCAAAAAGTCGCGTAGTTCGCTGTCATTGTTACACGCGGGGCCCCGAAACAGGGGCCACTGCAATAAATAATTGTCGCTTGTGCCCCAACTTTGTGCAACGTGCACTCGAATTTGGGTGAAACGTGGGCTAAGTTATCAGCGATACCTCTTATGTACCCACGTACTACTCCCACGCTCCACTAAGTAAGGATCCACATGAACCTCAAGCGCTCCGTGCTCGCCGCCACCGCGGCGCTGACGATCGCCCTCGGCGCAGCGCCGATCGCCCCTTCCGCTGACGCAGCGACCGTGACGGCCTCCCAGGTCGCAGGTTCCACTCCGGTTGGCGAAGTCAAGGCGTGGGACGCCCGGACAAACCCGCCGCTGACTGTTTCCGGCGGGAAACCCCAGTCGTGGACGAAGCAGGTCGACCACGAGAACGTCCTCTCCTACAAGGTGTACTCGCCGTCGATGGACAAGGACATCCCTGTCGCCGTTATCCCGGCAACCAACCCCGCCGGTGAGCGGGTAGCGAACGCCCCGACCATCTACCTGCTTAACGGCGCAGGCGGAGCGGAGCAGGATTCCGACTGGCTGAAGATGTACACCACCCGCGACTTCTACAAGGGCAAGGGCGTCAACGTCGTCATCCCGCAGGCGGGCGCGTTCACCTACTACACCGACTGGGTCGACGAGAACGTCAAGTCGCCCTACATCAACGGCCCCCAGAAGTGGGAGACGTTCCTGACCAAGGAGCTCCCCGGCCCGATCGAGAAAACGCTCGGCGCCGACAACCGCCGCGCCATCGTCGGCTTCTCCATGTCCGGCACCTCCTCTCTGGTTCTGCCGACTCACAACCCCGGTTTCTACGACGCCGCCGCTTCTTTCTCCGGCTGCGCCGCGACCTCGTCTTGGCACGGGTACAACTTCGCGCGCCTGACAGTCAACCGCGCGTCCGGCACCGCCGACTTCAAGACGGTGACCCCGGAGCAGATGTGGGGCCCGATGGGCGGCGATTACAACCGCTGGAACGATGCGCTTCTCAACGCTGACAAGCTGCGCGGCACTGCGCTCTACATCTCCACGGCTACCGGTCTCGCCGGCCGCCCCGACCAGGTGGGTTACCTGGTCGGGCAGGGCGCTCCTGAAGTTGTCGCGAGCGTCGGCGCGGCCCAGCTCCAGGTCGAGGGCGGCGTGATCGAGGCCGCCATCAACAAGTGCTCCCACGACCTGCGCGCCAAGCTCGAGCACGACGACATCCCGGCCACCTACGAGTTCCGCAACGCCGGCACCCACTCCTGGCCGTACTGGCGCGACGACATCGAGAAGTCCTGGTTCTCCACCATCGCCCCGGCTTTCGGTATGTAACTTTCGCCCACGTGCGACTACCGTGCGCCCCGCCCAGCCGTCCTCGGCGAGGGTGGGGCGCACTTGTTCCCGCGGCACCGGGGGTACACTTACCCGACGATGAAGAACCACAGGCTGCGCTCCACCCCCGTTCCCGGCACCTTCGACGCCTACACGGGCGTGGAATTCAACCTCGGGTTCCACGTGCGCCATTACGATCTCAATCTGGATTACAAGGTCGGCCCGAACCGTCTGGAGGGCACGGCCACGCTGACGTTGACCAATTGGCGCGATCTCGACCACATGACACTCGACCTGCAGCCGTCGATGGTCGCGCGCCGCGTCACCGCCCGCAGCCGCACGGGAAGCGACATTCGCGTGCGCCGCTTCAAGCAGTCCCAGGGCAAGCTGCGTATCACGTTCGCGGAGCCTGTCGCGGTAGATGACGAGTTCGAGCTGATTATCAGCTACGGCGGCAACCCGCGCCCGCGCCGCACGACGTGGGGGTTGCTGGGCTGGGAGGAGCTTACCGACGGCGCGCTCGTGGCCAGCCAGCCGAACGGTGCCCCGACCTGGTTCCCCTGCGACGACACGCCGGACGAGAAGGCGACCTACACGTTCAACATCCGCGCGGACCGCGACTACACGGTGGTGACCAACCCGACGGCCAAGCCGATGGCGACGTATCTCGCCACCGCCCAGGTGGGCAAGTACGCGCACCTGGAGCTGGGCCGCAACACCAGCGCGTGGCTGCCGTACAGCGCGCAGCCGGGCGACTTTGACAAGCAGCAGGCCATGCTGGACTTCTTCGAGGACACATTCGGGCCCTACCCCTTCGAACGCTACGAGGTCGTGATCACCGAGGACGCGCTCGAGATCCCGCTCGAGGCGCAAGGGATGTCGATCTTTGGCCTCAACCACCTGCGGGGCGAGGAGCGCCTCATCGCCCACGAGCTCGCTCACCAGTGGTTCGGCAACTCCCTCGGTGTCGCGCAGTGGAGCGACATCTGGCTCAACGAAGGCTTCGCCTGCTACAGCGAGTGGTTGTGGGCGGACCACCAGGGCACACCGATCGACCACACGGTCCGCGGGTACTACCGCAGGCTCACCCCGCAGAGTTTCACACTGGCTGACCCTGGCCCGCGAGACATGTTCGACGACCGCGTGTACAAGCGCGGCGCGATCACGCTGCACGCTTTACGACGCCTCGTCGGCGACGCCGCCTTCTTCGCCGCGGTGCGCGAGTACGTGGCGCGCAACGCCCACGGCATTGTCGAGCCCTTCGACCTCGCGAACGCGCTCAAGGCCCACGCGCCCGGCGCGGACGTCGACGGCGCGTTCGATGCCTGGATCAACCACGCAGAGCTGCCGGAGTGCCCGTGAGAAGCCTCTCGCTTGCCACCCTGTTCGCCGCTATCAGCGGCTTCGCCGTGCTGTGGGTGGCCCAGCGCGTGCTCAACGCAGAGACGGATTACCGCTACTTCGCCGCCTACTGGTCTCTGTTTTTCGCCTCCACCGGGCTTATCGACGGCCTGACGCACGAGACCACCCGCGCCGTCGCCGGCGCCCGGGAATCGGGTGCGCGCGGTTCCGCTAACCCGTGGCGGGTCGGGGCGCTGGTTGCCGCGCTGATCGCCGTTGCGACGGCCGTCGGCGGCGTGCTGTTCATGCACCAGGTCGTTCCCGTGGCACCCGCCCCCGCCACCGCGTTGATTGCCTTTGGACTGGTCAGCTACGTGTTCCAGGCGGCGCTATCCGGGATCTTGAGTGGGGCTGGGCTGTGGAACCAGTACGCCGCGATGGTCGCGCTCGACTCCGGCGTGCGCCTCGTCCTCGCCGTCGTTGCGTGGGCGATGGGGTGGTCACTGTGGTTGTTCGCGATCATCACGGTAATCGGCGCAGCGAGCTGGTTGGTAATTCTTGGTGGCTCACGCGCTGCCAGGGACAATATCCGCGTGGCCCTGGACGTGGATCGCGCGGCGTTTTCTCGCCGGGTGTCCTCCGCGATGGTCGCCTCGGGGGCGTCCGCGGCGCTGATCACCGGCTTCCCCGTCGCCGTCAATGCCGCCTTCCCCTTCGGCGGGGGCACGGCAGTCGCCGCGATCATCAACGCGGTGCTGCTCACCCGCGCCCCCGTGCTCGTGCCGCTGCAGCGCTTCCAGTCGGCGCTGGTGGTGCGGTTCGTGGAGCAGCGCGAGCGAATCCACACCGCCCTTGTCGCCCCGATCGGCGCCGTGCTGGGCTTGGGTGCTGTTGGCTTCACCGCCGCCTGGTTGCTCGGGCCGGTGATGCTTCGTTTCGCCTTCGAGCCGGAATTTTTCGTCCCGGGGTTTACCCTGGGCGCGCTCACCTTCGCCTCGGCGTTCATGGGCGCGCTGATGATCACCGGCGTGGCCGTGCTCTCCACCGAGCGCCACGGCGTGTACGTGGCCGGATGGGTGGTCGCGACCGTCGTCGCGTTCGCGCTGCTTTTCGCCCTGCCCTACGGGGTGGTCACCTCGGTGTGCGCGGCCCTGTACGCAGGCCCACTTGCCGGAGCCGCGGTGCATGCAATAGGTCTACGTCGGTAGGGTTTTGACCCATGGAACGCGTTCTGGTCACCGGCGGCGCCGGGTTCATCGGCACCAACTTCGTCCGTTTGCTGCGTGAGCGACGCCCCGGGGTGCACATCACCGTCCTCGATGCGCTGACGTACGCCGGCAACCGCGCCAACTTGGGTGGGTGTGAGGTGGAGTTCGTCCACGGCTCGGTGACCGACGCCCCGCTTGTCGACGCCCTCGTTGCCGCCGCCGACACCGTCGTCCACTTCGCCGCCGAGTCCCACAACGACAACTCGCTTGCTAACCCTGCCCCCTTCGTCCACACCAACGTGGTAGGCACGTTCACTCTGCTTGAGGCGGTGCGGCGTTACGACGCCCGATTCCACCACATTTCCACCGACGAGGTGTTCGGCGACCTGCCACTCGGCGGGGACGAGAAGTTCACCGAAACCACCGCCTACAACCCGTCGAGCCCGTACTCGGCAACCAAGGCCGGCTCCGATCACCTCGTGCGCGCCTGGGTGCGCTCCTTCGGTATCAAGGCGACGATCTCGAACTGCTCGAACAACTACGGGCCGTACCAGCACATAGAGAAGTTCATCCCGCGGCAGATCACGAACATTCTCGACGGCCGCCCCGCCAAGCTCTACGGCAGCGGCGCGCAGGTGCGCGACTGGATCCACGTCGACGATCACAACGACGCCGTGCTCGCCATCTTGGAGCGGGGAACGATCGGAGAGACGTACAACATCGGCGTCGGCGGCGAGCACGTGACCAACAAGCAGGTCGTTGAGATGATCTGCGAGATCATGGGCGGCACGTACGAGCACGTCGCCGATCGCCCCGGCCACGACCAGCGCTACACCATGGACGCCACCAAGCTCACCCGCGAGCTCGGGTGGCAGCCCCACCACGCCCCGGAGCTGCGCACCGGGTTAGAACGCACCATCGCGTGGTACACCGAAAACCAAGATTGGTGGCGGGGCGCGAAAGAGGGCGTGGAGAAGCGGTATGCGCAAGGCGGGCAGTAGGGGCCTCCCTAACCACGTATGCTGCGCACGACGGCGGGCGACCGGCACTACGCGTTAAGGACGAAGATGGAATTCCCACCACTGTCGCGAGAACTCCTGATAAAGGCGCTGAGCAACCTCGGCGTTACAGCAGGCCCCGACGAGGACGGGGTGCTGGGAGCACGCTTTCCCAACGCGGTCGCCCAGTTCTACCTAGATGAGAATTTCCTTACCGCCCACACGATTTGGAACGAGGCGGTCGCTCCCTCCTCCCAAGCCGAAGTCCTCGAACTGGTCAACACGCTCAACCAAGGGATCCCCACGGGGAAAGTCTCCCCGGTTCTGGTGGAGGGAGCGCCAACGATCGACGTTCATGAGCATTTCTTCGCGGCCCACGGGTTGAGCGAAAACCAGCTGTGCATGATGCTGGACGCTTACCTACAGACCGCTTTTATGGTCCTTGATCAGATAGAACAGCGCGGAGCCGCACAGAGCGCGCAGGTTTAGCCATGGGGATCTTCGGACGCAAGCGCGAGCAGCAGCCGTCGGAGCCTATTGTCGGCCCGGTGACGGTTGAGCGAGCTCTCCAGGTATGCATTGACGGCGGCCTCAGAGTCAATGCGCTCACTACTGGGGACCATCTCGTCGACTACAAGGGATTGCAGATTGTGGTGGCCCAGACTCCGAACCACCTGGCGTTTGGCACGTTCTTCTTGGCCGGGCAAGGCGACGAGTACGCGACCGCCCACGCCTTTACGTCCGACTGGGTAAGTGTGTATAACAGCGGCGGAAACGGACCCGTCGCCTTTATGACGGAGCACCCCTTCGAGGGCACCTTCCGTGTCGTGCTGCATTGCGAATACCGCATTCTTAATGCGCTGGAACTATCCGACGCCCAGTTCCGAGACGAGATCTTCTACGGGCTCGACGGCGTCGCCCGTGGGATCTACCAGTTCGTCGAATTCAAGGAGTCGAAAGATGACTGATTTCAGCTAGGGCCACGTAAGGTTTGCGGAACCACGGTAGCCCGAGAGTGCATCGCTTTCGACGAGAGTACACCCTAAGTGAACGATTTTGAATTACAACTTCTCCCTGTTCGGTAGGGTTAGATTATGCCTAACGGAACAGAACCGTCACTGCCTCTAGAGCTAGACGAACATCAGGACGTTGTTGTGGGGCAGAAAGTCGGTTACGCCCGGGTGAGTTCCCTGGAGCAGAACCTGGATCGCCAACTCGACCGACTCCGTGCGGCGGGGGCGTCGCAGATATATAAGGAGAAGGTCAGCGGCTCGACGCGGCACCGCCCCCAGCTGGAGGAGGTGCTGCGGTATCTGCGGAAAGGCGATCAGCTCATTGTCACGAGCATGGATCGCCTCGCGCGTTCACTGGTGGACCTGCACACGATTGTCGAGGACCTTGTGGGTCGCGGGGTCTCGGTGAAGTTTCTGCGCGAGGGGCAGACGTATTCGGCGAAGGCTGACCCAATCGCCAAACTCATGCTGGGTCTTATGGGTAGTGTCGCCGAGTTTGAGCGCTCCATCATTAAGGAGCGCCAGGCCGAGGGGATTGCCCGTGCGAAGGCGCGTGGGGTCTACAAGGGCCGGGCGAAGGTCCTCACCGACGCGCAGGTTGCCCAGGCCCGGGGGTGGGTGGCTGATGGTGTGCCCAAGGCTGAGGTGGCCCGCCGGCTCGGGATCGGGCGGACCACCTTGTACAAGTATCTTTCTGAAACAGGCCCGTAGCTGTTAGGGGGGCAGCCTTGACGCCGCGCGGGGGCAGATGCTTACCTCATGTCTGCTTCCAAGGAATTTGAACTGATCCGGGGATTTCTGCCACTTCGGCCAGGGTCTTGGGCTCCCCTTCTCCGAGGGTATTTCGCCAATCGATGTGTGCACCATCGGACTTATTGAAGAGCGCAGGATAATCACCCGCTATGTGAGCGAAATATATCCAGTCCGCAACTTCATCTTCCGTAAGGTTTCTCTGGGAAGAAGAGTGGATTCTGCGGTCGGATTTAAACCCCCAGAGTCGCCTCTCGTCAGAGCGCTGTGATTCAAAAACAACTCGTACATAATCGTCGCTGATCCACGCTGCGACAGGTTGAACGAAATATCCCGCGTATTCGTCGGGGAACGTTTTCATTTTCTCCTGCATTGATTCCAGGAACCGTTCCAAACTGAAGCGCATTCGAATCCTTTTCGTCTAAAGAAGTAAGGGCAACTCATTGCTGAACCAATCTGGCGCTCTCCCTCCGTCTACCGCAGGTTTTCCCTCACCGTTAATGGGGAAGAAGGTGAGGACCCCTAACGGATGCTCTGAGTCCTTAACCCTGAGGGTGCTATACACTAACCTGGCGCGGAACCACTCTCCTGTGGGTTCACAGTCGACTCCATTCTCGCAGTGCATGCGATAAACGTTTTCCTCAAAAATGGGCCGATCACCTTCCTGTCTATCAGGGCACGAGTGCTCAATGTAGTATTTCAGCGAGTACATGCTGCGGACATTGTGCTTGTGGAATAACTTGTCCCAGCCATATCCACTGCTCCCGTCCCAATATCCTCTGCGGAGAATTCGTGTTGTACCGCACGCGTCCTTTGTCTTAAAGAGGATCTTATTGGTGTATTCATTTCCTTCGAGCTCTTCGCCAGATGCGGCGCCCACACGATTTAAGGGAGTTGGGTTGTTATCGAGAACGCCAATATCTAGGCCGTTCCCACCGTTCGGGTCGAACAAGTCGGCGAGTCCGTGTGCGACCAGTCCATACAGGGGGCCGTTGGCGAATGATTGCTTGTACCAGCCATCTTCCTGTTTGACGGGGTCTCCGGTGGGGTATCCCCAAAAACCGTGTTCGAAGTCGGAGTAGCCCCACTGGAAGAGGATGTCTCCCGCTACTTCATGAGCGCCGTGCTGGGGGTGCCAGTACATCGTTCCCCCGGTGAATCCGTTGAATCGCCCGATGCCGTCGCGGGTGGGATTTTCGTCGCCAATTGGGTACCCGAGTGGTCCTTTTCCTCGCCGGCTTGACGCCACTTTTCATAGATTGCCCCGTGGATGGTGCCCAGCCCAGCAAGTGATCCGAAGATGTGACCGTGTTCGAAAGATTGTTTGCGTCCGATGCCGTCTGACAATCCAAACTCGTCAGTGGTGGGGTAGCCTAGAGGCCCTTGCTCCCAGCCAGTACGTGCCCAGGCGAACGAGAAATGCGTGGTCACACTGTGCGCACCCGTATTCGGGTGCCAATAGATGAAGCCATTGACAAATTCATTGCGACGCCCCACACCGTCCGGGACGCCGAGCTCATTTGATTTAGGCCAGGTGAGAAAGCTCCTAGGTCCACCTAGTGAGTCATATTTTTCTCGAATCGCCCCACATACTTTGTAGGGGCTCGGCCAATAGGTGCGGCAGGTATCTGCTACAGCGAGAGAAAACGCCTTCCCCTTTTGGCGGGACTGTTCTTGGGCTTCTTGCAGTTCCGCTTGGTCGGCCTGCTCCTTAGTGAATCCACCCGGGATCGTTTCCGTATCAGAGCGCATTTCGCCGGGTGTTATCTGGGCCTTAGGGTCGGCAGTGGGTTCCCAATTAGAGCCGTCATGGTTGCTGACAGTATTGTCGTCAAACCCTGGTTCGGACGGGTTGAGGTCTTCGCTCTCCGGTGAACCCTGATCGTTTTGATCACTTTCATCCGTATTAGCACTCGAGAGTACCTCTGCTGGGGTGAGAGGAGCGGCGGATGCAGGGAGGGGAAAGGCCCCACCCAGCGCAAGAGCGAAAATTAGAGCTGACAAAGCTCTTAAAGATTTGGCCACGGCGACCCTTCCGGTCAAGGTATGTATTTACCTTAACAATACACTTTTCGGCGCAAAATGATGTGTTCTTACTTTCAATTGCTTTAATTTATGCTGAATACGTAGGGCCCCACACGAGCCGTGCGCTCTCAAGCAGAACCCAACACAACCGGTGCTGTTGCAAAGTTGGGGCAGTAGAAAGACCGGCGTGAAATAATCAGAGCCATGGGCATCTTCTCCGGTCGGCATTTCCCCCGTGACATCATCCTGTAGGCGGTGCGGTGGTACTGCCGCTACGGGGTGAGCTACCGCGATCTGGAGGAAATGATGACCGAGCGGGGTGTGCCAGTCGATCACACCACGATCTACCGCTGGGTGCAGAAATACGCCCCTGAGCTGGATAAGCACACTCGGTGGTACCGGCAGGTACCCGACTGGCAGGCCCGGTCCTGGCGGGTGGATGAGACCTATATTCGGGTCGGCGGCACGTGGTGCTATCTCTACCGGGCTATTACCGCCGGTGGGCAGACCCTGGACTTTTATCTCTCTCCGAAGCGCAATGTCGCGGCGGCCAAGCGTTTCCTGGCCAAGACGCTGCGATCGAATACGACAGCCGGGTCCCCGCGGGTCATCAACACCGACAAGGCACCAGCTCTGGCCAAGGCAATATCCGAGCTGAAGGCGGAGGGAATCTGCCCTCAGACGGTGGAGCACCGGCAGGTGAAATACCTGAACAACGTTCTCGAGGGAGATCATGGCCGACTGAAAAGAATCCTGGGGCCGAAGGGAGCGTTCAAAAACCGAATTTCCGCCTACCGGACGTTGAAAGGGATGGAAGCGATGCATTCATTACGGAAAGGCCAGGGCACGATGTTTGCCTACGGGCACCCGAACCCAGACGCGGTGATCGTCAGCCGGATATTCGAGACAGCTTAAGCACCCCGGAGCAAGGACAACTAATGTCTTGAGGTTGGGCTTTTCGACCCTGGCCCAACTTTGCAACAGCACCGAAATCAGCGGCTCGACCCGGCACCGTCCCCAGTTGGAGGAGGTGCTGCGGTATCTGCGAAAGGGGGATCAGCTCATTGTTACGAGCATGGATCGCCTCGCGCGCTCACTGGTGGACCTGCTGTTAGCGACGCTTGAAAAGTAGCCCACTTGCGACGGTCGAAAAGTAGCCCACCGACAAGATTGGATGGGTGATTTCCGTGGAAGATTGGGCCAAGATCAGGTATCTGCGTCGGCAGGGCCTGTCGATCAGGAAAATCGCGGCCGAAGTTGGCTGCTCGAAAAAGACGGTGGAAAGGGCGTTGGCCTCAGATGCGCCGCCTGTGTACAAGAAGCGTGCAAGCACCGAAAACAGCTTCACCCCGTTTGAATCGCGGGTGCGTGCCCTGCTGGAGCAGACCCCGACGTTGCCTGCCACTGTGATCGCGCAGCGTGTGGGGTGGTGTGGGTCGATCACATGGTTTCGCGATAATGTGCGCCGCATCCGCCCCGACTACCAGCAGGCGGACCCGGTGGACACGCTGATTCACCGCCCTGGTGAGCAAATCCAGTGTGATCTGACTTTCCCCGCTGGCGGGATTCCCGACGGGACCGGGCAGAAAGTGGCGTTTCCGGTGCTGGTGATGGTGGCGTCGTATTTGAGGTTCATGGCCGCGCGTGTGCTGCCGACACGCACGACCGCAGATCTTGTTGCAGGGATGTGGGCATTGTTGTCGACATCGTTTCAGGCCGTACCTGAGCAGTTGTTGTGGGACCGAGAGACTGGAATTGGGCAAAAGGCGCTCACCCAGCCGGTGCTGTCTTTTGCTGGCATTTTGGGCACCAGGATTCAGCAGGCTCCACCTCGTGATCCGGAAACTAAAGGCGTGGTGGAGCGGGCCAACGGGTATCTGAAGTCCTCGTTTTTCCCCGGCCGCGATTTCACGTGCCCAGCAGATGCCCAACGCCAGCTCGACGAGTGGATTACTGAGGTGGCTAACCAGCGTATCCACGCGACCACAAGGAAAATTCCGGCGGTGGCTTGGACAGCCGACAAGGCGCACATGGCCGCTTTGCCGCCGTATCCCCCGCAGATCGATGTGCTACGACAGGTGCGGCTGCCACGTAACTACTACGTCGCCGTCGACGCCAACCACTATTCAGTGGATCCGCGAATGATCAACCGAATTGTCACCGTCCACGCTGGCTTGGAGCAGGTGGTCGTGCGCGCCCCGGACGGGACGATCGTCGCCCGCCACGAACGGGTGTGGGGCACACATCAGACAATCACTGACCCGATGCACGCCGCCACTGCGAAGCAGATGCGCCGCCAACTGGCCACGCCACCTGTTTCGCCGCAGGAGCTCGAGGTCGAACAGGCAGACCTGAACATTTACGACCGGCTGACCGAACTGGAGGTAGAGTCATGACCCGTCCACAACACACCACAATCGACTCCGAACTGGCGTATCTGGCCAGGGCGCTGAAGGCCCCGCGAATCGGATCAGACTATGCGACCATCGCCGAGAAGGCACGCCAAGCGTCGTGGACCTACGAGGAATACTTGGCAGCGGTGCTGTCGGTCGAAGCGTCGGCCCGGGCGGAATCCGGCGCCGCAGGCCGGATAAAAAGGGCGGGCTTTCCCCAGATTAAAACGATTGACGAGTTCGACTTTTCCACCCAGCCCGCACTCGACCGGGCCCGTATCGCCCGGTTGGAAACCGGCGGATGGATCACCGAGGCCGCAAACGTCATCTTCCTCGGCCCGCCGGGCACCGGCAAAACGCACCTGGCAACTGGGTTAGCGGTCATCGCAGCCCGGCAAGGCTACCGGGTCGCTTTCGACACCGCCGCCGGATGGATCACCCGCCTGACCCAAGCCCACAGCACAGGCGGGCTGACAACATTGTTGACCAAACTCAACCGCTACCACCTGCTCATCATCGACGAGGTGGGCTACGTCCCGATCGAGGCAGAAGCAGCGAACCTGTTCTTCCAGCTAGTGTCCAACCGATATGAGCGCGGCTCGTTGATCATGACGTCGAACCTGCCGTTTTCCCGCTGGGGCGAATGCTTCGGTGACGTCACCGTCGCCGCCGCGATGATTGATCGCATCGTCCATCACGCGGAAATCTTCACGCACACAGGCACCAGCTACCGAATCGCCGGCCGAGAAAGTGTCCTACCGTCGATCACCGCTGAACGTCAGGCAGAATAAGAAACACACGAAAATGGGCTACTTTTCAACCGTCGCAACTGGGCTACAATTCGACCGTCGCTAACAACCTGCACACGATCGTCGAGGACCTGGTGGGCCGCGGTGTTTCGGTGAGGTTTTTGCGCGAGGGGCAGACGTATTCGGCGAAGGCTGACCCGATCGCCAAACTCATGCTGGGTCTTATGGGCAGTGTGGCCGAGTTTGAGCGCTCCATTATCAAGGAGCGCCAGGCTGAGGGGATCGCCCGCGCCAAGGCACGCGGGGTCTACAAGGGCCGGGCGAAGGTACTCACCGACGCGCAGGTTGCCCAGGCCCGGGGGTGGGTAGCTGATGGTGTGCCCAAGGCTGAGGTGGCTCGCCGGCTCGGGGTCGGGAGGACCACCCTGTACAAGTACCTCTGTTAGGAGTTGGCTCGTTTCCCACTTTTGAAGCGCCGGTGAAGCGGCATTTTAAAGCGCCCTCCGAAACCCACTGTGAGGGATTTGATCACTTATGGGTCGACGGTTTCTTCTAGGAATTCGTCCTGCGACCAGTAAGTTTTGTCCCAGTAACAAATCCAGTCATATGGCTCGATCGTGATGAAGTGCTCGGGCAGGATCAGGTCGTATTCCTGGGTGATAACCGTTAGGCCTTGAGCTTTGAGGGCTTCGGCTGTTTTCTCGACGGACAGGCTGTTGTCGGGCCCGATGGGTACACCGAGGAAGGTGATGTTGGAGTTGTTGAAGTCCACGCGCGCGGTGACGCATGTGTCTTCCTCGATGATGGAGACGATTTTCCACATGTTCTCGTCGTCATCACCGGTTCCGTCGAGGACGAGGAAACCCTCCAGGTCGGTGCCGGATCCCTTCTCGTTGAAGAAGTAGTCGTCGAGGAGGGCGATGTTTTCCTCGACGGTGCCACCGAGGATAAAGGGGAGGGGGAACTCAGTGGTGAAGTTCATGGTTTTCCGGCTTCCTCGGGCTGGTCTGTGATAGGTGATATCGGCTCGTCAGTGCCCCATCGGATGGTCGCTATTTCACCTTCAAAAATGTAGAACTTCACGTCATGATCGGGTAAGACGACAGCGCCGCCCTCCTTCTTCGTGGGAATATTTTGTTTTTTCAGCTCATTCTGGAATTTGGTGGCTCGCATCGGAAGCTGCAGGCCCAGGAAGGTGTCTCCCTTTTCAAGCATCATGATCTCAAACTCAGTCGCTTGACCGTCGACAAAGATCATTTTCAGGGAGCGTGAATCTCCCCCAAAGTCGACTTTCCCTCGCAATGTTTCCATTGTGAGCAAGTTGCGGCGGAATGGATCAGCGACCCGCGCTTCGTAGTACTCGGGGCTTTTACCGAATACTAATGGTGCTGGGGGTGTAAACGTGAAGTCCATGGACAGCTCCTAGACCGGTCTATTCGTGTTAACACGCGGGGAAGGTGACTTAGTGATGAAACCTTGTTCTAACGCATATTTGATGGTTTCATCAAGAGCTTCATCGTAGCGTCCCCCAAAATCCGGGCGCGTTAAGAAATCATATTCCATTTGGAAGATCTGATTGGTATCTCCCTTTCGGAACAATTCCGTTTGTAGATCGCGGTAGTCTTGGGCCTCTTTAGAGCTTCCCCAGCTCTCCGTAAGGCGGTGATCGGCCGGCGTCATTTGAATAGCTGGCGCATTGCTGGGATTGAGTCCTCGGCTTCCCAACGTGTTTGCGATATCGCGATTACTCCTAATCACTTCGTTTGCAATTAGGTGATGCCGCTGTAGCTGGATACCTGAGACATGGGTGGCATTTAATCGGTAGTAGCTACTGCCACGGAATGGTTGGTCAGCTATCGACTTGACAATGCATCGGTTGCTGACGAACTGGAATAAATGAGTATGGGGGCCAACATGCGTGAACCGGGCGGGGCGATAAGTGATATCCGTGGAGTACAGCACTGGGTTTACGCCGCACGCTGGTAGGTTGTGGATTTCGTCGAGTTGGCGGTCTTTGAGGGCTTTTCGGGAGTGTAGTGCGTCGACGATTTCGTCTGATTTGGAGATGAGTCGGCGCACGATGGGGGCTGCTTTGGCGATTTTTCCTGCTGGAATCACTCCGACCAATGTCCATAGGCACCCGGAGATTTGCCCCTTGAAGCAGTTTTCCAGGTCGGTGATTCCGACAAGGTCGAGGAGAAGGTTGAGGGCTGCCGGCCCGATGCGTTCTTTGATGATGTCGAGAAGCGCGGCTGGTTTTTCCGGGTCGGCCCCGTCTGCTGCCTGTGCATCCAGACCGGCTTGAAGCTCGGCTTGCTCGGCGAGTTCTTTTTCCACCGCGATGCGGAATGCGTCGTCTGCTGCTTGGGCGGCAAGTGCCGCGTCTTGTCCTGCGGCTGCGGCGGAGGCGCGGGCGGATATGGCGGAGTCAGCTGCCGCGTTGGCTGAGGCGCGGGCGTCGATCGCGTAGCTGGTGGCCTGGTCGGCGTTCGCGGTTGCTTCGGAGGCGTCGGCTTCCGCGGAGGCGGCGGCTTGATGTGCTCTTGCCTGCTGTTGCTTGGCGAAGTCGAGTGACTGTTGGGCGGAGGCGGCGAATTCCTGGGCTCGTTGGGAGGCCTGTTGGGCGAATCCGGCGTATTCGGCTGCGGCATCAGCGTATTGACGTGCTTTTTGGGCTGATCCCCGGGAGTATTCGTAGGCTGCCTGCGCATTGGAGGCAAGTTCTCCGGCAAGGTTTGCTATGTTTCGTCCCGCCGCCAGCATCGAATCGATGTGGTCGTTGTGCGCTTCCCGGTTCGCATCGAGGCTGGCGCGGCGGTACTGCTCGATGGTGATGAACTCGTCGAGGGTCTTCCGGTCCCCGATAATGGCGGCTTCAGCGGCGGCTTTGACCTCCGGGCCACCAGTTTCCACCAGGTGATACGCCTGTTGGAGCTGGTCGCTGTAGCGGGCCTTGTCGTACCCGCCGCCGTTGACGAAATCGTTGAGGGCGTCATATCCGCCGTCGCGCAGCGCGGCGTCGGCTGCTGCCTGGGTGTTGTCCCCCTGGGTCTCGCGCAGCTTCCAAGTTGTGTCGATGAGATCGGGAAGACGCAGGGTTTTGACTTCGTCGTTGATGAACCAGTCGATGACTTCCGGTGCCGCGTTGGCATACACGCCGGATTCGAAGCGCACGTCCTCGTTGGGGTCGGTTGCCCACCATTGCCGGAGAAGCGCTTGGTTATCCAGGTCGACAGCTGTGGGATATCCACTGGTGGCGAAGACGCGGAAATCATCATCCGTTCCGCCTGTCAGAGCGGTTTTCGCCGCACCGACCACAGCGGGTGTGCCGACCTGGGCAGCCGCGACAGTGGCTTTCTTGATGGCGTCTACGTCCAAGGAGCTGTTCGGCGCGCCACTGCCCTCCAGCGGGGCGAGGTCTTTTTCAAGCTCCTCACGGCGGCGTTTCTCATCGGCGGCAACCTGATCGGCTGCGTCCTGGACGGTGCGCGCGTCTTCCGCCTGGGTGCGGAGGAACTCCTTTTCGGCCTGGTGGCGCTGATTATCAATCTTGACGGCAAGTTCATGGGCCGACTCCGCCAAGTCGATGGCGCCGTTGGCGGCTTCGGCCGCACGCTGTGCTTCTGCGGCGTATTCGCCCGCATTACGGGAGTGGGCGGCGGAGTTTTCCGCTTCCTGGGCGGCGCGGTCGGCAGCTTCTGCAGACCTTTCCGCGTGTTCGGCGGCTTCTATTGCCGCTTGCCTGGCTTGTTCGACAAGTCCTTCGATTTCGTGGACGAGCCGGTCGACTTCGTTTGCCGCCGCACGTGCGCGTGCGGCGGCGGCACGTGCACGTGCGGCGCCTTCACGGGCTTCGGCGGCGGCTGCTTCGCTGACTCCTGCCGCGTTGGCGGCATCAGCGGCAGCAGATGCGGCGGCGTCGGCGTTCGCGGCGGCGGAGCTGGCCGCCTGACCGGCGGCGCGGGCATGGCCTGCTGATTGGGAAGCGTATACGTGTGCTTCGGCGGAGTCGCGGGCTCGCGCTGCCGCATCGCGGGCTTGTTCTGCTGCGATGCGGGCACCTCGGGCCGCGGAGGCATCTCCTGCGGCGTTGGCGGCCGCGGTTTGGGCCGCGCTTGCGGCGGCGCGGGCACGGCCTGCTGCCGATGCTGCGCGGGAGAGTGCGTCGGCGGTTTGCTGCAGAGCGATACGTGCCTCCTGGGAGGCTGCTACTGCCTGGTCTGCGACGTGGGCGGATTGTTGCGCAAGATCGGCGGCGGCCGAGGCGGCATTGCCTGCCCTGGTTTGGGCGGCGTCGGCGGCGAAAGCTTCATCGCGTGAGATTTCGGCGGCTCGCCTGGCGCTTTCAGCGGCCCGGGCCGCCTGATCTGCCTGCTGCCAGGCCAGTTTATTGGCGGTGCTCGCCGCGGATGCTTCGTTGATGGCCGTCTCGACGAGTTGGGAGATCTCCATCTTCTCGGAGTCCTGCGATGCGGCCACGAATTGCCCGTAGCGCAGGAATTCTTCGATGGCGGTGTCGGTTCCCACCTGGATGGCCTCCGACGCCCCAGCTGCGACGCTGGGAAGCGGGGAGTTGGTCAGTTCATACACTTCGCGCCGACGGTCATGTGCGCGTGCTGTCTCGGCCCCGGTGGCAGCGAACTCGGAGAAGGCGTCTGGGTTGTTTTGCTGCAGGACTTCATCGGCGGCACTTTTCGAGGTGGACCCGTCAGGTGCTTGTGCTGCCTCCCACGCGCTGGCGCGGTCATCCTGGGCCTGGGCGTTTTGCCAGCCGGAGTCGATGAACTCCGACATGGCGGCCGAGTCGTTGGAGTCGAGGAGGGCGGCGACTTCTTTTTGGACCGTCGGCCCGCTGACCGCGGAGATGGTGGTCAGGATGTGGCGCAAGTCCTGTTTTTGGGCCTCGACCCTGCCTGTGTCGACGTAATCGGAGAATTCCTTCTGCGACCCTGTCAGTGCGGCTGCGGCCGCATCCCGCGATGACACCAGGTTTGTGTCGAGCATTCCGACGGCAAATACCCGGGCATCCACCGCATTGAGGCGCTCATCTGTCATCCGCTGGTGATCGGTTTGGGCGATAGCGTCGGCGTTGGAGAGTGAGAGGCACATCGCGATTGATGTGACAGCGGCGATGACGCGCATAGTGGCGCGGCATAACCTCTGGTAACGGGTGGATGCCATGGGGTGTCCTACTTTCCGGGCAGTGCGAGTGCTTGGTCGCTAAACCACACAGTGTCGATGCTGCGTGTGGTGCTGGTGGTGACTTTTCCACCGGTTGCGGCGGCAAGGAGGCGGGTTTGGTTTGAGGCGTTAGCCAGATGCACCCCGGTGGGTGTCGTTGTTGCCTCGCTGGCACACCAGGTCGCAGATTTTGGGGCGGGGTTGGTTGCTGTTTGCACCGCTCCTGTGGTGCTCATTGTCAGAAAGACTCCCGGGTAGGCGGCGGACTCTAAGGAGACGCATTGTGTGCCGTCGAGAGCAGGAACAACAGCAAAGGAAGCATCCAGTCGGTCGTTGAACCCACTATTGCGATCCAGTGCGCTTAACACCACTCCTGCCCAGCTGATGCGCAGCACACGCCCGGGGTTGAGTTGCCCTGCGCTGCGCAGGGTGATGACGTTGGATTTATCGGCTGCCGGTGTCAACGTGGCGGTGGATGTGCCGGTGGAGGTTGCCACGGGGGTGACTTGCAGCTCGACGATGGTTGACCCACGGCGGTCAACGTCAACACTCTTAACCTGTCCAGGTTGGATGATCTGTTGGAAGTAAACGGCGCCGTCGGGCAGTTTGAAAGCCACGGCAACGGGGACGGTGAGGTTGTTGACCACGCCGTAGGAGCCGGTGATGTTGACCGCGACCCACCCCGTGGGTGTTGTGAGCCCAAAGCAGGCGGACATGCCTTGCACGGATGACGAGTCGACGCGGATTTGTTGCGGTTGCGTCCCGCAGGCTTGCTGGGTTAACCCACCGTCACCGGCGATGGTCTCCACGGTGGTTTGTGCAACTGCCGGGGCGCTCAACGCGGCGGTGGTCATAACAGCTGCTGTTACGGCGACAACAGTACGCGCCAGGCGGGGCAGGAGAGTGTGCATGATGGCGGGTGTCTTTCGTCTCGGCGGGTAAAAGGGGTGGGCGGTCGGAACCGGAGGGGTGAGATGGTTGTGTGTGCGGGGTTAGGGGGTCAGCGGGACGTAGGTGGTGGTGGATTTATCCAGCGTGGTGCGCAGTGTGCTTGCGAATGGCCCCCAGATTTGCGTGCCGATGTGCTCGGAGCTAAACGGTCCTTGCACCTGGGTGGTCTGGGTGGGTCCGGAGGATTCGACGATCAGGCGGATCCAGGTTTTATTCGACCCGGTGTAGCGGGTCTTAACGTCGGCGGTGTCGAAGACGAGGTTCTTCTCATCCGCCGGTGGGGCGGTGACCTCATCGAAGCGGATGGTCAGCAGGCGGCCAGCGCCCTCGGGGTGGTCGGCGGCTGTTTTTAAGGTGAAGCCGGTATCCGAGATACGGTCGACGGTGACTTTTCCGCTGCGCCCCCCGACACCGGTGAGAGTGCTTACCGCACCAGGGGTGATTTCTTTCGGGCACCCGGTCAACGGGAAGTACTTATCCATGTTCTGAATCAGTTCGCGGTGTGCGCCCGCGGCATGCCAGCGAGGAAGGTCTTCTTTCGCGAAAAGGGGGTAGACCTGCCGATAGCTGGAGTAGGCCTTGTTGTCGAACTTTTCCAGGGCTACACCGGTGGGTTCGAATGCTTGGATGGCACCACCGATGAAGTTTTGTTTTATCCCGCCGCCGGCGGTGTAGGCATCCGACGACGGGAACCCGAAGGAGCTTTTCTCCCAGCCGGCTTTGGCCCAAAAGTCACGAATCTTCCCGCTGACGGTGCGCACCCCACCTGCAGGCGAGTAGTAGATCGACCCGCCTTCGAAATGGTTGTACTTGCCCTTCCCGTCCGGGGTGGTGCGCTCATCAGTGGTGGGATAGCCCAACGGGCCGGTCTCCCATCCTTGCGCCGCCCACTTATCCCGGATCCCGGCCCAGATTTGGTGCGCGTCAGTGTTCGGCGACCAGTAAACCGACCCGCCCTGGAAGTGGTTGAACCGGCCCACACCGTCCGGGGTTTGCAACTCATCGGTTACGGGGTAGCCCAGGGCAGCGTTTTCCCACCCGAGATCACCCCATTTGTCACGGATGCGACCGCCCACCTGGTGGGCGGTGCCGCCATCGACGTTCGGGTGCCAGTAGATGGAGGCGTCGCGTTGGAACACCTGGAAACGGCCGTTCCACGCAGCCACACTTTCAGGCGTGGTGGCATCCCCGGCACGCCCCGGACCTGCGCACCGGGCTGGAGCGAACCATCGCGTGGTACTCCGAGCACGAGGATTGGTGGCGGGGCGTGAAGGGGGACGTCGAGAAGCGGTATGCGCAAAACGGACAATAGGACCATTGTCGGGTTCATTGTCTTGCTCATTGGCATCGCGATCACAATTAGCACCGTGTGGTGGCCGAGGTGGCGGCACGAATCGCGGGAGGTCTGGTGCCTCGACCGCCTTGATGCAGCCGCTGAGTGGTCCTGCGGTGAGTACTTTGGGCAGCAATCCGGTGGCCCCGCCCGCTACTGGTCCTACACTTGACACCCATGACCCCCACCCCCATCGACGGCCTGGAGATCCACCCGCTCACCCTCCACGCGGACAACCGCGGCTGGTTCAAGGAAAACTGGTCCGGCCAGCGTCTGCGCCCGGTACAAAACAACATCTCCTTCAACGCCCGGCGCGGCGCTACCCGCGGCATGCACGCCGAGCCCTGGGACAAGTGGGTCTCGGTAGCCACCGGGCGCGTCTTTGCCGCCTGGGTGGACCTGCGCGAGGGCTCTGCGACTTTCGGGGAGAAGTTCGGAATCGAGATTGGCCCCGACACCGCGGTGTTCGTCCCGCGCGGGGTGGCCAACGGCTTCCAGGCGCTTGAGGACGCCACAACCTACACCTACCTGGTCAACGCCCGCTACAACCCGAACGGCGCGTACGCCTACTGCTCCTACGGTGAAATCGACTGGCCGCTCGAGCCCACCGAGCTCTCCGAGGCGGACCAAAAGCACCCACCGCTTGCCGACGCCCGCACCGTGCCGCCGCGGAAAATCCTTGTCACCGGCGCGAACGGGCAGCTCGGCCGGGCCTTGCGCAAGGTCTACTCGGAGCGCGAGGCGGAATTCTGCACCCGGGCCGAGTTCGACATCACCGCCCCTCCTGCGCGGGATTGGAACGAGTACCACGCCATCATCAACTGCGCCGCCTACAACGACGTCAACGGTGCCGAGCAGGATCGCGCGGGCGCGTGGGCCGTTAACGCCGAGGCGTTGGCGGTGTTGGCGCGCATTGCTAACGAGCACTCTCTAACCCTGGTGCATGTCTCCAGTGACTACATCTTCGACGGCTCGGTGGCGGTTCACAGTGAAGAGGAATTGCCGTCACCCTTAAGCGCCTACGGTGCATCCAAGGCGGCGGGCGAGACGGCCGCGCAGGTCGCGCACAAGCACTACGTCATCCGCACGTCCTGGGTGTTCGGCGACGGCGCGAACTTCATGGACACCATGGCCCGGCTGGCGGCCAAGGGCATATCCCCCAGCGTCGTCTCCGACCAGCGCGGCCGCCCCACCTACGCCGAGGACTTGGCCAAGGGCATTGCCCACCTTCTGGCCACGGGCGCCGAATACGGGATTTACAACATCACCTCCGACGGCGACGCGGTAGGGCGCGATGAGATTGCCATGAGCGTGTTCATCGGCATGGGTGCTGACCCGTCAGATGTCACGCCCGTGACCACCGCGCAATACGCCGAGCTCAACGGGCCCGAGGCGCCGCGGCCGGCCGAGTCGACGCTGTCCTTGGACAAAATCAAGACAGCCGGGTTCGCCCCGCGGAACTGGCGCGCGGCGCTGGCAATTTATCTCGCGCTCCGCTGAGACGGCGCAGTAACACAGTGGCACGGCTCTGCCGCTGCAGAGTTCCTGCGGTTTTTGGGCGCGCGACAGCTCAACTTGTTTTACCGTGAAAACTATAGAATACCACTCCGCCCGTCCGGGCCCCGGCCGCGGCCGGGACATTGCCATGCTGGCGCGCATAGCCAACCACATCGGGGGCCGCGTGCAAGGCACAAAGACGCTCAATCTCTTCGGCGCCATCGGCCGGGCGCGCCGCAACTTCCTGCCGTGGCTGCTCTATTCGGGTTCCCTCATGCCGTTCGGGATGCTGCCGCGCAAGGAGTCGGAGCTGGTCATTCTGCGCGTGGCCACGCTGCGCGACGCGGATTACGAGCTCGAGCACCACAAAGTGATGGGCAAGCGCTTCGGACTCACCGATGCGGACATCGCCGCCGTGCAGGAACCCGTGCACGGCTTCACCGGGCGCACGGGTGCTGTTCTCGACGCCGTCGATGACCTGGTCCACCACCGCCAGATCACAGACGGGGTATGGACGAGCCTGAACTCTCACCTAAACGACGGCGAGATCACCGCGCTGCTTTTGCTCGTGACCAATTACGACGGGTTGGCCACGATCATGGACGTGCTCGACGTCCCACTCGACGAACCCCGCTAGCGCTTAGAGCATCGCGTCTTTCGCCACCCAGCGAAACGCCCTGTTAATCCCGCCCATCGCCCCGCGGTAGAGCGATGGGGCGTTGACCTGGGCCCAGCGGGCCAGGGCAATGTCCCCGCCTGTGGTGATCAGGTACTTGTTCTTGCGCACGCCTTTCAGGATGATTTCCGCGCACCTGGCGGGCGGGATGGCGTGGCCCTGAAACAGCTCGCGGGCCTTGCGCACGCGCGGGTTGGCCTGGTCGACACCGTCGATGTCGATGGTGTGCACCAACCCGGTGTCCACCGCCCCCGGCGCGACGGCGTGGACCTTGATGCCGTAGGGGGCGAGGTCGAAGCGCAGCACCTCACACATCGCCAACACACCGCCCTTCGACGCCGAGTACGCCGCGTGCCATGGCAGCCCGATGATCCCGGCTGAGCTGGAGACGCACACGAGACGCCGCGGGCCCACCTTCCGGCGCTGCGCTTTCGGCACGGGCCCGGCCTGCATCATCGCGGGGACAAACGCGCGGACCATGTGGACGGTGCCCATCAGGTTTATCTCGATCAAACTGCGCCACTTCTCCAACGGCATGGTGTCCACGCGGCCCCAGATCGAGATTCCGCCGACGTGGTGGACGGTGTGGGCCGCGCCATAGGCTTCCGCCAGCCGGTACGCCCACGCGTCAACGGCGTCCGGGTCGGAAACGTCGACCACGGTGGCGTCGACAAGCTCCGCTCCCCGCGCCTCTACTTCGCGCGCTGTGGCCTCGAGCCCCGCGGTGTTAATGTCGCTGACGGCGAGCCGCCACCCCACGTCGGCGAGCTGGAGGGCGACCTCGCGCCCGATGCCGGACGCGGCGCCTGTCACGACGGCATAATGTCTCGTTCCCTGCATCTTTGGCCCTTTCGCGAACTTTTGTTTCCCCCACCTTATTAAAGAGGGCCCGTCTAAGGTGGGTTTTCATGAAAGGCATCATCCTCGCGGGCGGGTCGGGCACGCGCCTCTACCCGATCACCAAGGGCATCTCGAAGCAGCTCATGCCGATCTACGACAAGCCGATGATCTACTACCCGCTGAGCACGCTCATCAGCGCGGGTGTCCGCGAGATCCTCGTCATCACCACCCCCGAGGACGCGGACGCTTTTCGACGCCTGCTCGGCACCGGCTCAGACTGGGGCGTGATGATCGACTACGCCGTGCAGCCGAAACCCGAGGGCCTGGCCCAGGCGTTCATCATCGGCGAGGACTTCATCGGCGGTGACTCCGTCGCGCTCGTGCTCGGTGACAACATTTTCGAGGGCGCGGGTCTGACCGAGATTCTGGGTGAAATCCGCGACGTCGAGGGCGGGGCGATCTTCGCCTACGAGGTCTCCGACCCCCAGCGCTACGGCGTCGTCGCCTTCGACGAGCACGGCACCGCGACGTCTATCGAGGAGAAACCTGCGGAGCCGAAGTCGCCCTACGCGGTGGTTGGGCTGTACTTCTACGACAACGACGTGGTTGACATCGCCAAAACAATCTCGCCCAGCGAGCGCGGCGAGCTCGAGATCACCTCCGTCAACGAGGAGTACCTGCGCCGCGGGGCACTTAGGGTGCACCGCCTGCACCGCGGCGACGTGTGGTTGGACACCGGCACCATCGACTCCATGAGCGAGGCCAGCGCGTACGTCGAGGTCATTCAGAAACGCACCGGCACCGTCATCGGTTCTCCCGAGGTCGCCGCCTACCGGGAGGGCCTCATCTCGTCGGCCGAGCTCGCCTCGCTTGGCAAGGCCGCTCTGAAGTCGGGCTACGGGCAATACCTCATCGAGGCCGCGCGGGACTAGAATCACACACGTGAAAACGGTTTCCGCACTCATGTCCGCTTACCGGAACACTCCAGCTGTCGAGGTCCGTGAGGCCCTTGATTCACTCGCCCGGCAGACCCGCCCGGTCGATGAGATCGTGGTGGTTTACGACGGACCCGTCTCGCCAGAGGTCTCCCAATGCGTTGAAGGTTTTGCGGCGGATTACCCCGTGCGCGTGGTTGAGATCGCCAAGAACGGAGGCCTCGGACCGGCCCTCCAAGCCGGTCTGGAAACCATCACCAGCAAGTACGTGATGCGGCTCGATACTGATGACATCGCTCACCCCACCAGGGTGAGCAAACAGCTCGATTTCATGACCTCCCACACGGAGATCGCGGCGCTGGGAACCGCCGTGCGCGAGTTCGCTGATTCCGCCGCGGACTTGGATGCAGGCGCGATTCGGGCTCTGCCGGAAACACACGAAGATATTGCGAAGTACGCGCTGATTAACTCCCCGCTCAACCACCCATCGGTGATGCTGCGCACCGCTGATATCAAAGAGGTCGGCGGTTACAAAGGCGTCCACTTCATGGAGGATTACGACCTGTGGGCGCGGTTGCTCGCAGGAGGGAAGAAACTGCACAACCTGCCTGAGCCGCTGACCTACTTCCGGGTCAGCCCGGCGCAGTTTGCACGCCGCACAGGGCCGGAGATGTTCGCCGCGGAGCGCGAGATGCAGTCACGGCTGGTGTCCTACGGGCTGATCGGACCGTGGCGGGCGCGGTTTAACTTGGTTGCGCGCACCGCGTACCGTCTTCTCCCCCACTCGTTGCTGACCCGCGTGTACGCACAACTTTTCCACCGCAGCTAGGTAACGTGGGCCCCGATATGAACAATACCCAGGACTTCGCGGATACCTGGCTGGTCATCCCCTGTTACAACGAGGGGCAGGTCATCCAGGACGTCATCGAGCATGCGCGGGAAACGTTTCCCAACGTCGTCGCAGTCAACGACGGCTCGAAGGACAACTCTGCCGCCGCCATCCGTGCCGCGGGTGCGCACCTGGTCAACCACCCGGTGAACCTGGGCCAGGGCGCCGCCATTCAGACGGGCGTGGAGTACGCCCGTTCGCAGCCCGGTGCGCGCTACTTCGTCACCTTCGACGCGGACGGCCAGCACCAGGTCAAGGACGTTGTCAAAATGGTGGCGCGGCTGCGCGAGGAGCCCATCGACATCGTGGTCGGCACCCGCTTCGCCGGCCAGGAGAACACCCAGGTTCCCTGGATTAAGCGCGTCGTGCTCAAGACGGTGGTCATGCTCTCCCCCCGCACCCGCCGCCTCGGCCTTTCGGACGCGCACAACGGGCTGCGCGCCTTCAACAAGAAGGTCGCCGACGAGATGAACATCCGCATGAACGGCATGTCCCACGCCTCAGAGATTGTCTCCATGATTGACAACCAGGGGTGGCGGGTTGCCGAAGAGCCCGTGGACATCCTTTACACCGAGTACTCGATGAGCAAGGGGCAGTCCCTGATCAACGGCGTGAACATCCTCGCCGACGGAATTGTTGCCCGGAGGCTGCCGTGATTCAAATTCTGCTCCTCGTCGCCGCGCTCGCGCTGGCCTTCTACTTTTTCACCAACCGCAAGAAGGCCAACGCGAAGGCGTGGGTGAAGATCGGTTTCGTCGGCCTCATTGCCGCCGCGGTGTGGGCGATTCTGCGCCCCGATGACGTCACTGTCCTCGCCAACTGGCTCGGCGTGGACCGCGGCACCGACCTCATGCTCTATGTGCTCGTCGTTGCGTTTTTCTTTACGACGATCTCCACGTGGACCCGCTTCCGCGAACAGGAGCTGCGCTACGCCCGCCTCGCCCGGGCGGTGGCGCTGCAGAACGCCGTCCGCCCCGACGAGGCTAGTGGCCGCGCTTGATCCACTCCTCTAGGTGCGGGGCTTCGTCACCGATCGTGGTGTGGTCTCCGTGCCCGGTGCGCACAAGAGTCTCCGCCGGTAGGTCGAGCACGCGCTTCTGCAGCGAATCGATGATCGTCTCGAACGACGAGTAAGAACGTCCCGTCGCTCCCGGACCCCCCTGGAAAAGCGTGTCCCCGGAGAACAGCTCGCCGGCTTCCTCCGCATAGAGCACCACTGACCCGGGGGAATGCCCCGGCGTGGACAGCACCTTCAGATCCGTGCCCGCCACGCGGAAGACCTGCGCGTCTTCCATCTCGACGAACTTCTCGGTCGGGTTGGCGTCGTACCAGAGCATGTCGTCTCCCGGGTGCAGGTGCACTGGGGCGTCGACAAGTTTGCTCAACAGGGGGGCGGCGTCGACGTGGTCGTTGTGGCCGTGGGTCGCGATGATGCCTTTGACCGTGCGGTTACCGACGGCCTGTGCAATCGCCTCGGCATCGTGGGCAGCGTCAATGATGTAAACCTCGCTGTCGTCGCCGACGATCCAAACGTTATTATCCACGTCCCACTCACCGCCGTCGAGGCGGAACACTCCCGAGGTGACAACGTTTTCGACTCTGAATGTCACGAGAACTCCACCACGCTTCTGAGCACGTCGCCGCGCTTCATTTTGTCAAAGGCCTGCTCGATATCGCTTACACCGATCCGCTCCGAAACGAACTCACCGAGGGGGAAGCGCCCCTGCATGTGCAGGTCCACATACGCGGGAAAGTCCCGCTCCGGGAGGCAATCACCGTACCAGGCGGGCTTGATCGACCCGCCGCGGCCGTACATGTCGATGGCGGGGATGTCGATGTGGTCCGTCATGTTGGGGACACCGACCATTACCATGCGGCCGGCGAGATCACGGGAGTAGAACGCCTGGCGCCAGGTTGGCTGGATTCCCACCGCATCGACGGTAACGTCTGTACCGAAACCGCCGGTCAGGGCGCGGACCGCGTCGATCACTTCATCCTCGCTCATTCCCTTCGAGCAGATTGCGTGCGTTGCACCGAAACGCTCCTCAGCAGCGTCGCATTTGCGCTGGTCCAAGTCGACGGCGACAATCGTCGTCGCCCCCGCCAACGCTGCTCCGGCGACCGCTGCGAGGCCCACGCCGCCGAGGCCGAAGACGGCAACTGATTCCCCGCGCTGCACCGCACCCGTGTTCACCGCCGCGCCCAGACCCGCCATGATGCCGCAGCCGAGCAACCCGGCCGCCGCCGGATCCTCCTCGGGGTTGACCTTGGTGCATTGCTTCTCGTGCACGAGCGTCTTTTCGGCGAATGACCCGATTCCGAGGGCGGGCGTGAGCTCGGTGCCGTCGACAAGCGTCATGGGCTTGGAGGCGTTATGGGTGTTGAAGCAATTCTTCACGTCGCCTTTGCGGCAGGCGCGGCACTCGCCGCACACGGCGCGCCAGTTGAGAACGACGAAGTCACCGACTCCGACGTGGGTCACAGCGTCGCCGACGGAATCAACCACGCCTGCGGTCTCGTGCCCGAGCAGGAAGGGGAACTCATCGGCGATGTCACCGTCGCGGTAGGCGAGATCCGTGTGGCACACGCCCGTCGCCTGGACCTTGACCACCACATCGTGCGGGCCCGGCTCGGGGATGACGATGTCGACCACTTCGACACCGCTGCCCTTCTCGCGGGCGATGACTCCTGTGACGTGTTCACTCATGCCCCCGAGCCTAGCGTGGAAGTTACGATGCCGCGATGACGTCGGACACGTGATCGTGGCCGCGCTGGTTCACGTGGATGGGGAGATTGCCGGGGCCACCGTAGAAGTCGACCAGGCCGGCCCACATGCGCTGATTGTCCGGGGAGCACATGTTGTTGTCCCACGTCGAGGGCTTGAGGTCGAGGAACTCAGTACCGGTGGCGCGCGCCGCGTCCACCTGCATCCACTGGGCCTGGTTCTCCCAACGCTCCACCTGTGCAAAAGGAGTCCAGTCGGAGGAATTCGGGGCGATGTGGAATAGGCAGACGCGGTCTCCCGCGGTGATCTTCGGGTACCCGACGAATTGGATCCGCGCGTTCGGGGCGGCGGCGCGAATGCGGTTGATTTGCGGGATCATGTAATTCACAAAATCGCGGCGCACGTCGGCGTCGGGGCGGCCGTCGTTGTTGTAGGTGTCGTTGAAGCCGGTCGAAATGATGACGCGCGCGGTGTTGGCGTTGAGTCCGCCGTCGTTAAGCGCGCGATCGATTTGGGTGTAGAGCTGCGGCCCCTGGGAGATGGTTGTCGTACCCGTGCAGGAGTAGTCCCACGGGGAAAGGCCCAGCTTGGCGGCGGCCTGCCGGCCCCAGCTGGTCGGGCTCTGAGGGCACCACTTGTCCACGCCGGAGGAACCACGCGGGTCCAGGCCGAGCTTGCCATTGAGCCACTGGGGCGCATTCGGGTCCGCGATGACGGAGTCGCCGAAGATGACCAGGTTGCGCTCCTGCGCACCGGCCTGCGGCGCCTGAGCTACGGCTACGGCAGCGAGCGCCGCGGCGCATGTCGCCGCGATGCGGTGGCGGAGGGATCGAGCGGTCATGACAGGCTCCTCTTGTCGTTTACGGGGCGGGGCGCTTAATAGATTAATAACGGAAAGCGGGGGAATTGTTACTTAGCGTGTCCAAATTTCAGGGGACAGAATAGCAACATCTGTAACTTCGGCAACAGGAGGCACTCTCCTATATCGTATGCTCGAAATGATTTCGCCCGCGAAACCGATAGAGTGTGGAGTCGCTCCCGCACGATCACAAATGGAAAGTAGTACCCATGCCGCCACTGAACCCCCTGCAGCGCGCCGCCTTTACCGCCACCTCTCTCGGCCGCTTCGTCAGGTCCGCGAATAGAGCAGGCCTCCTCGGCACGGAGGGAAAATTGAAGGCCACACTTTTGACTTTGCCGACATTGGCACGCTACCGGTTCACCACCGCCAGAGAGCTCGAGCAGGGGTCGAACGTGTGCCCAGAACGCAACGCGCTTATCGACGACGACGGTGTCCTCACCTACCGCCAGCTGCGCAACCAGACCCGCACGGTGGCGCGGTGGTTGCTCGCACAAAAAGAAGAGCGAGGTCTGGATGCGCTGCGTATCGGCGTCATGGCCCGTAACGGCCGTGGCATCATAATCCCGATGGGGGCGAAGGGTTACGCAGGCGGTGAACTCTTCCTGCTCAACGTCGGATCCTCCCCGGAGCAGCTCGCCGGAATCTTCGAGGAGAATAACGTCAACGTGCTATTCATTGACGACGAATTCGCTGACCGCATCCCCCACGAATCCGACATCATGCAGCAGGTGCAGGTGATCTGGGCCCACACGAGCACCGCCCACGGGACCTACGACTCCATAGATAACATTGTCGCAGCCGGTGATGAAGACCTCCCCCGTCTCCCCGCCTTTCCCGAGCACGGCAACATCGTTTTAATGTCCTCCGGCACCTCCGGTATCCCGAAGGGAATTCTGCGCCCCGAGCCCGTTCTTCCTTTCGTTGTCGCGGGGTACCTCGACGCCGTTCCCTGGCGTTCTGGCATGGCGGTGCAGATCACGGCTTCAATGTTCCACACCTGGGGCTGGTCGGCGGTCAACGTCTCGCTCGGCGCTCGAAACACCATCGTCACCCAGCGAGTGTTCAACCCCGAGAATGTCTTTCGTCAGATCGACCACTATCGCTGTGACGGGCTGCTATCGTCCCCCATTTTCTTCAAGCAGATGCTCGACCTCCCCGGCAATGAGCGATGGGACACGTCGCGCCTGAAGTTCATCGCCTCGGCCGGCAATGCTCTCACCCCGGTCATCGTTGAGCGCATGACTGAGCGGTTCGGTCCGATCCTTGCCAACTACTACGGTTCCACGGAGCTCGCCCTGGCCGCGTGCGCGGAGCCCCAGCTCATCGCCGCCGACCCGACCGTTGCGGGCCGAGTCCCTCCGGGCACGATCCTGCGCATTTACGACGATAACGATCAGGAAGTTTCCACAGGCCAGGTGGGGCGCATCTTCCTCAACAACGAGACGGCGCTCAAGGGGTACTCGAACCCCGAAACTCCCATCGTGACCATCGACGGTCTCGTGGAGATGGGCGACCTCGGATACTTCGACGCCGACGGGTACCTCCACGTGCTCAGCCGAAACGACGACATGATCATCGTCGGTGGAGAGAACGTTCACCCCCAGTCCGTCACCCAGACCCTCGAACGCATGCCCGGCATCGACGACGTCCATTCCGGCGGTGTCGACGACGAGAACACGTTCCAGCGTATTGCGGTGTGGGTGGTGCGAACCCTCGACGACGTCGGCCAGAAGCTCACCGCCGAGCACGTCCGCGAGTGGGTTCGCGACAACCTCGCAGACCACTCGATCCCCCGCGACGTCAACTTCGTCGACGAGCTGCCCCGCAACGCGACTGGCAAGGTGGTGCCTCGCCTGCTCCCGCCGTCGCAACGCGGAGAATAGAACTGGCGCGTAGCGCTACACTAGGCAAAACCCCGACCCGCCCAGCGAGGAGAGCACATGCACTGGTCCGCGAAAACACTGCGCCGCTTCATGAATTTTTGGCCCCCGTTCCTCGGAGCGGGAATCCGCGTCAAGGAGTTCGCGGACGACGGCTCCCGTGTCGTGGTTGCGCACAAGCTGAACAAGCTCAACCAGAACGCCGTGGGCACCGCGTTCGGCGGAACCATCATGGCTATGACCGACCCGTTCTTCATGCTCGCCTCCATGGCCCGGCTGGGCAAGGAATACAGCGTGTGGGATGTCGCGGGCGAGGTCAGGTTCCTCAAACCCGGCAAGGGAACGATCACCGCGGTCATGGAGATCCCAGACGAGACGTTCGAGCTGATCAAGGAGAGAACTGCCGACGGCTCGAAGTACCTGCACTGGTTCGACACCGAAGTCACTAACGAGGCCGGTGAAGCGGTGGCCCGAGTCCGCCGCCAGGTGTACTACCGGCGGCGCAGATCAGCCACGGATAAGGAGTGAGTGTGCGCGTCCTTTCAGTCAAGAGGTTAGGGGGCCCGGCGGCCTAGTATCTCTTCGACGAGCTGTCGCACGCGGGCATCGATGTCATCGCGGATTAAGCGCATCCGTTCCATACCTTCGATGCCGCGTTCCGACGGCTCATCCGTCACCCAGCGCTGAAGCGTACCGCGGGCGTCGGCAGGCAACTCCAACTCAGCGTCGGCGCCGATGATGATGGTGCGGTCGACCCGCCGCAGAAGTTCTGGATCAACGCTCTTCGGAATTCCTTGAGACATGTCTGCGCCGACCTCGGCGATGGCCTCAACGGACTGAGCGTTGAGCGTGGTACCCGGTTTCGTACCGGCGGAATGTACCCGCAGGCGGTCACCGGCCTGCTTGGCGGCGAGCGCAGCAGCCATCTGCGATTTACCGCCGTTGCCGACGCAGACGAAAAGGACGGAGGGGTTGGCTGTCATGAGAAGATGGTTTCTTTCGGCGTGGTGGAAGTAGCAAAAGGGGTTCGGTTCGGGGGCACAGTGGGATCACCCGGGAAGAGCCTAGGGCCAACCCATAGAATGATATAGACGAGCCCGACCAATACGGGAATTTCGATGAGTGGGCCGATGGTACCCGCAAGAGCCTGCGCGGAGGCCGTGCCGAATGTGCCGATAGCCACCGCGATGGCGAGCTCGAAATTGTTGCCCGCTGCGGTAAATGACACTGACGCGGACTGGGCATAACCCATCCCGGACGCTTTCGAAGCCAACAGGGCAAACGTAAACATGCCTATGAAATAGGCGAGCAGCGGGATTGCCGCGCGTGCCACGGTCCACGGCTGGGAAGTGATGTGCTCTCCCTGCAGCGAGAACAGCAAAACGATGGTGTAAAGGAGCCCGAGCTGGGCCAGTGGCGAGATCGCGGGTAGAAACTTCTTCTCATACCAACTGCGCCCTATGGTCCTCTCGCCGATCACTCGAGACAAGATTCCGGCCAGCAGCGGAATACCCAAGAAAACGAGCACGGAGCTAACGATTGAAGCGAAGGAGAATTCCGCGGAAGTCGTTTCTAGCCCTAACCAGGAAGGAAGAACCTGGAGGTAGAACCAACCTAGAACGCCGAACATCAGAACCTGAAACACCGAGTTAATTGCTACTAGCACCACTGTTGCTTCACGGTCACCGCACGCCAGATCGGACCACACAAGCACCATTGCGATACAACGAGCCAACCCCACGATGATCAAGCCCGTGCGCAGTTCCGGCTCATCGGGCAGGAAAATCCAGGCCAAAGCAAACATGAAAGCCGGGCCGACAACCCAGTTGAGCAGTAGCGAGACAAGCATCAATCGCTTGTCCGTCGTGATCGCTCGAACCTTCTCGTAGCGGACCTTCGCCAGAGGAGGATACATCATCACGAAAAGCCCCAGCGCGATGGGCAATGAGATTCCACCGACCTCAAAGGCGCCAAGGGCGCTACCGAGACCGGGGACAACGTGCCCGAGAATCAACCCGGTAATCATGGCCAGAACGATCCAGAGCGGAAGGAGCGTGTCGAGGATGGACATGTGGGCGGGTCTGACCGGTGGAGCCATCGAGCACCTTTCGAAGTATTGATGTTTATCGATGTCAAAATACTTCCGATATTGATGTTCGTCAATATATGCTGAACAGCATGGCCTCCTCCCAGCTTCAGCCCCTCCCCAACCTCACTGAGTGCTGCTCGTTGAGCACGGGTCCGCTCACTGATGCGGAGGCCACCCGCTACGCCACCCTCTTCAAGGTACTTGCAGATCCAGTTAGGCTGCAGATCCTGTCGCAGTTAGCGAAGAGCGGCTGCGGTCCAATCAGCGTCAGCGAGCTCACCGAACTCGTCAGATTGAGCCAGCCAACCGTTTCCTACCATCTGAAAAAGTTGACCGAAGCCGGCCTTCTTCAGAAACACCGCGCTGGCCGAACGGTAACCCACAGCATCCGCCCCGAGCTCTTCGCGGAGCTACGCACCGTCCTGTGGATGGGGTGAGGGCGCACACGTCTCGCAGCTGGGACAGCTAGCGGAATGTGGATGGCACCGACAGCTACGGGGCAGTTATCATCGACGGGCGTCAATCGAGGCCCGCAGCCGCCCACCACCATGTGAGGGCCGCAGTTTAAGCCTCGGCGCTAAACGCTGAGCATGGAGCCGCCTGCGAGAATCGAACTCGCGACCTTCTCATTACGAGTGAGATGCTCTACCGACTGAGCTAAGGCGGCCGGTCGCACGCGCATGACGGGCGGACCGATAAAATAGCTTAACCTAGGACGTGGCGTGCGAGAAAACCCGCAGGTTATTTAACGTTGCAGGCTTGGCGGATGCGGCCGAGCATGCCGTTGAAGGCGATGACCGGGGTGACGTTCTGGTCGAGGCCTTCGCGGCATTTCGCGATGGCGTCCTGGCACGCGACGAGGCCCTCGCGCGAGACGCGTTGCGCGATCTCCGCGGACAAGCCCTCGAAGTCCGGGTGCGTCAGGCCCACCCGCGCGTCGCTCTGCACGACGAGCGCGTCGCGGTACACGCCAGCGAGGTCCACCAGCACGAGGTCGAGTACATCGCGGGTGCGACGCGTGCCGCGGGCCTTCTGCTGCGTCTCCAGCTTCTTCACGCTGGAGGCCGCGCCCCGCAAGGCCTTCACCGCCCCCTTACCCTTCGCTCCCACGCCGAGCGCCTGCTCCAGCTTCTCACGCTCCAGAGCGTCGGCCTCCTCGTGTGAGGCCACCGCCTCATTCTCAGCGGCCTTGATCAGCGCACCGACGGCCTTGAACGCCTCGTCACCGTGGAAGACCATCTCCGCCAGGTTGATCACCTGGGCCCGGTGCACCTGCGCACCCTTCTCTTTCACAAGTCGGCGAGCCCGACCGATGTGGTGCAGCGACGCGGCCGCGGCCAGACGAGCGACGTCCTCGCTCGCCCCTTCCTCTTGGGTCAGAATCCGCACGATCTCGCTTTCCGACGGTGCCGGGATGTACACGTGGCGGCAGCGCGAGCGCAGCGTGGGAGAGAAGTCTTCCGGGTCCGTCGACGGCGCGGACAGGATGATCACGGTTGAGGCAGGGGGCTCTTCGACGGTTTTGAGGAAGGCGTCGGCCGCGGCCGTCGAAAAGCGGTCCGCCTCGTCGATGATGATGACCCGCCACGCGCCCACGGTCGGCAGGCGCGAAGCCTGGTGAATGATGCCGCGGACCGTCTCGACCGAGATGGACAACTCCTCCGGCACGATGCGGACGACGTCGGTGTGGGAACCGGAGAAGACACCGCGGCAGTTCACGCAGCGCCCGCAGCCGATCTCGTGCGGGTCCGTGCACACCAGGGCCGCGGCAAACGCCACGGCCGTGTTGGAGCGCCCGGCGCCGGGAGGGCCGGTGAAGAGCCACGCATGCGCCATGGCGTACGTGTCCACGCCCTCCCCGCCGCGCGCCGCCTCGGCCGCCCGCAGGATCGTCTCGCGCACACGCGGAATGTCCGCGAGGCGCTCCGTCACGCTAGCCCCAGTCACGCACGCAACACTACTAGCTGCCCCGCGAGCACCGCCATCCCATTAAGGTAGTTCGTCGTGGGTAGAATTTGGCGCGGTTTCAAGTGGCTGTGGGGCACATCGTGGCCCCTCTACGCCGCGACCGTGCTGGGCACCAACGTCTTCGGCGCCATCGCCATCATGACGTTCATTCGCTACTTCATCCCGATGGCGGAGGTTGAACAGCTCTCCGTCACCGGCGGCGGCCTCGGTGTGCTCGGGGTGAGTTATTTCGCCTTCGCAGTCGTCGTCGGCATCGTGGTCACCTTCTTCCTATTCAGGCCCGTGCTCGAGTGGCAGCGCGAACCCGAGCGCCACGACCCGAACATGGTGCGCAACCTCGTGATGCGTATCCCCACGCTGCAGACCGCGATCGTGGTTGCCGTGTGGCTGATCGGCATCGCGATCGCCACCATCGCAACCTCGCGTGTCGACGCCCGCCTGACCCTCGTCGTCGTGGTCTCCACCCTCATGGCCTGCCTGGTGGTGGCGCTTTTGACGTACGTTCAGGCCGCCCGCCTAGTGCGCCCCATCGCCGCCTCCGCTCTGGCGCGGCGTTTCGAGGACTCGACGCTCGAGCCGCCGATCAAGACCCGCTTGTACATGACCTGGTTCACCACCACCGCCCTCCCGCTTGTCGGCGTTCTGCTGCTCGTGTGGGCGCAGCGCAGCGGCTTCTTCACCGACGCCCCCGGCGAGCTCATGCCCGCCGTTGCGGCGCTGTGTCTGACTGCCTTAGTGACGGGAAGCCTGGGAACGATCTTCGCCATCATGGGCGTGGTCGACCCGATCAAGGAGCTGCAGGAGGCGGTCAACAAAGTCCGCCGCGGCGAGTCAAACACTCAGGTGGACATCTATGACGGCTCAGAGATCGGTGTTCTTCAGGCCGGTTTCAACGAGATGATGCGCGGCCTGACCGAGCGCCAGCGGGTGCGCGACATCTTCGGCCGCTACGTGGGCACCGAGGTTGCGCAGCGCGCGTTGGAGGAGAAGCCCGAGCTGGGTGGGGAGGACCGCAAGGTGGCAGTCGTCTTCGTCGACGTCATCGGCTCTACGACCTTCGCTGTCAACCACTCCCCCGAGGAGGTTGTCACCGCGCTCAACGAGTTCTTCGAGATCGTGGTTGGTGTCGTCCACCGCAATAAGGGCGTGATCAACAAGTTCCAGGGTGACGCCGCGCTCGCGGTTTTTGGGGCCCCCACGGCGCTTCACGACGCCACCTCCCACGCACTCCAAGCCGCCCGCGAACTGCGCCAGGAGCTGCGTGGGCTCAAACTGCAGGCCGGGGTCGGTGTCGCATCCGGCCACGTCGTCGCCGGCCATATTGGCGGTTCGGACCGGTTCGAGTACACCGTGATCGGCGACGCCGTCAACGCGGCGGCCCGCCTCACCGACCTAGCCAAGGACACCCCGGGCCGCGTGCTCACTAACGCCGCGACACTTCGGGCCGCCAACGAAGTGGAGCAGCAGCGCTGGACGCTGATGAAGTCGATCGAGCTGCGCGGCCGCAAAAAGATGACGCAGCTTGCGCGTCCTGTCCGCTCCACCCTGGCGGACAGGTACTAGCTACTTCTCTATCTACTTCTTCGTGCGGCTGCCAGCTTTGACCACGCGCTTGGTGGTTTTCGCCGGTTTTTTCACCGGTTTTTTCGCTGCCTTTTTGCTCGTCTTCTTGCTGGCCTTCTTGGCCGCCCGCTTCTTAGTGGCCTTCTTCGCAGGCGCGCCGCCGTCCTCCGCCTCGCGGGCGCGGCGGGCGGACAGCAGCTCGTTGGCGCGCTCGTCCGTGAGCGTCTCCGGGGTGTCACCGCGCTGGAGCGACGCGTTGGTGTCCCCGTCCGTGACGTACGGGCCGAAACGGCCGTCCTTGACCGTCATCGGCTTGCCGGACACGTCATTGTCGCCCAGCATCTTCAGCGGCGGCTTAGCGGCCGCGCGGCCGCGGCGCTTCGGCTCGGCGTAGATCCGGCGGGCCTCCTCGAGGGTGACCGAGAAAATTTGTTCCTCGCTGGCCAACGAACGGGAATCGGAACCCTTCTTCAGGTACGGGCCGTAACGGCCGTTCTGGGCAGTGATCACCTCGTTGTCGGCCGGGTCAACGCCCACCTCGCGGGGCAGGCTGAGCAGCTTCAAGGCGTCCTCCAGGGTAACCTCGGCCGGCTCCATGGACTCGAACAACGAGGCGGTCGCGGGCTTGAGCTGCTCATCGACCAGCTCCGCGATGCGCTTTTCCTTCTGGGCAGCAGCAGTCTTTGTCTCCCAGTTCTTGGCCCGCTTACCTTCCTCGGCCCGCTGCGCATCCTCCTGGGCGCGCTCGGCCGCCACGACCTCCTCGGCTTTCGCCTCGGCGCTGGCACGCTCGTCGTCACGCACGAGCTCGGTGACGTACGGGCCGTAGCGGCCCTCCTTGGCCACCACCACGCGGCCGTTGGCGGGGTTTTCCCCCAGCTCGCGACCGGACTGCGGGGTAGCGAAGAGCTTTTCCGCCATCTCGAGGGTGATCTCGTCCGGGGTAGCCGACTCAGGCAGGTTGGCGCGCTGGTACTCCGGCTCACCGTCGGCGGTCGTACCGACGGCGCGCTCAATGTACGGTCCATAGCGGCCGACGCGGACGTTGACGGGACGGCCCTCGTTGTCGTCGAAAAGCTTGAGCGAATTGACCTGGCGAGCGTCGATGGATTCAAGATTGCTCTCGATGATGTTCTTCAAGCCGCCGCGACGCGCGATGGCGTCGGCCATGTTGTCATCCGCCTCAGCATCACCGAAGTAAAAACCGGTCAGCCACTGGGTACGGTTCTCGTTCCCGTGGGCGATCTCGTCGAGCTCATCCTCCATCGAGGAGGTGAAATCGTAGTCCACCAGGGCGTCGAAGTTGTTCTCCATCAACCCGATCACGGAGAACGCGACCCACGTGGGCACAAGCGCGTTGCCGCGGGTGACCACGTAACCGCGGTCCTGAATCGTCTTGATAATGGAGGCGTACGTCGACGGGCGGCCGATGCCGAGCTCCTCCATCTTCTTGACCAGGCTCGACTCGTTGTACCGCGCTGGCGGGTTCGTCGAATGGCCGTCGGCTGTGATTTTCGTCGCCGCGAGAGTGTCGCCCTTGCTCAGCTGCGGCAAGTGCGTCTCGGAATCCTGGGAGTCCGAATACGCGCGCAGCCAGCCCGGGAAGGTGATCGTGCGGCCGGTGGCGGCGAACTCGACCTTCTCGCCGCCCGACGCGGAACCAGCGACGGTGACCTTCATGGACGTCCCGCGGGCGTCCTCCATCTGGGAGGCGACGGTGCGCTGCCAGATCAGCTCGTAGAGCTTGAACTCCTCGGCGTCCAGGGAGGACGCGAGCTGGCCGGGCGTCGCAAAGCGCTCGCCCGCCGGGCGGATCGCCTCGTGCGCTTCCTGCGAGTTTTTGGCCTTGCGCGCGTAGGTGCGGGGAGAGGATGTGACGTAGTTCGAACCGTAAAGCTCGGTCGCCGCTGAACGTGCGGCGTCGAGTCCCTGGGCAGACAGCGCGACGGAGTCCGTACGCATGTACGTGATGTGGCCGTTCTCGTACAACCGCTGCGCGATGCGCATCGTGCGCGCGGAGGTGAAGTGGAGCTTGCGGCCCGCCTCCTGCTGCAGCGTCGATGTCATGAACGGCGGGTAGGGCCGGCGGGAATACGGCTTCTCCTCCACGTTCGCGACCGTCATGTCGCGGCCCTTCAGTCCCTCGGCCAGCGCCTCCGCGGCGGGCTGGTCCACCACGTAGACCCCGTCCGACTTCAGGCGGCCGCGGTCGTCGAAGTCGCGGCCTTGCGCGACGCGGCGCTCATCCACCGAGACCAGCTTCGCGTCGAACTCGCTATCGCCGTTGAGCGTGGCCGTCAGATCCCAGTACTCCGCGGAAATGAACGCCATGCGTTCGCGCTCGCGCTCCACGATCACACGCGTGGCCACCGACTGCACGCGGCCGGCCGACAGGCGCGGCATGACCTTCTTCCACAACACCGGGCTGACCTCGTAACCGTAAAGGCGGTCGAGGATGCGGCGGGTCTCCTGCGCGTCGACCAGGTGGTGGTCGAGCTCGCGGGTGTTCTCGGCGGCATCGAGGATGGCGGACTCGGTAATCTCGTTGAACACCATGCGCTCCACCGGCACCTTGGGCTTCAGCGTCTCCAGCAGGTGCCACGCGATGGCCTCGCCCTCGCGGTCCGGGTCTGTCGCGAGCAGGAGCTTGTCCGACTGCTTCAGCTTGGCCTTGAGGTCCGCCACCTTCTTCTTCTTGTCGGGGCTGACGACGTAAATGGCCTCGAACCCCGCCTCGGGGTTCACACCCAGCTTGGCCCACGGCTCCTTCTTGTACTTCTCCGGGATGTCGGCCGCGCGGCCGGGGAGATCGCGGATGTGCCCGACGGAGGCCTCGACAATGTAGTCGCCCCCCAGGTATTTCTGGATCTTCTTGGCCTTCGTCGCCGACTCGACGATGACGAGGGTCTTGCCGTTTTCCGCCACGCTGGGTGACACCTCACTTCGTGCTTGCTCGATCTGCACCTTATTAATAGCGCCTCATGCGCCTGTGCGCGTGCAGGAGTAAAACTCACTTAGTTGTATCAGAGAAATATGACCTTCGGTGCAACCTCCCAGGCGCGAGCACGCCCGGCGCATTAGAATCGCTGGGAGATTTCGCACCCCCGACCGCGCCCGAAAGGAGGCACCGGATGATCGATTCCCTGATCGGCTTCCTTGAGCAGCTCATGCAGATGCCGATCTTTTACCCGCTGGTCACATTGCTGATCATCGGCGACGCCCTCGCCCCCATCATTCCGTCGGAAACCGTGCTCAACCTCGCCGGCGCTTTCGCCGCGTCTGTCGGGGTTCCCAACCCCATGGGGGTGATCGTCGCGGCGATTATCGGTGCCGTAATTGGGGACAACATCTGCTACCTGCTGGGCAAACGGCTCATCGGAGTGGTCAACCGGCTTAACCCGGACTCCAAGGCGGGTGCCGCAATCACGTGGGTGCGCAAGAACATGAAGCGCCGGGCCGGTGTGACCATCATCGTCGCGCGCTTTATCCCGTGGGCGCGGTGGGTGGCCACGATCGTTCTCGGCTCGGTCGGCTACAACTGGTTCGCGTTCTTCCTTTACGACACCATCGGTGTCGTCATCTGGGCGTTCCTCAGCGTGGGCGTAGGTTACTTGGGCGGCTCACTGTTCGCCGACTGGCCGCTGCTCGCCATGATCGTGGGCGTCACCCTCGGCTCGCTCGTCGGCTTCGTCATCCAGAAACTGCAAGTCCGCCTGTTCGAGTGGCTGGACGTGCGCCGCGGCGTGTCCAAGCTGTAAAGGGCCCGGCATGCGAAAACCCCCTCGTGGGAGGGGGTTGAAGCGTGTTAGCGCCTGCTAGTTAGAGCGGACGAACGGCCTGAGCCTGCGGGCCCTTGGCGCCGTCACCGATCTCGAACTCGACCTGCTGGTTCTCCTCGAGGGTGCGGAAGCCGTTGCCCTGGATCTCGGAGTAGTGGACGAATACGTCGGCAGAGCCGTCTTCCGGAGCGATGAAGCCGAAGCCCTTTTCAGCGTTGAACCATTTGACAGTTCCGGTAGCCATTAATGTGCCTTTCAAAAAATTGTGGTTGAAACTCGGTCGAGGAACCACCAGGCCAGAAATGGACCTGGTGCCCGCGTACAAAAACTCGCGAGCACCTAGCAAGGCGCACACAGAATCTGCGACCAACAACTATTGTGCCATGAATCTTTCGCCCCGTCGAGTGTTGTGGCGTAATCTTCCCCCGATGTCTGTTTCCTACGGTGACGAAATTCTCGCGCAGCTCCGCGAGCGCTTCCCATCCGCCACCGTCACGCACGTCGAGGAGATCCCCGCGTCCCCCGCCCGGTTCGCCGCATGGCCGGAGTGGGTGGACCCCGCGCTCAAGCGCTCGCTTATCGACGCCTCCCTCACGCACCTCTATTCACATCAGCGGACCGCCGCTGACCTGGCGTGGGCGGGACGTGACGTTATCGTGTCCACCGGAACGTCCTCGGGCAAGTCGCTGTGCTACCAGCTTCCGGTTCTGACCAGCCTCGCGTCCGACCCGGCCGCGTGCGCCATGTATCTCACCCCCACCAAGGCCCTCGGGTCAGACCAGCTGCAGGCGGCCACGCGGCTCGTGCGGTCTATACGGGGGTTGTCGGGGGTAAACCCCGCCCCCTACGACGGCGACACCCCTGTGGAGGCGCGCGCGGGTATTCGGGAACAGACCCGCTTCGTATTCACCAATCCCGACATGCTGCACGCCGGAATCTTGAGCGGTCACGCCCGCTGGGCCCGCCTCCTGCGCCACTTGCGTTACGTGGTGGTGGACGAATGCCACACCTACCGCGGGGTGTTCGGCGCCAACGTTTCACTGGTACTGCGGCGCCTGCTGCGTTTGTGCGCCGCCTACGGTTCGTCGCCCACACTCATCTTCGCCTCCGCCACTGCCGCCGACCCGGCGGCCCAAGCCTCGCGGTTGTGCGGCCGCGGGGTCGTCGCCGTCACGGACGACGGAGCGCCGACCGGCGAGAAGTCCCTCATCCTGTGGGAGCCGGGGTTCATCGAGGGCGCCGAGGGAGAACACGGTGCGCCCGTGCGACGCGCCGCCACCACCGAGGCCGCCGGCGTGATGGCCGCGCTAGTGCGGCATGGTGCGCGCACCTTGACGTTTGTGCGCTCCCGGCGCGCAGCCGAGGTCGTTGCGATGCGGGCCGCCGAAGACCTCGTCGTGGCGGGTCGGGCGGATTTCGCCCAGCGTATCGCCTCCTACCGGGCGGGTTACCTCGCCGAGGACCGCCGCGTGCTGGAACGCGCGCTGGACAACGGTGACCTACTGGGGGTGGCGACGACCAATGCGCTCGAACTGGGCATTGACGTCGGCGGGCTCGACGCCGTGGTTATGGCGGGTTTCCCGGGCACTGTCGCCTCGTTCCGCCAACAGGCCGGCCGGGCGGGCCGCCGCGGCCAGGCTGCGGTGGTGGTCATGATCGCCCGCGACGAACCGATGGACACCTACCTGGTCAACCACCCCGCAGCACTGCTGGGCACGCCGGTGGAAAACAGTGTGTTCAACCCATCCAACCCGCACATCCTTCGCGGGCACATCTACTGCGCCGCGGTGGAGATGCCGCTCACGGAGAAGGACGTGGAGGCATTCGGCGCCGACGAGGTTGTCAACGACCTCGTCTCCGAGGGTTTCCTGCGCCGCCGCCGTGCAGGCTGGTTCGCGGTGCCGCAGCTCGAAGGGGACGTGACCCCGGAGAACGCCCACGCAACGGTAAGTTTGCGGGGCGGCTCGGGCGAGCAGGTGATGATTGTCGACGTCTCGGACGGGAGGTTGCTCGGCACCGTTGACGCGGCCCGTGCGATGAGCCAGGTCCACGACGGGGCCGTGTATATCCACCAGGGCGAGTACTACGTCATCGAGACCCTGGACCTGGACGACTACGTCGCGCTGGCGGCACCGGAAACGCCCGACTACTCCACCCACGCTCGCTCGACCACCGAGATCACGATCCTGGGAGAGGCCCACGAAATCGCCAACCCTTCCCCCGGGCTGTGGCTTGCGTGCGTGGACGTCGAGGTGGTCGACCGCGTCACGGGGTACGTGGTGCGGCTTCCCGACGGCACCGTGTCCGAGCACATTCCGCTCGACCTTCCCGAGCAGCGCCTGGTCACCCGCGCCGTCGCGTACACCGTGGATCCGCTGGTTTTGGACAAGATCGGCATCAGCGCGGGTGAGATCCCCGGCGCGCTGCACGCTGCGGAACACGCCGCAATCGGCCTGCTCCCGCTGCTGGCGACGTGTGACCGCTGGGACATTGGAGGGGTGTCCACCGCACTGCACCAGGACACCCTGTTGCCGACGGTTTTTGTCTACGACGGACACCCCGGTGGGGCCGGGTTCGCCGACGAGGGATTCGCGCGCTTTAACGAGTGGATCAGCGCCACCTACGACACCGTGAAGTCCTGCGGATGCGAGGCGGGATGCCCGTCATGCGTGCAGTCCCCGAAGTGCGGCAACGGCAACCAGCCCCTGGACAAGCACGCCGCTCTGAAATTGCTTGGCGCGCTGGTGAGCATGTCACAGGGGGCCGGCGCGCGCCCTCGCTGAGGCTGCGCCGACAGAGACACTTACGATCACGTCGCCGCCCACAACTTCGCAGGATTGCGCAGTGGCGGAGTTCAACAGCGCCGTATCGCGCGCGGCGCGGCAAGCTTCCCCGCCGCGGTAGTGCGCTTCGGCCCCCGCAACCGCGGCAAGGTCCGCCGCCACCTGGGCGCGGTGGTCATTCGCCACATGCGCACCCAGTGCCGCGACTACAACGCAAAGGCTGGCGACGGCCGCGACGATCCCCGCCGACGTGACCGTGGCATACCCCTCGTCCCCCAAGACAATCCGTCGGCTCATCGGAACTCCACGGGAAAAGAGGCCGTCGCGGTCATCGGGGAAATCGGTGCGGGGACAACTGCGGTGACCTCGACCATCCCACCGGTTTCCGACACCCTGACGCTACCCCGCGCCGGGGTGAAGTCAACCCCGATGGCGTGGGAGCGGGCTGCTGCCCCGGCAATGTCCACAGCGGAGATGTAGGCGGCCATGGTGGCGATGCCCGCGACGATCGCGGCCGCCACGGTGACCAGAACCGCCAGCGACAGGGCGGCTTCGACGGTGACGGAGCCGCGGTCGTCGATAAGCATGCCTTGCGCCTTTAACCCGGGGTATTGGAAAGAGCGTCGGTGATCACGCCTTCGATGGCTGAGGTGACGCCGTTGCCGTTGACCACCATGTACAGCACCCCGGCGAGTGCGGCTGCGGCCAGCGATCCGAAGGCGTATTCAATGGTGCTCATTCCCTTTTCATTGGAGATTTTTGAATGGATATGGGTGATGATTACGGCGGTGATTCGATGCATGTTTGTGCTCCTTAAGTGAGTGATGATCCGAGGCTGATTGCCGTCGGAATGAGTCCGAGAACGAAGAAGGCGGGTAGGAAAAATGCGGTGAGGGGAATGCTGATCAGGACTCCGGCGCGTTCCGCCTTGGCGGTCGCGTCGTCGGAAGCAGCGTCCCTGAGTTGCGCCGAGATGCGTTCGCACCCCGCGGTGACGGCGGTGCCCGAAGCCTGCGATAGTGCGACCAAGCTGGCGAGGTCGCTTCCACCAGGCACCTCGTGGAAGTCGGCCCACGCCTTTTCCGCCTCGACGCCGAGCGCCGACAGCGCGGATACCGTGCGCCACTTCTCCGCGAGCGGGTCGGTCTTTCCCTGTCCATAAGAGTCGGCCACCGCTGCGGCCGCGGACTGGGCGGGAAGTCCCGCCGCGAAGCACACCCCGAACAGTGAGATGTCGGATGCCACCCGATGCCGGTCGTAGGCCGGTGCGCGACGGGCAAGCGGCCCGTCCCGGGGAATCTTGGGTGTGAGGCCGCGGACTCCGGTGCGTAACCGGGTGGCGGGGCGCTCGCGGGCGAGGCACAGCGCAACGGCGGCGAGGCTTGCAGCGATCAGGGTCATGACGCAGCCCTGCGAATGATGTGCTGGCACGTCAGGAAACCCGCGCAGACCAGGGCCGTTCCAGTAACGAGCAACCAACCGCCCACACCGCCTCCCGCTAGCAACCCGAGCGGATTCGCACCCATCGCTGAACCCATCGCCACACCCGCCAGCGGGAGAAGGGACAGGACGGCGGCCGTGGTCTTCGGCCCCGCCAGAGCAGCCTCCGTCGCCGCGCGGTGGCGTTGCGCCGCATCGATGCGGCCGCGGGCGCGGTTGAGAAGGGCCGCCATGGGCAGGCCCCGGTTGATCGCCAATGCCCAGAGCGCAGCCACCTCACCTAGTTCAGGTGAGCTGCCGGCGGCGAGAACGTCCTGCGGATCCGCCCCCGTGCGCGCAGCGGAGATGAGCTGGTGGATCTCCTTGGCCAGCGGCGCGGGGCACTCCTCCGGCAAGTGGCGGGCGGCACGCTCCCACGACTGCGCCAGCGAGGATCCCGCTTCCAAGTTAGTCACAACGTGCCCGAGGAAGGCGGCCACGGCCGCTTTCCGGCGCACTGCCATGCGGTTTTCCCGATACGTACTGGTGGCGCGGAGCAGGGTGAACCCGGCGATGCCCGCCGACGCGACAAGCGAGAAGCGGTCGGCGACGATCACCGCGAACGAGACGCCGAAGACGACGACGGGGATAACTGCCGGGTGCAGAACCGAGGGCCGCTGGGCTCCGCCGAGGCGACAGGCCGGCCGCACCGGGACCGTGGCCACGACCACCGACAGCAGGACGACGCTGCATGCGGTAACACCACTCATACTCCAAATACCTCCCGGTAGCCTTCGAGCTCTCCCGCATCCGCATCCCACACGACCCGGGCGGTCACCGGGTTGCCCTCCACAACCCCGAGCTGCTGGAGGACGCGGGAGCCGTCAGGGCGCCTAGTGACCACCGCAACTACATCCACCGCGGCCGCGAGCTGGGAATGCAGGCTCAACCGGTCCAAACCTCCGAGCGCCGCAAGCGCCTCCATTCGGGCGGGAACCTCGTGGATGGAATTGGCGTGCAGCGTGCCCGCGCCACCGTCGTGGCCGGTATTCAGGGCGGCCAAGAGGTCGACCACCTCCGCGCCCCGGATCTCCCCGACCACAATCCGGTCGGGTCTCATCCGCAAAGACTGACGGAGCAGGTCGGTCAGCGTGATCTGTCCCGCCCCTTCCGCGTTGGGGCCCCGGGATGTCAGGTTGACCACGTGCGGGTGACGCGGCGTGAGCTCGAGGGTGTCCTCGATGACAACGATGCGCTCCACCGGGTCCACCTCGGCAAGCATCGCCGACAGCAAAGTTGTCTTACCCGCGCCCGTCCCGCCGAGGACGAGGAAGGCACGGCGCCGCTGTACTACGCGACGCAGGGCGTCGGCGCGTTCGGTATCCATCGCGCCGCGCTCACATAACTCGTCTAGCGTGACCGTGGTGTTACGCAGCACGCGCAGGGAGAGGCACGTCCCCGCGTGCGCCGCGGGGCTGAGGATCGCATGGAAGCGCAACAGCGTGCCGTTGTCACGCGCGAGGTGGCCGTCGCAGAACGGCTGAGCATCATCAAGCCGGCGTCCGCAGCTCGCCGCGAACCTGGTGGCGAGGCGCCGCACGTCCGCATCCGAACCAAACGTCACTGGTGTCCGCTCCAGGCCCCGGCCCGCGTCGGCGTACACCTCGAACGGCCCATTCACGCATATGTCTGTCACGTTCGAGTCAGCCAGCAGCGGTTCGAGCGGGCCTGCCCCGGTGGTATCGTCACGCAGCCTTCGCATGATGGCCAGCACGTCGACATCGCTCAACACAACTGCTTCCTCGCGGATTAGCGCGGAAAGCCTGGTCGGATCCACCTCGGGCTCGTTGGCCAATCGGCGTTTGACGCGCGCGATAATCTCGTCCGCGCCAGAAGCAGGCTGGCCTTCGACAAGCTTCACAGTCCCACCTCCGCCAGCACCTGAGCGGCGGCCCGCCCAATCCCCCGGGGAAGATGCCGGGGGAGACCGCCCGTCTCCACCTTGCGGGTGAGTCCCGGCGCGTCCGGCACCTCCGCGACGACGTGGACCTTGGTCACACGCTCGATGTCGCTCGCCGTAAGACCCGACCACGTCCGACGCCGCGCCACGATCACCCCCGGGACGCTCTGCGCCGCGAGCTCCGCCGCGATACGCGCCGCCGCCGCTGCCGCGCGCACCTCCCCGGGTGTGACAATCACCGCGAGATCGCAGCGCTGGGGCACGAGGCGCGCCGGGCAGTCCACAACCGTCAACCCGGTTGCACCGAGCGCGGCCACCGTTCGTTCCAGCGCAGGCGTGTCGAGGACAAACGGATCCCGGATCGTGGTGCGCGAACACGTCAAGACCGCGATTCCGTCGGGAGTGGACGGAAGGGCTCTGCGAATGTCCTCACGCGCGATTGCGCCTTCACCCACCGCAATGTCGCCCCACCGGGCCCCAACCCGCTCTTCGATGCCCAGGAGCAAATCGATCCCGCCGGAGTACCGGTGGGCGTCGACAAGCGTGGGCGCGTGAGATTGCGTGCGGGCGCGGCACAGCGAGGCTCCCAGCGTCGAAGTCCCGGACCCGCCCGCAGCCCCCACCACGGCCACGACCTTCCCCTCTTCGCGGGGGATGCCGGGGCTGCGCGCCATGGACCCGAGGGCGCGCAACAGATCCGCCGCCTGTGCGGGGAGGACGAAGGCGGCTTCGGCCTCGGGGCGTGCCGCGTGCTGAGACGCAATCGCGGCGGCATCCCCTCCCACGACGAAGATTCCCGATCGATTGTGCAGCGGCGCCGGGGCGTCGGCGTCGATGAGAACCGCAAAGGATGAGTCGAAGTGGCGCTGGAACGCGCCCGGGTCGGTTCCCGCATCCACGACCGCGCGGCCCGCGGCGGCAGCGAGGTGTGTGGCCTCGGAGTGGACAGTGACGTCGTCGACCGCGATGAGGATGGGTGAAGTGTGTGCCATGAACCTGACTGTCATCCAGCACAAGCGCGGAGACAAGACCTCCCACCGGGGCCTGTGGATAAGTCGGCCGTTAGGTGATGTTTCACCGAGACCCTGGGGATAAGACTGCACCCGGGAATAAGAGACGGCCCGCGCCTCGGGGGGGGGTGTGCGCGGGCCGTCGGTAACCCGGTCTCGGGGGGCGGACCGGGGCAGGCCACACTGTATATCGGGGCCTTGCGGGAATGATTATGACATATACCCCGAAACAGTTGCAAGCACATCAACAAGATTTTTCGTACTTTTTTTCGAAAGTGTGCGGCCGGTCCCACATACACCTCATAAGTATCCTCCCGTCACTCCTCCCCTACGTGTCACACTGTCGGTGCGACTTGCCCGGGTCTACACTGGAGCTCATGACTGCCGCAGATCGCTCCGGGGACGGCGTTGCTGAAAGACGCGCCGCCGCCTTCTTCGACCTGGACAAAACGATCATCGCGACATCGTCCGCGTTCGCCTTCGGCAAAGAGTTCCTGAATAACGGGCTTATCTCCCGCCAGGAGGCCGTGGAGATCTACATGACCAAGGCGTCCTACATGCTCACCGGTCATACGAGCGAGCAGATGGACACCACGCGGGATTACTTGGCGCAGATGGTCACCGGCTGGTCCGTCGAGGATATTAACCGCATCACCACCGAAACCATGCGCAGCGTGGTGACTCCCGCCATTTACGCGGAGGCCAGGGAGCTGATCGACTTCCACAAACGCCACGGCCGCGACATCATCATCATCTCGGCCTCCGCGGACATCCTGGTGGAGCCGATTGCCCGCGAGCTCGGTATCGACATAATCGTGGCCACCGAACTCGAGGTTGTCGACGGAAAGCTAACGGGCCAAATCACCCGATACCTCAAGGGGGACGCGAAGGCTGAGGCGGTCGCCGACATCGCCGAAGCCCACGGATACGACCTGGAGGGGAGCTACGCCTACTCCGATTCCGCGACCGATATCCCGATGCTCGCCATGGTCGGCCACCCCGTCGCCGTCAACCCCGACCGCGCCCTGCGCAAGTATTCCCAGGAGAACGAGTGGGAGGTCCGGATATTCAAAAATCCCGAGCCACTCATTCAAATGCCCAATGCGCGCGAAGTCGGAATCGGCGCGAGCGTCGTGGCTGGCGTCACAGCGCTCGCCGTGGCCGGAGTGTGGGTTGCCCAGCGCATAATGAGGGACGGCAGGAGCGCATAATCCTCTAGGATTGGGTACGTTCGAATAGAAGCTAGAGTGGTTTTACGTTGAATTAGCTGGCACGAGCCACCGAGGAAGGTAATTATCGTGAGCAACAAGGGTCTGTACACAAACGGTTCGACCGCCATTTCCGCCAAGGTCGACTCCATTCCGCTGCGCGACACTGATGTCACTCAGCCAGGCCAGGGTTCCATCGGCGACCTGGTTTCTAACGCATCCGAGCAGGTATCCCGCCTGGTCCGCAGCGAGATTGAGCTGGCCAAGACCGAGGTTGTCGGCGAGGTCAAGAAGGGTGCCATCGGTGGCGGGCTGTTCGCCGCAGCTGGCGCCGTCGCGCTGTACTCCACCTTCTTTTTCTTCTTCTTCCTCGCAGCGCTTCTTCACCTGTGGATGCCGTGGTGGGCAGCATTCCTCATCGTGTTCCTGATCATGCTCGCCGTCGCTGGAATCCTCGCCTTCATCGGGTTCCGCAAGTTCAAGAACATCAAGGCGCCCGAGCGTACCATCGGTTCCGTCAACGAGCTGAAAAATCTCGTCCCGGGCCAGGCGCAGAAGAACCTCGCCGAGGACGACAGCGCACTCTACACCGGCGGCCCCGCCCCCACCGGCCGCGGACGCGTTGTCACCGAGAAGCGCACGGTCACCACTACGGTACCCAGCCGCGGCGGCTCCACCGCCGTAACCAGGGACTAATTCTTCCCTCCAACACGGTGCCCGCGTTCAACCACCGGCTCCCACCCACGGTCGTGGAGCTTGAGGGCGAGTTCACACACCGCATGTTGCACACCCGTGGCATCCGCTTGCACGCGGTGACCGCGGGTGAGCCCGATAACCCGCTGATCCTGCTGCTGCACGGCACGTTCGGCGGGTGGTTCGATTTCGTCGACGTCATCACCTCGCTCGCCGAGCGGGGTTTTTACGTGGCTGCCCTGGATATGCGAGGGTACGGGATGTCGGACAAGCCCCTGCCCCGGTCGGGCAACGAGATGCTCATCGCCGTCGGTGACGTCAAGGGGGCGATCACGACCCTCGGCCACACCAGAGCGGTTCTCGCCGGGGTCGACACCGGCGGCGCAGTCGCCTGGGTTGCGGCGGCGATGCACCCGGAGATCGTCAGTGGCTTAGTGTCTATCTCGGCCGCCCACCCAGCCGACCTGCGGGAGGCGATGTCTGCGCGGCCCTGGGATTTCGTGCCCATGCTCGGCCGCGTCACCTTGGCCCGGGTCCCGTCCCGGATTCTCCAGCGCTTTTCCCGCACGCGCCGCCGCCTGTACCGCGACAACCTTGCGATCAACACCACGGGCGCATTCCAGCACAGCGGAAGGTTCAACCGGGTGCTGGAACTACGGCGCACCGCCGCTGCCATCGACAACGCCTTCATCCACAGCGTCCACAACTCGCGCTTGCTCACGCCGCCGATCGCCTCGTTTGGGCGACCAGGGGCCCGGCGGGCGCCCGTCACAGCACCGGTTCTTCTCCTCCATCCCCCGCAAAGCCTGTGGGACCGGCTGGTCGCCCGCCAGCGCAGGAGGGCGAGGGGAGAAGTCCGGGAGCTCAGCATCCCGGAAGCAAAGAATTTGCCCCACATCGAGAACCCCGGCGGCTTCGTCGACGCCGTCGCCCGCTTCGCCGGACGCGCCTAGCCCGCGACGCAGGCCCGGGTATCCACCGGGGCTGTGTGGGAGGTGATCGGCCCTACCTCATCGAGAACCTGCTCCAGCGTGAGGGCGTAACCGGTGTCGCTGGAATCGACGGAGGCACCGAAGATCATGCCTGCTACCTCGCCCTTTGGCGTGATTAACGGGCCACCCGAGTTCCCCTGGCGGATGTTGCCGCGCAGCGTGTACGCCTCGCGTTCCACACGGCCCGTGGCGTAAATGTCCGGGCCTGCGATGTTGATCCGGCTCCGGATGCGCGCCGGCGACGCCTCGAAGGGGCCGGAGCGGGGAAAGCCCATGACCACCGCATTATCCCCCGACGCGAGCTCGTTCCGCGCCAGCGGGATCGCGTCGAGACCGAGCTTTTCGGAGCGCAGGACCGCAATGTCCACGTCGGGGTTGTAGTAGACCACCTCGGCGCTCTTGACACCGAGCACCGTGTCCAAGTTGACGGTGTCGGTTCCCGCGACGACGTGCGCGTTGGTAACCACGTAATCCTCCGCGGCGACGAAACCCGACCCCATGAGCCTGCGGCTACACGACTCCGCGTCCCCCATCACGTGCACGACACTCGGGCGCAGGCGCGCCGTGACATCGGCGTCCACCGCGGCTGGGTCGGGAGCGTCCACCTGCTGGCCCACCGGCGGCGCGAACGGAGAGACCAACGGAGGCAACCCGGATTCGTCGAGAAGCGCCGCGAGCCGCGCGGGAAGCTGCTCCATCCCTGCGGGGGCGGCCGAATTAATGGCGCCGAGGACCGCCGACTGGCGGATGCCGTCACCGACTCTGCCGGGCACGGTGGAGGCGAGCGGGATCGAGATGAACCACACCACCACGGCCACCGCGGCAGCTTGGAACACCGAACCCGCTACAGAGTCGAGGATCTGTGTGGAGCGGAAGCGGGCGCGGTCGCGCACCCGCGTACCCACGGTGAGTCCGACGAGATTGCCCATGCCAACGAACAGCACCACCACGGAGAGCAGGATCACCAGCTTGAGTGCGCGCGTGTCAGCGAGATTGACCAGCAGGGGGGCGATGGCGAGGCCGACAATCAGGCCGGCGACAACCCCGACCATCGAGAAGATGGCGCTTAGCGCGCCCTGGCGCCAGCCGCTGATGAACGAGGCGGCGATGATGACGACGAGGGCGGAGTCGACAATGAAGGCTGCATCCAACGCGGCGGCTCTCCCTCACATATGTCTAGGCGTGCACGGTCAATTCCGGCTTATGTTACTCCCGGCGGCGTCAAAAGTGGTGCTCACCGTTACGCGAAGTCTTCAGCGCGCGGCGGAGGGGCACAACTTCGGAGTCGTATGGCTGATTCCAACCGGCGGCGTCGAAGAGGACGTCGAGTAGCACGCCCGTGAACCCCCAGATGAGGTACTCGTTGATCCGGAATGCCGGGCCGGTGAAGCCGTAAACACCGACGCTGAGGCGGTTATCCGGGTTGATCAGGTGCGATACGGGAGCGAAGAAGACGTCGTCGGTCTCGAAGGGGCTGGCGGCGTGCGGGCTACCGGGATCCTCCGAGTAACCGAGGACGGGGCGCACGGTGCGGCGGCTTCCTCCCGTGGTCAGTGACGCCAGCACCGCCAGCGGCGTGACACGTTCTCGCTCGAGTCCCGTCTCCTCCCACGCCTCGCGCAGCGCGGCGTCCACCGGGCCGCGGTCAGTGGCATCAATGCGGCCCCCGGGGAAGGCCATCTGCCCGGAGTGGCTGCGCATCGTGGGCGTGCGGTGGGTGATCAGGATCTCGGCGTCCGCGGCGTTCGCACCGGTCAGAAGCATGAGGACGGCCGCCTCGTCGGGGGAGCCTTTCTCCGGCGCGCGTTTTGCCAGAATCCTGCGCGCGCGCTCGGAACGGTGCGCGCTTCTCATTCCGGCGACCATTCCCTCCATCCAGACCGGGGCGAGCTCTGGCCGCAGTGCAACATCCGCCATCTACAGCACTCCTCTCACCGCGGCGTCGAGCTCCGCCGCCGAGTGAAACACCGTCGGGAAGAGGCCGATCCGATCCCCGCCGCGGAACACCAGGGTGAGGGGAATGACGCCGGGCAGGCCCAGCGTGCCGGCGAAGGTGTTGTCGTGGTCCTGGTAGCTGGGCAACCCGACGCCCAGCTCGTTGAGAAGCGCTGCACCCTGTGCGGCAGAGGCGTCCGCGTGAACTCCAACGACGCTGATGTCCGGGTTCTCGGCCGCGAACTGTTCGATGACGGGCAGCTCGTCGCGGCAGGGTTCGCACCACCACGCCCAGACGTTGACCACGGTGATTCCACTCGCGGGCTGCGTGTATCCGCCGCCGAGGCAGTCGAGCTCTACCCCGCCGACGCTCGTCCCGGGGCAGTCGGGGCGGGAGGGAATGCTTGGAGCCGCGCTTGTCGACGCCCCTCCCGACGCATCCGGCCCCTCTCCCGCACCACCCGCAGGGCGCAGCAGGAACAGGGCACCGGCGAGAACGACGACTGTCCCCACCACGGCGGCGATCACCCCGAGAACTACGGGCCTGTTCACTGCTTCTTCTCCGTTTCCGCAAAGGCGAGGATGTGTTCGCGCTCGGGGCCGGTGACGCGCGCGGCTGCCTCCACCGGGTCGGTCGGGCCCGCGCCGAAGCTGGGGCAGTCGAACGCGAGCGGGCACGCGCCACAGGCCGGCGTGCGGGCGTGGCAGATACGGCGGCCATGGAAGATGATCCGGTGGGAGAACATCGTCCACTCCTTCTTTTCCACCAGGGCGCCGATGGCGTGCTCGATAGCCACCGGGTCCCTCTCCTCGGTGAGCATGAGCCGGTGCACCAGCCGCTGGAAGTGGGTGTCCACCGTCAGACCCGGCTTGCCGAAGGCATTGCCGCGCACAACGTGAGCCGTCTTGCGGCCTACACCGGGCAGGGTGACCAGGTCCTCCAACGCCGTCGGGACCGCGCCGCCGTAATCCGCGACCAGTTTCTGTCCCAGCCCGATGAGGTTGGCGGCCTTCGCTCGGTAGAACCCCGTCGGTCGGATGATTTCCTCGATGTCGGTCTGCGAGGCCGAGGAGTACGCGGCGGGCGTCGAATAGCGGGCGAAGAGCTCCGGGGTGACCTGGTTGACCCTGACATCAGTGGTCTGGGCGCTAAGCACGGTGGCAACGAGCAGCTCGAGGGGGTTGGTGAAATCGAGTTCGGCGTGGGCGTCGGGAAACACCGCAGCCAGCGTGCGGTTGATGCGGCGGGCCCGCTTCTTCCGGCCGATCTCCGTCTCCCGGCCCTTGGCGGCGGGGTGTGAACCCGGGCGGCGACGGCGCTGTGGAGTCCGGGAGATAGACGAAGCGGAGGCCGTGGGGTCAGTCATACGGGCAACTATAATGACGTGCCGGGTACTATCGCGCCCATGACGGTCGTGCTCGTAGCTTTCGTACCCGCGGTCCTCGGTTCTTTCGCTGTGGGCATGGAGCGGTTGGAATCCGCTATCTTCTCGGAGTGACCACATTTGCGCCCTTTTGTGACGCATCTCCCACGCTAGTGGTACTGTTGCTGCTGTAAAAGTGGGGTTCACCGGAGGAGGAATGATGGAAGGCGAACACGACATACTCGCCCGCGCTGGGATTTTCCAGGGCGTCGAGGCGGACGCTGTGACGGCCCTCATCGGCGAGATGGAGGACGTCCATTTCCCGCGCGGCACCACGATTTTCGACGAGGGTGAACCCGGTGACCGCCTCTACATCATCATCCAGGGCAAGGTGAAACTCGCCCGCCACGCACCCGACGGCCGCGAGAACCTGCTTTCCGTGATGGGCCCATCCGACATGTTCGGTGAGCTGTCCATCTTCGACCCGGGTCCGCGCACCTCCTCGGCGGTCTGCGTCACCGAGGTCACCGCCGCGACAATGAACTCGGATTCACTGCGGAAGTGGATCGAAGACTACCCCGAGATCTCCCAGCAGCTTCTGCGGGTGTTGGCGCGCCGCCTGCGCCGCACCAACGCTTCGCTCGCCGACCTTATCTTCACCGACGTTCCCGGCCGCGTGGCTAAAACCCTGCTGCAGCTGGCTAACCGTTTCGGCACTCAGGAGGGCGGTGCGCTGCGCGTCAACCACGACCTCACCCAAGAAGAGATTGCCCAGCTCGTCGGTGCATCCCGTGAGACCGTGAACAAGGCGCTCGCCACTTTCGCGCACCGCGGATGGATCCGGCTTGAGGGCAAGAGCGTCCTCATCGTTGACACTGAGCACCTCGCCCGGCGCGCGCGTTAGGAAGGGCTTAGCCCTCGTTGCGGATGTAGCGCAAAGCCACTCGCGTGGACTGCTCCGCGGCACCGCGCAGAACGGGATCGACGTCGTCGTAAATCGCGTCGACCAGCGTATTGATATCCGCGTCCTGCCCGTGCTCCTTCATCGCCCGGCGGATCTGCTCCAGACGCTGGGTGCGTCGGTCGAGATATTTGCGCGCAAACCACGCTACGTTGTCGCCCTCGGGGCCGTGGCCCGGAAGCAAGCGCACGCCGTCGCCCTTCTCCTCGAGCATGGTGAGGGTGTCCAGGTAGTCACCCAGGTCCCCGTCTGTCTCGGAGATCATGGTGGTGTGGCGACCCGCGATCGTATCTCCGGTGACAATTCCCTCGAGCTCAGTCTCCCCCGCCGCCCCCGCGTAGATGAAGAAGCTCACCGAGTCCCGGGTGTGCCCCGGCGTGGCGACGACCTTGATCTGGGGCGTTATTCCGTCAATGGAGATGACCTCCCCGTCAGTCAACGGCTCACCGCCGGCGCAGTACTGGGGGTCCATCGCGCGGATCGGGGCGCCGGTGAGCTGGCGGAAGCGCTGCGCGCCGTCGGCGTGGTCGTGATGCCGGTGGGTGAGGAGGATCAGGGCGACTTTCTCTGCCTTCGCGCTCAGCACGTTGAGGTGGCCCTCGTCCTCGGGGCCCGGGTCGATCACAATGCTGAACTCGTCCTCAGGGCCGCTAATGACCCACGAGTTGGTTCCTTCCAGCGCCGCGTAGCTCGGGTTCGGGCAGAGCACGACGGAAGCGGAGGCGGTGACGGGACGCAGTTGGCTGTAGGCGGGATGCTGCATAAGTGCCAGCCTACAGCTGTGAGACAGCCGCGTCGCGCAACTCGACCACCAGCTCGACCTCCACAGGGGAATCGAGCGGAAGAACTGCCACGCCGACAGCCGAGCGGGCGTGGGCGCCTGACTCGCCGAAAATGGCCCCGATGAGTTCACTTGCGCCGTTGATTACCCTCGGCTGTCCAGTGAAATCGGGCGCGGAGGCGACGAAACCGACAACCTTGAGCACGCGAGAGACGTTATCAATACCTGCGATGCTGTCGATTGCCGCGAGGCCGTTCAGGCACGCCTGCACCGCGAGACCGAACGCGTCCTCCTCGGACACTTCGGCTCCGACTTTTCCGGCCGCCGGCAGAGAGCCGTCGACAAGCGGGAGTTGTCCGGAGGTCCACACCTGGTCACCGACGCGCGTGGCGGGAACGTACGCGGCGAGGGGAGCGACTACCTCGGGCAGTTCGAGGCCGAGCGCTGCGAGCCTTTCACTCCACTTCTCGGCCATCTCCTACGCCTCGCGCTTCATGTAGGCGACGAGGTTTTCGGGTGTGGGGCCCGGTGTCACGGTGACGAGCTCCCAGCCGTCCTCACCCCAGGTGTCCAGGATCTGCTTGGTGGCGTGAGTTAGAAGCGGCACGGTGGCATATTCCCATTTGGTCATGGGTTCACCCTACCTGTTCCCTGTCGGTTACAGGCCCGCGACCTCGGCGCCGGAGGCGAGGTGCTCGGCCCAATCGGTGACGTGCGGGTTCTGGCGCAGAACGGCGCGTCGCTGGCGCTCCGTCAGCCCGCCCCACACGCCGAACTCGATGCGGTTGTCCAGCGCGTCGGCGCGGCATTCCATCTGTACGGGGCAGCGGCGGCAGATCGCGGCCGCCTTACGCTGCTCCGCGCCTCGAACGAACAACGCGTCCGGGTCGCCGGAACGGCACGTCGCCAGGGTGACCCACTCACCGCGGTCGAAGACGAGCTGGCCCGCGGCATCACACTTGCGGGACGTTTCAGTGGTTCGAGCGCGACTGAGCGTTGTCGTCATAGCGTCTCCTTCGAGGCAAAGTTATTTTTCATAACCGAACTAATTAGTGGCTGTAAGTGTATTCACAGCGGTTGGGAATTGTCGAATGAGTCACACATTTTGGGGGATTGACGGTTCCCCCGCGTCCGAGGCGTGGTTTAGGGTAAGGGGGTGTCAGCACTCACCTCGCTCGGAAAACTCCTCGTCGCGATCCTCGCGGCGGGCCTCGCCATCGCGCTGTGCCTCGCCCCCGTTGCCGGGCTTGGAGGTGTCGCAGTGGCACGCACTGCCGAGACGATGGAGACGAACCTTTCGGACCTTGCCGACGGGCACGTCCCCGGTGTCACCACGATCACCGACGTCAACGGCACGCCCATGGCCTGGGTTTTCAACCAACGCCGTTACGAGGTTCCGAGCGAAGGCATCTCCCCCTACGCCAAGGACGCGCTCGTTTCCACCGAAGACCGCCGCTTCTATGAGCACGACGGCGTCGACATGCAAGGCTTCGCCCGCGCGATGGTGACCAACCTGCTCGCCGGCGGCGTCGAGCAGGGCGCGTCGACCATCAACCAGCAGTACGTGAAGAACTACCTCTGGCTTGTCGACGCCGAGTCGAACGAGGACGCCATCGCCGCCACCGAGCAGTCCATCCCGCGCAAGCTCCGCGAAATGCGCATGGCCTCCGACTTGGACAAGACCCTAGACAAGGACACGATCCTCACCCGATACCTTAACCTCGTGTCCTTCGGCAACCACTCCTACGGCATCGAGGCCGCAGCCCGGACCTACTTCGACATCCCCGCCCGCGACCTCGGCCCGAAGCAGGCGGCGCTGCTCATCGGCCTCCTCCAGTCCGTCGAGTACCTCAACCCGTACACCAACCCCGAGGGTGCGACCGAGCGCCGCAACACGGTGCTGCAGAACATGGCCGCCTACGGCTCCATCAGCCAGGAGGAAGCCGACGCGCTGGCCGCGGAGCCCCTGGACACACTCCCGCAGCCGAATTTGCTTCCCGACGGCTGCGTGGCCGCCGGCGACAGCGGGTTCATGTGCGACTACGCCCTGAGCTACCTCGCGAGTAAGGGTCTTCCTCAAGACGAGCTGGAAAAGGGGGCGTACACCATCACCACCACGCTCGACCCAGTTGTTCAGGCCAGCGCGGTCAAGGCCATCCGCAACAACGTCTCACCCGACGCGGCCGGCGTCGCAGGAGTGCTCAACGTCGTGCGCCCCGGCGAGGACTCGCACGACATTGCCGGGATGGCGTCGTCACGCTATTACGGCCTCGACCTGGCGCAGAACCAGACCATCATGCCGCAACCCACCTCACTCGTGGGAAACGGCGCCGGCTCCGTGTTCAAGATTTTCGCCGCCGGAGCGGCGCTCGAACAGGGCATGGGCCTGGAGACGAAGTTACCCACCCCGGAGCGATCCGTGGTCTACGGCATGGGCGCGGGCGGTGCCGCCAACTGCCCTCCGGGCGCCTACTGCGTGGAAAACGCGGGCGATTACGCCCCCGAGCTGACGCTTCGCGACGCCCTCGCGCAGTCCCCCAACACCACCTTCATTGAACTGGTGCAGAAGGTCGGCGTCGAGCCGACCGTTGACATGGCGGTTCGTCTCGGTCTGCGTTCCTATATCGCCGACGGCACCTACGACGGAGAACGCTCCGTCGAGCAGGCCGTGGTAGACGGCAACATGGGCTCCTTCGTCCTCGGCCCCGTGGCCGTCAACGCGCTGGAGCTGTCCAACGTCGGCGCGACCCTGGCCTCGGGAGGCCGCTGGTGCGAGCCGAACCCCATCGCGCGGGTGACCGACAAACACGGCCAGGAAGTGTTCATCGAGCGGCCCCCGTGCGAGCAGGTGGTGGACAAGGACATCGCCGGCGCCCTCTCCCAGGGCATGTCGGAGGACGTCAAGACCGGCACCGCGCGCCGCGCCGCCTCCGCCAACGGGTGGAACGCCCCCCTCGCGGCCAAGACCGGCACCACCGAATCCCACCAGTCCTCGGCGTTCTTCGCGTTCAACCGCGCACTCGCGGGCGCCCCCTACATTTTCAACGACGGCACCCAGACCACTCCGCTATGCACCAGCCCGGTCCGGCAGTGCGCGGAAGGCACCCTGTTCGGCGGCAACGAAGCCGCGGACGCCTGGTTCCAGATGGCCAACGGCGTGCCCGGCGCGCGCGACGCGGGACTGCCCGAGTCGAGTTCTCTGTATGAGCGCGGCACGCGCCAGGCGGCCCTGGATACCGTCGTTGGCCTAGAGACTGAGGCCGCCCGCAAGCAGCTTGAGGAACAGGGCCTGCGCGTTGTCCTGCAGACGGTGTTCGGCGACGGCAGGCCGCGCGGCACGGTCGTGTCCGCCGAACCGGTGGACCCGAACCTGGCACCCGGCTCGCTTATCAAGCTCAGCATCTCCGACGGCGCACCCCCGCGCGAGACCCAGCGGCGTGAGCCGCCCACTGCCCCGCGCGCTCCGTCAGGCCAGTCGGGACCGCCGCCGGAGCTCGAGGAACTGCAGCGCCAAATCGACGACGCGCGCAGCCAGCTCAACGAGATCTTCGGCTAACCCCCGGCTAGCCCAGTTAACCCAGGCGAGCCTTCACGGCAGCGGACAGGCGCTTGCCGTCGGCGCGGCCGGCGGCTTTCTCCGTGGCCGCCTTCATTACCGCACCCATCTGCGCCATTGAATCGGCGCCCGTCTCGGCGATGGCCGCTTCGACCAGGGCGTCGAGTTCAGCGTCGTCAAGCTGCTGCGGCTGGTAGCCCTCGAGCACCTCTGCCTCGGCAAGCTCGTTGTCGGCGAGGTCCGCGCGGTCGTTCTCGCGGTAGATCTCCGCGGACTCACGGCGCTTCTTGATCTCCCGCGCGATGATCTTCAAGATCTCGTCGTCGCCCACCTCGTGCTTCGTGCCCTCGGTCTCCGCCGCCTGGATCGCGGCTAACAGCATGCGGATCGTACCCGTGCGCTGCTTCTCCTTGGCCTTCATGGCCTCTTTCAGGTCAGCGCGGATTTTGTCTTTCAGCTCACTCATGAAACCGAGGTTACGCGACCTGTAACGTTGGGTGGGATGAAGCTTCGACACTTTCTTACGGCATCAGCGGCGGCCACGCTGGCAGCGGGCTTAGCGACGCTCTCGTGGGGCGCAACCGAGTTGAACAAGTTCCGGCTCAAGACCTACCGCCTCCCCCTGCTTGCGCCCGGCACGCTACGCGGCGCGGATTCCTTCAAAATCCTTCACGTGTCCGACCTGCACATGATTCCGGGACAGGACGACAAGATCGCGTGGGTCCGCGAGCTCGACGTGCTGGAGCCGGACCTGGTAGTCAACACCGGTGACAACCTCTCCGACATCCGCGGCGTGCCCTACGCGCTGGAGGCCCTTGGCCCGCTGCTGGACCGCCCCGGGGTGTTCGTCTTCGGCACCAACGACTACTGGGCGCCGCGGCCGGTCAACCCACTGAAATACGTCCTCGGCTTTAAGCGCGAACCCTCCTACGTGAACCTGCCGTGGCAAGGCATGCGCGCCGCGTTCATCGAGCGCGGCTGGCGCGACGCGACCCATCAGCGTTTGGAGTTCAAGACCTCCGGGGTCCGCCTCGCACTCGCGGGTGTGGATGACCCCCACCACGACCTGGACCGGTACGAGGACATCGCCGGTGCCCCAAATGCGGACTCCGACCTGTCCATCGGGCTGCTCCACGCGCCCTACCGGCGCGTTCTCTCCGCATTCGAGGGCGACGGGTACGACTTAGCCCTCGCGGGCCACACGCACGGCGGCCAGATCTGCCTGCCCGGCGAGCGCACGCTGGTCACCAACGCCGACATCGATCGCGCGCGCGCCTCAGGGATGCACCGCTACGGGTCGATGTGGATGGAAGTCTCCAACGGGCTCGGCACGTCAAAGTTTGCGCCCGTACGCATTTTCTGCCGCCCGTCGGCGGCGCTGATCCACGTCACGGAGCGCCCAGCCTAAACACGTTGAACAGCCGTTTTGGTGCGCCGTCGGGGCTGGAGTAAAGTATTCCGAGTACTTGACGTACACCGGGATATGGCGCAGCTTGGTAGCGCGCTTCGTTCGGGACGAAGAGGTCGCAGGTTCAAATCCTGTTATCCCGACCACTTAAAATCCGCACCCTTTACGGTGCGGATTTCTCGTTCTCAGCCGAATTGACTCTCCCGCCTTCTCATCAAGTCGACAGCGATCGCCAGTCCGAGTGCGCCCGCTCGTCGAACTTTCATGTGTCGAGGTCGAGTTCGCACTCAGCTCCCTCATCAAGCGCCACCCTACTGCGGTGAAGACCTCAGAGCGCTTCGAGCTGTTTTTCCGCCTTGATTTCGCGCTGAGGTCTTCCCCCGCGTGTGCCGCGCGACATCATCCTGCGCCCAGCCGCAATCACCGCGAACATGGACACGTACATCACGATCGAGTACACCGCCGAGACAACCCCGACCTCCGGGCTCTGCATGACGGTGAACGCGAGAACCATGCCCAGGGTCGTGTTGCGGATGCTGTACTCAATGGCGATCGCCAGCTGGTCCGCTCGGTCAAGGCGCCCGAGCCACCCAACGAGACCGCCCAGCACAACGAAACAGACGTTTAACAGCAATGCGATCGGAGCGATCGTGATGAGCAGGTCAGTCAGTTGCTCGCGCACGTCGATGACAATGAAGACGATGAGAAGGACCAGCACTACCACGCCGACAATGCCGACGAAACGCTCCATCCGCTCCGCCAGCACGGGCCGTGTGGCGCGCACAAACATGCCCACCGCCACCGGGACGAGCACGATGCCGAAGAGCAGCGCGAACGTCTGACCCAGCGGCATGGTGATCTCCAGCTGCTCCACACCGGGTACGACACGCGACGCGAAGCCCATCCAGAGCGGCAGCGTCACAATCGCGGCGAAGGACGCGGCGACGGTGAGGATGATGGACAGCGCCACCGACCCACGAGCCAGGTAGGTGGCCAAGTTTGAGGTGGCCCCGCCCGGTGACGCCCCCACGAGTGCGACGCCGAGCACCATAAGCGGGGGCAGATCGAACGCCCACGCCAGACCCAGCGCCACCAGCGGCGGTAGGATGAGCTGGCCGAGGAGCCCGAGAATCGTCGCCCGCGGGCGCTTCGCGTGGGCCACGAAGTCTTTACTTGTCAGGCTCAGGCCAATACCGATCATGATCACGAACAACGCGATGGGCAAACCGATTTCAATAAATGGGCTCTGCTCCACAACTCAATCTCCTTAGGTACACGAAATTATTTCTATAACGTGTATTACAGCGGGGATACCCGCCGGGCGGAAATCAGCTGCGCGGTCGGTTGAGCCCCATCAGGCCAAGAGCTGCAACTACCGCGCTCAACCCCACGCCGGTCCACATCGCGGCAACCGATCCGCCGTTGCCCGCAGCGGATAGCGCCGTCGTGAGCCAGTGCATAGGCGCCGCACCCGACGACGCCGCCACAATGTCAGATACCGCGCCGGCCGCAGCTGACTTCCACACCCAGCCGACGAGACCGATTTGCAGCACAGAAAGCGCAGCACCCGCGCCGAGACCCGCTGCGTTACCGAAGGTGGACATGAGCATCCACGTCAGCCCCGCGGAGGCGAGGGAGGCCACTGCGAGCGCGAGCGCGGAAATGAGCACTGCCGCCGGCGGCAGGGAGATGCCGAGCACCATGACGAGAACGAGGCCGGACACGGTTAAAAGGCCCGTTCCGGCGGCGACGATCCACCAGCGGTTGCGTCGCGCGTATCCCGCCGCCCCCGCCATGCCGAAGCCGCCCACCGTAATCAGGGCAGCGATAAGCATCGCTGCCAGGGGTGCGAGCGCGGATGCGGGGGCGTCCTCATCGGCTGTGCCGGACGCGGCCGCGACGGGCGCCGGCGCCGGTATCGCGCGGCGCACGGTGTCGATCGTGTCGGAGGTCTGCGTTGCCATGCCGTCGAGTTTTTCCGATCCCTCGCGCAATTGGGCGATACCGTCCTTGGCTTGGCCGGCCCCGCCGTCGAGCTCGCCGAGGCCACTGGCCAGCTCGGCGGCGCCGTTCGTCGCCGAGTACACCCCGTCGTGGTACGCGAACCCGGGCACAGACAGCTGGTTGGCAACCTCACGCGACCCGTTCTTCAGCTCGTTGAGCTGAGACACCACATCCGCGGGGAGCTCCGCAGTGCGGGCTTGCTCCCGCAGCCCCTGCAGAGCCTCGCGCGCAGCGACGACATCGGGCTCCCGGGAGTCCTTCAGCTTCTCCAGCGTCGAATCGATCGTGGAGATAACCTGGCCGCGGACCACCTCGAACCCGACCACCTGGTCGACGACGCCGCCGACGGCGTCCGCCACCTGCGTCGCCCCCGAAGCGAGCTGCCCGGTTCCCGCCTGCAGCTGCACCATCCCAGTGGAGAGTTCCTGGGCACCTGAGTTCGCGGCAGAGATGCCGTCGATAAGCTGCGCAGAACCCTCATCGAGCTGGACCACCCCGTCCTTGAGCTGGCCCGTGCCCGTCGTCAGCAGGCTGGCCTGTGCGGCGGCCTCACCTGCGGCGCGGCGGGCGTCGACAAGCCCGTCCGGTCCCGGGGTCACCGTCGGCGCGCCCGTCGCGCTTTCCCCAGAGGACCACGTGCTCGCCGGGGCCATCGGCAGAAAAACCCCGGCGATGAGGACGAGCAGGGCAACGAGAAGACGCCATTTCATGGAAGGCAAATATAGCCCCGCTTCCAGCAAAAACGCGTGAGGCACACCGCACCCGCGGCGAGCTGGCGTTACGGTTGTTAGTGACGCGACTGACTTAGTTGCTACCCTTTACCTAACCTTGATGCCCTCTGAACGCGCGGCATTGTGCCGCCACATGCTGGAGAAACTTTGATTACGTTACCTCTCGTGCTCGCAGTGGTCGGCGCGGCCGTGATCCTGTCGCCGGTGCTGGTGCGGGTCATGGACCGAAGGGCAGGGTGGCCCCTTGCGCTGCTGCTCTTCGCCGGAGCTGTCCTCCTCGGGCGCGAATACCCCAAAGTCGCGGACGGGGGCGCCGTTACTTGGCAGGTAACCTGGGCCCGCGACTTTTTCGGCACCCAAGTAGATCTGGCTCTCCGCGCCGACGGGCTCGGCATGTTCTTCGCTCTGCTCGCTTTGGTTATCGGCGGTGTGGTGCTCGTCTACTCGGCGGCGTACCTGCCCGAGCGGCAAGGCAACACGAGTTTCTACACCATTATGACCGCGTTCACGCTGTCCGTCCTCCTCCTCGTTCTGGCGGACGACACGGTCCTTCTGTTCGTCGGCTGGGAGCTCGTCTCCATTGCGTCATTCCTGCTCATCGCCCGTTCAGGCTCAGGAGGAGAGGCCGGTGCGTACCGGACCCTGGCGCTGACTTTCTTCGGTGGCCTGACGCTGCTGACGGCTCTCGCCGTGGCATCCACGGCCGCTGGTACGACGCGCCTCAGCGAGGTGCTCACCTCCGATGTGTGGGCCGCCCAACCTGCGTTGACCACGACGGTCGCCGTGCTCGTTGCCGTCTCCGGGTTCACCAAGGCAGCGCAGTTCCCCTTCCACTTCTGGCTGCCCGAAGCAATGGCGGCCGCGACCCCTGTCTCCGCTTTCCTCCACGCGGCGGCGGTGGTCAAAGCGGGCATCTACCTCCTGCTGCGCTTCTCGACGGTCTTTCACGACGTCGCGGTCTGGAACTGGCTGCTCATCGTCGTCGGCTTGTTCACCGCTGTCATGTCCGCGATCTTCGCCATCACGAAGACAGACTTGAAACACCTCACCGCGTACTCCACGGTGTCGCACCTCGGCTGGATCGTGGCCGCGATCGGTGTCGGCACCGACTTCGCTCTTGCCGCGGCGCTCGTGCACACCCTCGCCCACGCCCTGTTCAAGTCGAGTCTGTTCATGCTCATCGGCGTGGTCGACCACCAAGCCGGGTCGCGCGACATTCGCCGGCTGGGCAAACTGTACGACAAGATGCCGTGGACGTTCGGCTCTGTCGTCGTTGCGGCGGCGTCGATGGCCGCCGTACCGCCGCTGTTCGGCTTCGTGTCCAAGGAGTCCATCCTCGCCGCCTTCGAAGGCACGCCCACTGGCCCGATTCTGCTGACGGTCGCCGGGTTCGCGGCTTTTTTGACCTTCATTTATTCCGCCAAGATCGTGTTCGGTGCCTTCATCGACGGCCCCAAAGACATGACGGGCGTCCGGGAAGCGCCTGCCTCACTGTGGCTACCTGCCGCTCTTCCCGGCTTAATGTCCCTGGTCCTGCCCTTCTTCCTGGGGTCGGTGGATGCGCCTATCGACGCTGGCGTGCGCGCCATCACCGGCCAAGAAGGCTACGAATCCCACCTTTCCCTCTGGCACGGCATAAACGCACCGTTCATCGTCTCCATCGCGGTCCTTTCCGCGGGCGTCGCTTTCCTCTTCGGCCGGAAGAAGGTGTACGCAGTGCTAAACAACCGCCAGTTACTGCCAACCAGCGGAAACGCCATCTTGGAGGCCCTCAGCTCGGGCGCGGCAAAGCTGGGCCGCGCACTGGGTGCCATGGCGGACGGGCTCAACCCTTCGCGCCATCTAGTTTGGCTCGTCGCCTTCACCGTCGTGCTCGGCGTGAGCGTGTTGCTGTCCGACGGCATCGACGGCGTCGACCCAGCACCGCGTGTCGACGGGTTGACCAACCTGTGGGACCTCATCCCGTTCGCCATCATCGCGATGTCGGTCCTCGCCCTGGTGCTGACCCGCAGCCGCCTCGCCGCCGCAGTGCTCCTCGGCACCGTGGGTGTGGGAATGTCGCTGCAGATGATGCTGCTCGGCGCCCCCGACGTCGCGCTGACGCAGTTCCTCGTCGAATCGCTCACCGTGGTTGTCATCATGCTTGTCCTGCGCTATCAGCCCCGCGCCTTCCCGAAGACACCCGCACCGCGGCAGTGGGCGGCGGCCGGCCTCGCGCTGCTGGCGGGCATCGTGGCCTTCGCCGGCGTCTATGGGCTGACCGGACGCCGCGGCCGCTCCGAACTGGCGCAGTGGTACCTCACCGAGGGCGGGTTGGCTACTAAGGCTGACAACATTGTCGCTGTGATCATCGTGGAGTTCCGCGGCTTCGACACATTAGGCGAGCTCTCGGTGCTGGGCATGGCGGCCGTGGTCATCCTCGCGGTGACGCAGTCGATGCCGAGGCACATGTTCGAGGCGGGCACCCGCCCGCGGCCCTTCGGCCAGTCCCAGCTCAACTCACTTCCTGTCCGCAAGGTGAGCGCTTTGGTCGCACCCATCCTGCTCGTGCTCTCCGTCCTGATCTTCTTCCGCGGGCACACCGCACCGGGCGGCGGTTTCGTTGCGGCACTGGTCATGGCCACCGCGTTCGCGCTCAACTACCTCTCCCGCGGCGCAGACTCCTACGTGGTCAAACAGCTGTCCCCGTCCCGCCTCGCCGGGTGGGGGATCATCATCGCCATCGCGTCCGGGTTCCTCGGATTCATCGAGGGCGGATTCATGTACGCCATCCACGGTGAGATCGCGGGCCAGCATTTCACCACGTCGCTGATCTTCGACTTCGGCATCTATCTCGCCGTTCTCGGCATGATCACCCAGGCTATCAACCAGCTGGGAGGTTACCTCCGCCCGGGAACCGAGCTGGAAAACCTGACCTACCGCCGCGGGCCCGATAACCCGCTGCCGGAGGTCCCGGAACCGGAGGCGCCTGACGACGTAGACCCGGACCACCCCGAACCCATCAACCCCGCGGCCGCCCCCCGGCCGGTCGGATCGAAGGAGGTGTAAAAGCTCATGATCATGGCGTTGACAATCTCCGTTCTCGTGGCCGGCTCGGTGTTCCTCATCATGCAGCGCGGCATGGTCCGAATCGTCTTCGGCATGTCGCTTTTCGGACATGCGACGAACTTGACGCTCCTCGCCGCGGGCGTCGGCTCGTGGCGAGGCGAGGCGTTCCCCTCCCGCACGCCGCTCGAGGACATGGCCGACCCGCTCCCCCAGGCGTTCGTCCTGACCGCCATCGTCATCGCGATGGCGACCACGACAATCCTGTTGATGCTGTCGTCGCTGGGTAAAGACGACGACACTTTCGACCGCCCCGTGGACACGTCTCCAGGTTATGACCCGGACCGCCTCAGCCCGTCCGCCTTGTCGACGGCTGGGCGCAGCGCCCAGCTCAACCCCAAGAAGATCGGCGCGCACCAGGAGGTGGAGGGCTAATGGCCGTGGATGCTATTCTTCCCGTCTTCGTCGCGCTGCCACTGATTGTTTCGGCTGTCACGGCGCTCAACCCGTGGAAGCCGCTTAACGACGTCCTCGCGGTCCTGATCCCCGCGGTCAACCTCGCCGGCGGCATCTGGCTGTACAACTACACCTCTGAGCACGGCACCATCGCCCACGTCATCGGCCTCTACCAGGGTGGAGTGGGCATCTCATTCGCCGGCGACGAGTTTTCTGCAGTAATGCTCGTGGCCACCATGATGGTTGCGCTCACCGCGAACTGGTTCGCCATCGCCGCGGGTGAGACAGCTGCGCGCTTCTACACTCCGCTGACGCTGGTGCTGGTCACCGGCGTCTCCGGTGCTGTGCTGACCGCGGACCTGTTCAACTTCTTTGTCATGATCGAGGTCATGCTCCTACCGTCCTACGGTCTCATCGCGATGACGGGTTCGCGCTACCGCCTCGTCTCCGCGCGCATGTTCGTCATTGTGAACCTTGCGGCGTCGACGCTGCTGGTGATGGGTGTCGGCTACCTCTACGCAGTGACCGGGGCCGTCAACATTGCGGCGCTTGAAGGCATCGCCGCGGGCAACGGCCCCGCCACCGTGGCCGCCGGAATCGTGGTGATCGCCATCGCAACCAAGGCCGGTGTCTTCCCCGTCCACACGTGGCTGCCGAGGTCGTACCCGTCGACATCCGCGGCGGTGATGGGCCTGTTCTCGGGCCTGCACACCAAAGTTGCCGTGTACATGCTGTTCCGCCTCTGGGTCGTGCTCTTCGACATGGACCCGCGCTGGAACACCCTCATCATCGTGGTCATGGTCATCTCCATGCTGGTGGGGGGCTTCGCGGGACTGGCTGAGACTACAATCCGCCGCGTAATGGCCTACCAGATGGTCAACGGCATGCCGTTCATCCTGGTGATGCTGGCGTTCACGAACGACGAGCCACGGTACGCCCTCGCTGCCGGGTTGATGTACACATTGCACCACATGGTGACGGTAGGTGCGCTCGTGCTCAACTCCGGCGCCATCGAGGAGACGTACGGCACGGGCACGATTTCCAAGCTCTCGGGCTTGGCGCGGCGTGACCCGATAACCTCGGCCATCTTCGCCGCCGGCGCTTTCTCCATCGTGGGCCTGCCGCCGTTCTCGGGCACCTTCGGCAAAATCGCCGTTGTTCTCGCCGCCGCCGCAGCGGGAGACTGGCGCTCCTGGCTCGTCATCGCCGTCATTGTCCTCGCATCCTGCGGCGCCCTCCTCTCGATGATGCGAGTGTGGAAGCAAGTGTTCTGGGGACGCCCGATGCAGCACTATCCCGAGGCCCTCAATGTCAGGCCCCGCCTCATCGCCCCGTCCGGCGCCTTGATGGCCGTGTCCGTAGCCATGTTCTTCGGCGCCGGTTTCATCTGGGCAATCTCTCTCGAGGCCGCCGACAGTCTGCTCGACGTCGCCTCCTATACGTCGACAGTGCTTGGTGACGACCCCGTCGGTGTCCCCGACGCAGCCGAACTTCAGGGAGGTCAGAACTAATGTCGCTGCATGGAATCGGCCATACGCTCGGTTACGCCGCCTGGCTGGTGAAGGAGATCTTCGCCGCCGGGTTCGCGGCGGTGGCGGCAGCATTCAAACCACAGGCGGGCATCAGACCCGTCATCATCTACTATCCGCTGCGCATTACGACGGATTGGGAGCTGTTCTGGTTCTCCACGTCGATCACCGCGACCCCGGGGACCCTCTCGCTGGGTTTCCGCCACAATCCGGATCTCCCCGGCCAGAAGGTCCTCATCGTCCAAGCCGTCTTCGGTGCCGACCCGGTCGGTCTGGTCGAGGGGCTCATGGACATGGAGGAGCGGTTGAAACCCTCCGTGGCCGACATCCAGCTCGATCCCGCATCCGTCGAGTGGCAGCCGTATCGAGATCTCGGGCCCGATCAACCCCCGCGGGATCTGCCTCCCGCTGAAAGGCTGGATTGACAACCATGTTTGAGACAATCCTGACCACGTGCATCATCGTCATGGCGCTGTGCCTTCTCATCGGACTCGGAGCGCTGATCCTGACAAAAGACGAGTTGTCCCGCGCCGTGATGGCAGACCTCGTCTTCTACGCCATGGTCGCCATCTTCCTGGTCTGGACGCTGCTGAACGACACGATGATCGGCTACGAGGTCGCCATCCTCGCCGCGCTCGTGTGCGGCACCATCCCGACCGTGTCCATGGCCCGTATTATCTCGAGGGGGCGCCGCTGATGGCTATCGCAGAAATCATCGTCGCCGTGCTGGTGATCGTCGCCACGGTGTGCGTCGTCGCCACAACAGTCCTCCAGCTGCGGGCACCCGACGCTTTGACCCGCGCGAACTTGCTCGGCCCGCTCGTGTGCGTCGCTTTTCCGCTGCTCATCCTGGCCAAACTCATCCATTCCTGGGCCACCACAGGGTTCGACCTCAACGATTTTCTCCGCGCGATCGTCGCCGTGGCGGCCGTTTGGGTGGTTGCGTCCGTCGCCACTTTCGTCATCGGCCGTTCAATCTACGGAGTCACGGTCGTCGACAAGGTTCCGCCCGAGATGAAGTAACCCCCAACGGCGAAACCCGCCTCCCGTGTAATCGGGCGGCGGGTTTTACCGGTTTCGGTGGCGGAACTTAGAAGACGGAAGACTGCTCTTCCTTCTCGTCGTAACCGGCCTCCTGGCGCTTGCGTGCAACCTCGGAGCGGAGCTTCTGCTCCAGGTCCTTGTCCACGTTGCCCCAGTAAGCGAAGGTGCGCTCCTCGATGTCCTTGTTCTCGATCGGCAGCATCTTGTTGGAGACGTTGTGCACGAAGCGCTCGCGCTCACCGTCGTCGAACACCTCGGTGTAGAGGGTGCGGGCCTGGCCGAAGTCGTCGTCCTCGGCGTGCTTGACGTACGCCGCGCGGGTCAGGTCGGAGCCGTGCGGGTCCGGGTTCACGTAGAGGTCGCTGGCCTGGCCGTACGTGGTGTGGTTGGAGGAGGAGTCCTCGTTGTTGTCCAGGTAACCTGCACCCTTCTCCGTGTTGTTCGGGGTGTAGTTGTGCTCACCCTCGGCGTTGAAGAAGTACGCCATGGGCCCGCGCTCCGCGTAGATGTTGACCGCGTTGATCGGCTGGTTGACCGGCAGATCCTTGTAGTTCGGTCCGATGCGGTAGCGGTGCTGGTCGGCGTACGCCCACGCGCGGCCCTGGAGCATGCGGTCCGGGGAGAGGCCGACACCCGGGACGATGTTGCCCGGATCGAGCGCGATCTGCTCGATCTGCGCGTGGTAGTTCTTCGGGTTGCGGTTGAGCACGAAGTAACCCACGTCGACGAGCGGGTAGTCCTTCTGGGACCAGATCTTGGTCAGGTCGAACGGGTTGAAGCGGTAGTTCTCCGCGTCCTCAAACGGCATGATCTGGACCTTGACGTCCCAGACCGGGAAGTCGCCGCGGTCGATGGAGTCGAAGAGATCCTGGCGGTGGTGGTCGGCGTTCTTGCCGGCCATCTCCGTGGCCTCCTCGTCGGTGAAGGTGTCCCAGCCTTGGCGGGTCTTGAAGTGGTACTTGATCCAGACGGCGTTGCCCTCCTCGTTGACCCACTGGAAGGTGTGGGAACCGAAGCCGTCCTGGTGGCGAGAGGTCTTCGGGGTGCCACGGTCGCCCAGCAGGTAGGTGACCTGGTGCGCGGACTCCGGGGTGCGGGACCAGAAGTCCCACTGCATCTCGTCGTCGCGCAGGCCGGTGTGCGGCTGGCGCTTCTGTGAGTGGATGAAGTCGGCGAACTTCATGGGATCGCGCAGGAAGAAGGTCGGGGTGTTGTTGCCCACGATGTCGTAGTTGCCGTCTTCAGTGTAGAAGCGCAGCGCAAAACCGTGGACATCGCGCCAGGTGTCGGGGGAACCGATCTCACCGGCGACCGTGGAGAAGCGTGCGGCCATCGGGGTGACGGTACCCGGCTGGAAGAGCTTCGCCTTCGTGTACTGGGAGACGTCTTCGGTAATGTGCAGCTCACCGAACGCGCCGTGACCCTTGGCGTGCGGGATGCGCTCCGGAACGTTCTCGCGGTTGAAGTGCGCGAGCTTCTCAATGAGGTGGATGTCGTTGAGAACGTTCGGGCCCTGCGGGCCTGCGGTGATCGAGATGTTCTCGGACGCAACCGGCTGGCCGCTCGGGCGGGTGGTCTTTCCGTTGCCTGCAGGGCGCTCGCCGCGAGCGACGATGCCCTCTGCCTTGGACTGGTCTGCCATGGTAGGCCTCCTAGCAATCTTTAGATTAAAGCTATTAAAAGCGGACTTTTGATATCCGCACCCCAGTCTACGTCGCGCCCATGGCGTCGGCAACGAGTTTCAGTGTTTTGGGAGTGTTCGCACACTCGGGGACCGAAAACCGCTGCTGGTATTGTTTCCCCCTGTGAGCAGCCACGACGATTTCGTCACCGAGCTGGCCTTGCGGGCCGGCCGGGGGGATAAGGGCGCGCTTACCGAGTTCATCGAGAACACCCAGGACGATGTCTGGCGCTTCCTCGCCCACCTCGCCGGCCGCGAGCATGCGGATGACCTCGTACAGGAGACCTACTTGCGTGTGCTGGGCTCATTGCCGCGTTTCGCCGGGCGGTCGTCGGCACGCACATGGCTGCTCACCCTCGCGCGGCGAGTGTGGATCGACTCCGTGCGCCACGACATGGCGCGGCCGAGGAAGTCGGTTGCGGAGTACGACGAGGTCGCCGCGCAGGAACCGAGCCCCGACAACCCGAACACCTGGTCCGACGTGATCGACGCGCGCTCGCTTCTCGACGCCCTGCCTCCCGAGAGGCGCGAGGCCATCGTGCTGACCCAGATTCTCGGGTACACGTACGAGGAGGCCGCACGCATCGCCGGGGTGCGCATCGGCACGATCCGCTCGCGGGTGGCGCGCGCCCGGCGCGACCTCATTGAGGGCACCGGCACATCAACGGCTTAGGAGCCGAAAAAGGTCACGACCCTGCCTACGAGCTCGTTAATCCAGCTGGAGGAGCTGGACGGGGACGGCTTCGCAGCGGGCGCAGGGGCGGAATCGGCGCGCTCGACGACGACGCGCAGATCTCCGGTCTCACCATTGATACCGACCACCTTCACCGCGGCGAACTCACCTTCGGCGGCGGTGGCGGCGGCTGTGATCTTCAGTCCTGTCGAGGCAGTGAGCACGCTCCACCCAGGCGGCAGGGTCGATTCCTCACCTTCCTCGATGACGAACTTGGCCACGGCCTGGCCTTCGGGCTCTAGCGCGATGGTCTGGCCGGGCTGGATTGCAACCTCGCGACCGGTTTCTGTCTGCCGGTACTCGACGGTCGCCGTGGGGGAAGGGGTACCGGGCACGGATGCGGCGTGAGCGATCCCGGGGTGGGATAGCGCGGCGGCCGCGACGAGTGCCACGGTGCCAATTCGCATGCGTTCCGAAAAATTCATGACGCCTATTGTCATCGCATCGACGCAGAAAGCAACCCGATCCAGCTCTTCTTTACCAGAACGCAACTAATCCGTAGCCTGAACGAGCAGTTCCGCGATCTGGATCGTGTTCAGCGCCGCGCCCTTGCGCAGGTTGTCGCCGGACACCACGAACACCAGGCCGCGATTGCCGTCCACCGCCTGGTCCTGGCGGATGCGGCCGACGAGCGATTCGTCGATGCCGGCCGCCTGGAGGGGCGTCGGGACGTCGACAAGCTTCACGCCCCTCGCCTGCGAGAGAACCTGCCGGGCCTCGTCCGGGGTGATGGGGTTGGCAAACTCGGCGTGGACGGCCATGGTGTGGCCGGTGAACACGGGCACCCGAACGCAGGTTCCGGACACCTTGAGGTCGGGTATACCGAGGATCTTGCGCGACTCGTTGCGTAGCTTCTGCTCCTCGTCCGTCTCCTCGGTGCCGTCGTCGACGAGGTTGCCTGCCAGCGGCAGCACGTTGAAGGCGATGGGGGCGACGTACGGGCCGAGATCCTCCGGCGCCATGACGGAGCCGTCGTGGGTGAGCTCAGCGGCGCGGTCACCGATCTCCTCGACCTGGCGCGCGAGCGTAGCGACGCCCGCGAGGCCGGAGCCCGACACAGCCTGGTACGAGGCCACCCGGAGGGTGGTCAGCCCCGCGGCGTCGTGCAGCGCCTTGGCCACCGGCATGGCCGCCATGGTGGTGCAGTTGGGGTTAGCGATAATCCCCTTCTTCAGATCGGCCACGGCGTCCGGGTTGACCTCGGAGACCACTAAGGGCACCTCGTCGTCCCCCCGCCACGCCGACGAGTTGTCCACGACCGCCGCGCCAGCTTCCGCGAAAACCGGTGCCCACTGCTTGGAGGTGGAACCGCCGGCGGAGAACAGGGCGATGTCGACGTCGGCCACGGTCTCCGGCGTGACCCGGGTCAGGTCCTCGACCTCGATCTCGGCGCCGTTGAACTCGAGCATCGTGCCCGCGGAACGCGGGGACGCGAAGAAGCGCACGTTGTCGGCCGGGAAGTTGCGGCTGACGAGGATCTCGCGCATGACGCGGCCGACCTGGCCGGTCGCCCCTACTACTGCGATGGTGGTCATGAAAAGCCCTTCTTGCTTGAGTCTTAGCGGCCGGTGCCGGCGTACACCACGGCCGGCTCGTCGCCGCCGAGGTCGAACTTGGAGTGGATGGCTCGAGCGGCTTCAGCAAGATCCTCCTGGCGGACGACGGCGGTGATGCGGATCTCGGAGGTGGTGATCATCTCGATGTTGATGCCCGCGTCGCGCAGCGCTTCGGTGAAGTCGGCGGTGACACCCGGGTGCGACTTCATGCCGGCACCCACGAGGGAGACCTTCCCAATGCTGTCGTTGTACGCCAGGTCGTCCCATCCCTCTTCGCGCTGGATGGCGCTCAAGAGCTCCACGCCGCGCTCACCGTCGGACACGGGGAGGGTGAAGGTGATATCGGTTTTGTTGTCCTCGGCCGAGGAGATGTTCTGCAGCACCATGTCGATGTTGATTTCGGCGTCGGCCAAGGCCCGGAAGACTTTGGCGGCCTCACCAGGGGTGTCCGGAATCCCGAGGATCGTGATCTTGGCCTCTGAGTCGTCGGTGGCCACGCCGGACAGGACTGCTTCTTCCACGGGAATATCCTCCAATGCTCCGGCGACCAGGGTGCCGGTGTCGTTGCTGTAAGACGAGCGTACCCGCAGGGGCACGTTGAACGCGCGGGCGTATTCAACGCTGCGCAGGACGAGGATCTTCGAGCCGCTCGCGGCGAGCTCGAGCATCTCCTCGAAGCAGAGCTGGTCCAGCTTGCGGGCGTCGGGCACGATGCGCGGGTCGGCGGTGTAGACACCGTCGACGTCGGAGTAGATCTCGCACTCGTCGGCACCCATCGCCGCCGCTAGGGCGACGGCGGTGGTGTCGGAACCGCCGCGGCCCAGGGTGGTGATGTCGCGGGTGTCGCGGTTGACGCCCTGGAAGCCAGCGACGATGGCGACCTTGCCCTTCTCCACTGCGTCCTGCACGCGACCGGGCGTGACCTCGACGATGCGGGCGTTGCCGTGGCGCTCGGTGGTGATCACACCTGCCTGCGAGCCGGTGAACGACTGCACGTCCACGCCGTGGGCCGCGACCGCCATGGCGACAAGGGAGTTGGAGATGCGCTCGCCGGCGGTGAGCAGCATGTCCATCTCGCGCAGCGGCGGAGTCGGGTTGACCTGGGCCGCCAAGTCGAGCAGTTCGTCGGTGGTGTCACCCATTGCGGAGCAGACGACCACGACGTCGTTGCCCGCGTTGCGGGTGGCCACGACGCGCTCGGCGACGGCGCGAATGCGCTCGGCACTTTCGAGGGAGGACCCCCCGTACTTCTGCACAATCAGAGCCATGCCTTCTTCAGTCACCTTCCGGTTCGCGGTTTTTTAAAATGCGCATACCGATAATACCCATCGTGCCATTTGCCCTCTACTGTGGATGCCCGTGCACAACAACGCCCTCGCCATCTCGTTCGCGCTTCTGTCCGCGGTGACGATTGCGGTGGGCACGGTGTGGCGCCACCACATCTTGCGGGCGGGGCTCAGCCACACCGAGGCCAACAGCACTCCATTGAGCGCGATGCGCCGCCCGCAGTGGTGGCTGTCGATACTGCTCGCTTTCGTTGCTTACGCCCTTCAGGCGCTCGCGCTGGCCTTCGGGTCACTGCTGGTGGTGCAGCCGATCCTGGTCCTGTCGCTGATGTTTACGCTGGTTCTCGCCGCGCGCGTCGAACACCGACGGATGGAACCTGCCGAGACGCTCTGGGCCTTCGTGCTCACCGCGTGCGTTGGTGTCGTGGTCATCCTCGGCCGCCCGCTGCCGGGTGCGCGCTCCGCGCCCGACTGGGAGTGGGCGGCGGTCATCGGCGTCGGGGCGGTTGCGTGCGCGATCATTTTCGCCCTTGCTTATCGACGCTCCCCCGCCGCCCAGGCCCTCCTCTATGGCATCGTCTGCGGCGCCGTCTTCGGCTACCTCGCGGTGTTTTCCAAGGTGGCGGTCGACGCGTTCGTCGCTGGCGGCCTGCCCGCGATGCTTTCCACGTGGCAGTTCTGGGCGATGGTTGTTTCCTCCCTGTTTGGCACTGTGGTGCAGCAGTACGCCTTCGGCGCAGGGGTGCTTTCGCGTTCCCTGCCCGCCATGAAGATCGTGGAGCCGCTCATCGCACTCTTCCTCGGCCTGTCTATCCTGGGCGAATACTTGCAGGTTGAGTCGGTCTTCGGGTGGCTGGTCATGGGGGCGTCGATAGGCGGCATGCTCGTGGCGACCGGCATGTTGGCGCGCAAACCGGTGGCGTAAGGATGGACACGGTGTGACGGTTTTCTCACGTCGTCTTTAAAGGCGTGTGTGGCTTTGTGATTTAGACCTTCCTTGCGCGTTGAGGTCTAGCAGCTATACCTCAACGAAACCAGCCCCACACCAGCCACACTTCACTCTGCTAGCGGCCCCATAGAGCACCGTCCAGTTAACCCCTCCCGACATCCGACCACCAGCACCTTTAGATCAGATAATCTGAGCGCCCCGCCATAGAGGTGACCTGACTGCACGAAAGGTGTAAGATGTGGCCCATGTCATCGGCGAAGGCTCTTCTCCTTCTATGCCGCGGCGGGAATCAGGCCACCACGATCTAGCACGGCCGGCACCCCGCCGCGGAGATTGTCGTTGCCGGCCGTGGAACACACCACACCGATAACACGAGGATTTCTTAAAGCCATGAGCCCCCTGCACCCCGAATTTTCCGCCCCGAACGACATCCGCACCCCCTCCGGCCCCCGCAGTGAGGGCCAGCCCGCCTGGAACAAGCAGCGCGGCTCGCACATGCCGGTCAAACGCTACCTCCCCTTTGCGGACGAAGTAGAGGACATCCTCCTGCCGGACCGCACCTGGCCGGATAAGAAGATCACTGTTGCACCCCAGTGGTGCGCGGTGGACCTGCGTGACGGCAACCAAGCCCTGATTGACCCGATGAGCCCCGAGCGCAAGCGCCGCATGTTCAACCTGCTGGTGCAGATGGGGTACAAGGAGATCGAGGTCGGGTTCCCCTCCGCATCCCAGACCGACTTCGATTTCGTGCGCGAGATCATTGAGAAGAACATGATCCCCGAGGACGTGACCATCCAGGTCCTCGTCCAGGCGCGCGAGCACCTGATCCGCCGCACTTTCGAGGCATGCGCGGGTGCGAAGAACGTCATCGTGCACTTCTACAACTCCACCTCCAAGCTGCAGCGCGAGGTGGTGTTCCGCAAGGATCGCGCGGCGATCAAGAAGCTCGCCACCGACGCCGCCGAGCTGATCAAGACCATCGCCACCGACTACCCCGACACCCACTGGCGCTGGGAGTACTCGCCGGAGTCCTACACCGGCACCGAGCTGGACTTCGCGCTTGAGGTGTGCGACGCGGTGGTCGACATCATGGGCGCGACCCCGGACAACCCGATGATCATCAACCTGCCGTCCACGGTGGAGATGATCACCCCGAACGTCTACGCCGACTCCATCGAGTGGATGCACCGAAACCTGGCCAAGCGCGACTCCATCATCTTGTCGCTGCACCCCCACAACGACCGCGGCGAGGGCGTGGCTGCCGCCGAGCTGGGCTACCTCGCCGGCGCGGACCGCATCGAGGGCTGCCTGTTCGGCAACGGCGAGCGCACCGGCAACGTCGACTTGGTCACCCTCGGCCTGAACATGCTCACCCAGGGCGTCGACCCGCAGATCGATTTCTCCGACATCAACCGCATCCGCGAGGTCGTGGAATACTGCAACCAGCTGCGCGTTCCGGAGCGCCACCCCTACGGAGGCGAGCTCGTCTTCACCGCGTTCTCCGGCTCGCACCAGGACGCCGTAAACAAGGGCCTCGACGCCCTGGCGCAAAAGGTTCGCCCCGGCGCGTCGTCCACCGATGTGAGCTGGGAGGAGCTGCGCGACACGGTGTGGGAGGTCCCCTACCTGCCGATCGACCCGAAGGACGTCGGCCGCACCTACGAGGCCGTGATCCGCGTGAACTCGCAGTCCGGCAAGGGTGGCGTGGCGTACATCATGAAGACGGACCACGGCATCAACATGCCCAAGGCCATGCAGCCGGAGTTCTCCGCCATCGTCCAGAACATCACTGACACGGAGGGCGGCGAGGTCAACTCCAAGAACATGTGGGACATCTTCGCCGCGACCTACCTGGATCTCGACTCCCCGCTGGAGCTGGTGAGCTACGAGGTCACCGGTGCGGTCAACGAGGACGAGGACTCCTCCATCACCGCCGAGGTGCGCTACAACGGTGAAACCCGCCAGCTCAGCGGCACCGGCAACGGCCCTGTCGCCGCCTTCGCCGCCGCGCTCGAGGCCGTGGGCATCGACTTCGAGGTGCAGGATTACACGCAGCGTTCCCGTTCCGCCGGCGACGACGCCGACGCGGCCTGTTACATCCAGGCCGACGTCAACGGCGCCACGGCCTGGGGTGTGGGCGTCGCGGGCTCGACGACGCGCGCTTCGCTCAAGGCGATCGTTTCCTCGGTCAACCGCGGGCTGACCGGTGCGAAGATGGGTGGGGTCTAGATCTTGCCCGATGAATTTCCCTACGTGGCGGTGACCGTCCAGACCACGGGCATCCACCCCTCGACGGGTCGGATGCTCACCCTCGACGCCGTCACGTTCAACGAGGCGGGTGAGATCGGCGAGGACTTCCACTCCGTGTTCAGTACTGGTTCGGACGCCGGCCCGCGCCACAACCACGGGCTCGAGCCAAGCGATTTTGCGCAGGCCCCTCGCTTTTCCCGGCACCTGAAGACGCTGGACCGCCTCGTGGACAAGCGCACGATCGTGCTTCACGACGCCCCCCTTGCGTGGGGGTTCATCGTCGCCGAGGCCCGGCGCGCGATGAACGCCGCGGCGCGGGCGAACCGCTCGCGGGCGAAGCGCAACGGTCGGCGCCGCCAGCGCGTGGGCCACATCCCGCGACCGGAGACGATCGTGGACACCCTCGCCAGCGCCCGGTTGCAGGGTGTGATCCCTCTCGACATCCGCCCCGGTGCTGTCGCGCGCCTGATCGGTCTGGAGGCAGCGGACCCGGTTGCATCCGTCGAGCGTGCCAGCCGCCCCGAGGAGGAGACCTCCCGGGCGGAGACTCTGTTGGTGAAAGAGCTGTACTTCGCGCTGTGCGGCAACGGCGCGATGGCCACGATGGCCACCGAGGACCTTGTGCCGGATCGGTTCGGTCTGCAGCGCACTGCCGTACGGGTGGATGCGGAGAACAACACCCTCGAGGTGGAGAACCCGGGCCCCTACACAGTGGGCGGCGGGTTGAAGGAGGGGATGGAAATCGTCGTCTCGGACGACATCGCCGCCGACCCGGACGTAATCATCGCCGGCGCCGTGGACAACGGCCTGAACTACGCCGAGAAGCTCACGCGCCAAACGTCGCTCGTGGTTTCGGATGCCAAGGCCCGTGGAGTGGAGCTGCGCGGCAAGGCGATGCACGCCGACCGGAAGGGAATCCCGGTACTGTCGGCGGAGGAGTTCCACTCCGCTGTGGCACGACTGGGTTAAAGCGCGTTAGGCGTAGGGTGGAGCGCATGAAAAAAGGTCCTCTCTCCCGGTTGCGCTCGCGGGCGGCGGTGACCGCGGCGATGCTAGCCACCTCCGCATCCCGCGCAACCGGCCGCGGCGCTGGCGGAATGATCGGCGGTCTTGTGGCCAACGCCATTGACCCCTCGATCATGCAGTCGCTTGGCGGCGGCCGTCCCACCGTGCTGGTCACGGGAACCAACGGAAAGTCCACGACGACCCGGATGCTCGCCGGAGCGATGTCGGCGAAGCACACGGTTGCCACCAATGACGGCGGTGACAACATGGACGCGGGAATCATCTCCGCGCTGATGGCTGGCCGGAAGGCCTCCCACGTCGTCCTGGAGGTCGACGAGCTGCACGTGCCGTCGGTGGCACAGCGCTTGTCCCCGCAGGCCCTCGTTCTGCTCAACCTGTCGCGCGACCAGCTGGACCGCGTCGGGGAGATCAACAAGATCGAGCGCGCCCTGCGCTCGGCGGTGGAGGCACACCCGGAGATGAAGGTGATTGCCAACTGCGACGACGTGCTGATGACGTCGGTCGCTTTCGACCACCCCAACGTCGTCTGGGTCGCGGCGGGAGCTGGCTGGCTGGGTGACTCCGTGACCAACCCGCGTTCCGGCGGCCACGTCGTGCAGACCGAGGGCGACTGGTACGGCGTGGAGAAGCTCGCCGACGGCCGCGAGTTCCGCCGCCCCACCCCTTCTTACTGGCTCGAAGGCACTACGCTGCATTCCCCGCATGGGAGCGCCGAGCTGAACCTGAAGTTGCCGGGCCGCGCCAACCTCGGTAACGCCGCCCAGGCCATTGCGGCCGCTGTCGAGGCGTTCGATGTGCCCTTCGATCAGGCGGTCCGCGCCACCGAGGGTGTGGACAACGTCGCGGGCCGCTACTCCACCGTCCGCCTGGGAGAGCGCGAGGTGCACCTGCTTCTGGCCAAGAACCCGGCCGGCTGGCAGGAGGCGCTGAGCATGGTCGACCGCAGCGCGGACGGCCTGGTGATTGCCACCAACGGCCAGGTCGCGGACGGCGAGGACTTGTCGTGGCTGTGGGACGTGAAATTCGAGGACTTCGAGGGCCTCAAGGTCGTCGCAGCCGGCGAGCGCGGAACTGACTTGGCGGTGCGCCTGCTCTACGCGGACATCGAGCACTCCCTGATCCACGATCCGGTTGACGCGATTCGCGCCTGCCCGCCAGGACGCGTCGAAGTGTTGGCGAACTACACCGCCTTCCGCGACCTGAAGAAGGATTTGACCAAGCAGGAGGACTACCGTGGCTAAGCAACTTCGCATCGGACTCATCCTGCCGGACGTGTTGGGCACCTACGGGGACGACGGCAACGCCCTCGTGCTGCGCCAGCGCGCGCGTATGCGCGGGATGAACGCCGAGGTCGAGCGCGTGCTTCTCGACGACCCCGTGCCCGACGACTGCGACGTCTACACCATCGGCGGCGGGGAGGACTCCGCACAGGTCATCGCAGCCGCGCGCCTCGCCGCCTCGCCCGGATTGCAGTCCGCAGCCGCCGACGGCCGCCCCATCTTCGCCGTCTGCGCGGGCATGCAGGTGCTCGGCCGCACGTTCAACGCCCACGGCACCGTCGTCGACGGGCTCGGGCTTATCGACGTCACCACCACCGCCATGGAGAAGCGAGCCATCGGCGAGGTGTCCTCCGCACCGACCCGCGCGGGCATCACCGCCGGGTTGACAGAGACCCTGACCGGATTCGAGAACCATATGGGCGGAACGGTCCTCGGCCCCGAGGCGTCGGCGCTGGGCACCGTGAAGCGGGGCGTCGGAAATGTGGACGCGTCCGTGGAGGGCGTGGTGCAGGGCAGCGTTATCGCCACCTATATGCACGGCCCCGCACTGGCGCGCAACCCGCAGCTCGCGGACCTGTTCCTGGCACACGCCCTCGACGTGGCCCTGACAGACCTGGAGCCGCTCGAGCTCGCCGAGATCGACCGGTTGCGACTGGAGCGGCTGCGCTAGCGCCGCTCTTACAGTGTGAGCCGACCCGTTAGCGCGCGCGACAGCGTCAGTTCGTCGACGAACTCCAGGTCGCCGCCGAGTGGCATGCCCGAGGCCAGCCGGGACACCACCAGGTCCGGGAAGTCCTTGAGCAGGCGCGCCAGGTAGGACGCCGTCGCCTCGCCTTCGGTGTCTGGGTCAGTGGCGATGATGACCTCGTAGATGTTGGGTGCCTCTGCGCCATCGATATCGGGCAATACCGCACCGATCCGCTGCAGCAGGGGCGCGATGGACAGGTCCTTGGGGCCCACGTTGGCCAACGGATCCAGTGCACCGCCGAGGACGTGGTAGCGGCCGCGGAACTCGCCGGTGCGCTCGATGACCTGGATGTCCTTGGCGTCCTCCACGACGCAGACGAGGCCCGCATCGCGGCCGGAGTCGGCGCAGATGCGGCAGACCTCCTCCCGGGAGACGTTGGAGCAGATGCGACAGAATGTCACCCCGTCGCGCACGGCATTTAACGCGCTGACCAGCCTGTCCACGTCATCCGGGTCCTGTTTCAACAGGTAAAAGGCAATCCTCTGGGCGCTTTTCGGCCCGACGCCGGGCAGGCGGGACAGTTCGTCGATAAGGTCCTGCAGCGGTCCTTCAAACATCGGCGCACCTTCCTCGAACTCCAAACGAAGGCCGGAAAAAGCGCCCGGCAGCGTGCCGAGCGCCCGAATCCGGTGAAACAGTTAACAGCTTAGATAATGCCGCCGAAGGGAATCTCGCCGGGGGCCTGCTGTGACGCACCCGCGCCCGGGTTCGCCAGCGGGCCGATCTTTTCTTGGGCGAGCTGGCCGGCCTTGTTGTGGGCGTCGCGGTAGGCGGCGAGGATGAGGTCCTGCAGCGTTTCGACGTCCTCCGGGTCCACGGCCTCCGGCTTGATGATCAGGTCGCGGATCTCAGCACCACCGGTCATGGTGACGGAGACGAGACCGCCGCCGGAGGTTCCCTCCACGGTGGTGTTGAGCAGCTCTTCCTGAGCCTTCTGCAGCTGCGCCTGGACTTCGGCGGCCTGGCGGATGAGTTCCTGCATGTCGTTCGGCATGTTCGGCTGGGTCATGGTGGGTTACACCCTTTCTGAAAGTTGGTTCGCTTCACGGTGATTTTTGACCGCCAGTGTACTTGCGCTAGAGCGGCCGCGCCCCAAGCTCGGAGGCGAGCAGCTCCATAGCCACCGCCGTCGCGTCTCGACGGTCCTTGGTCCCTTGCTCCCGCGCCTGGTCTGCCATATCGCGCTCCTCGTCCTCGCGCGTGTACGGCGCTTGCGCAGATGACTGAGCCTGCGGGGGCTGCTGCGGTTGCGGCGGGGCCTGTTCGGGATCGGGCTCCGGGTCGTCGGGCTCGTCCGGTTCCGGCGGCAGCGGGATCTCCTCGCGTTCCTTACGGGCGCGCGTAGCGGCGCGTTTGCTAGCCGCCGCTGCAGCTTGGCGCCAGTCCTCCTTGGCGGCGGTTCGGGCCGGCGCAGGATCTTCCGGCTCCGGCTCGCGCTCCGTGGACAGCACATTGGGGTTCCACACCCTTGCGGGCGCCGGAGCCGACAAGCCCGCCGCGGTAGGATCCGTGCCCACGACACAGCGCACCTTCACTGTGCGCCCAAGGTGCTCTGAGAACACCGCGGCGATATCGGCGTTGTTCTTCTCCGCGTTGATGCGCTCCGCGAGTGCTCCCGTATTGTGGCCGACGACGAGCGTGGTGCCATCCATCCCCAGTGGCGTGGCCTCAGTAAGCATAATCTCAGCGACCTTGTTGCGCTCACCGACGGCTTGACGCATCCGCGTCCAATCCGCACGCACCTTCTCGAACACGTCCTCCGCGTCCGACTGTGCTGGCTGCTGCGCTGACTGTTGCTGCTCGGGCTGCTTGGCAGGCTCAGGGGCACGCTGCGGCCCGGGCGTCGAGGAAGAGCGGGGCGCCCTCCTCTCCCCTGCTGCAGCAGCCGCCGCGGCTGCGGCGCTGGCTCCGGAAGCACCCTTTGTGACTGGTGCCGGCGATTCCGGCGCGAGCCGCGCAGGCTGCGACGGAAGGTCGGGCCCCGGAATCTGCGAGGGCGCGGATACCTCGGGCGTGGTGATGAGGTGCGCCATCATCACCTCGAGCAACAGGCGCGGGCTTGTGGCCCCGCGCAGCGACACCATCCGCTCGTTGACCTCGGAGGCGAGGGTAGCCAGCTCGTTTCCGGAGAAGCGCTCCGCCTGCCCGCGCAGCACCGCCTCCCGCTCCGTCGGCGCGTTGACTAGGCCCTGGCCAAAGGCGTCGGGCACGGTGCGGATGATCATCAGGTCGCGCAGGCGATCGAGCAAGTCGGAAGCGAAGCGGCGCGGCTCGTGGCCGGCCTCAATGACGTCGTCGATTGTCGCGAACATTGCGCTCGCGTCGCGGGTGGCCAGGGCGTCGACTGTGGCGTCGATAAGCGAAAGCTCAGTCACCCCGAGCAGCGGGATAGCCAGGTCGTACGTCAGCCCGTCCGGGCCGGAACCGGCGAGGAGCTGATCCAGGATGGAGAGCGTGTCGCGGGGCGAACCGCCGCCGGCCTGGATGACCAGCGGGTACACCGCGTCCTCGACGCGCACGCCCTCCTCGCGCACCACGTTCTCCAGCAGCTCCCGCATGGCCTGCGGAGTGAGCAGGCGGAACGGGTAGTTGTGGGTGCGCGAGCGGATCGTGCCCAGCATCTTCTCCGGCTCGGTGGTGGCGAAAACGAAGATGAGGTGCTCCGGCGGCTCCTCGACCACCTTCAGCAGTGCGTTGTTGCCCTGCGTCGATATCATGTGGGCCTCGTCGATGATGAAGACGCGGTAGCGGAACTCTGCCGGGGCGAACAGCGCCCGCTCGCGCAGCTCACGCATATCGTCGACGCTGCCGTTCGACGCGGCGTCGAGCTCCATCACGTCCAGGTTGCCCGGCCCGCCCGGCGCGAGCGAGATACACGACGCGCACTTCCCGCACGGCGTCGACGTCGGGCCTTCGACGCAGTTGAGCGAGCGCGCCAAGATACGTGCCGACGACGTCTTGCCGCAGCCCCTCGGCCCGGAAAACAGGTACGCATGGTTGATGCGGCCGTTGTCCAGCGCGGTGGACAGCGGCCTGGTGACCTGCTCTTGGCCGATCACTTCGCCGAACGACGCGGGGCGGTATTTCCGGTACAAAGCCACGGCAGTCAGCTTAGCCGACGGGGTGGACAAGACCCGGGGCGCGGTAAGTGGGTGTGAACCTGCGCACAAGTCCGTCCGGCGCGCTATCTAAGCCCTAATGTAAGAAATACCGCATACGTCGGTTGCCCCACTGCAACACACACCTTTCTCAAGGAGATCCATCATGATCCTGAAGTCACTGCACAACATGGGACTGCGTTCCGAGCACGCTTACACCGCGGGCTTCGGCTCCATCGCTCTCTCTTTCACCTCCTGGGCCCTGTCCCAGTTCAAGCGATCCAACTCGAAGGCCCAGTCCGACCGCTGGGGCATCTTCGTCGGCCAGTGGGCTCCGACGTTCATGACCGTCGGTATCGCGCTTGCCCAGTACGAACAGACATTGAAGAAGTAGCCCCAACTAGAAGCTCCGGCTAATCGGCGTCGCGGCCCCAGTCACTGACTCGGGCACCGCGGCGCCGCAGCCTCGTCGCCAGCGCCGGATATCCGCGCTCGGAGACGATCTCGAACTCGTCGCCGGTGAGCATGACGAGCTCGAGCAGCAACGTCATCCGGCCCGGTTCGTTGAAAATCGGCGTGCCGCGCTCGAACAGCTCCGGCTCGCGCAGCAGGCCGTGGCGCACGTTCTTACCGGGAGCAAGGTCCTCCAGCAGCACGCCCGGCTGGGCGGGCACGCCGAGACGCTCGATCATGCGGGTCGCCGCCACAACTGCTTCCCCCACCGCGTGCGGATCCGCATCCGCGCGGCAGACGATCTCGCAGCGCACCTCCGTGCGCTGGTCACCCTGCATGACTAGGCCCGTGTCCACCCCGGAGAACCCCGCCGTCACCGCGACGGGCAGGCCGTTCAGGGAGGTCAAGGCGACGGGGCGGGCGTCGACAAGCGAGAGGCTCAAGCCGGGGAAGATACCCGCGAGCCAGGCCGCGACCTCGTCGCCCGTCATGCCCCCAGCTTCTCGAAGGCCGCGAGCAGCACGCAGGTTGCCACACCGTCCATCGCCTCCCGGACCTCGTCGAGAGGCGGCAGCGACGGGGCGAGGCGAATGTTGCGCCCGCGCGGGTCCTTACCGTGCGGGAAGGAGGCACCCGCCTTGGTCAGGGTGATGCCCGCCTGCTTGGCCAGCTCCCAAACGCGGTCCGCCGTGCCGTCGATGACGTCCATGGAGATGAAGTAACCGCCCTTCGGCTCCGTCCACGTGGCGACGTTGTACTCGCCGAGGCGCTCATTGAGGATCTCCAGGACCGCCTCGAACTTCGGCGCCAGCGACGCCGCGTGCTTGCGCATGGTCGCGCGCACACCCTCGGCGTCGCCGAAAAACCGCGCGTGCGCCAGCTGGTTCACCTTGTTCGGGCCGATCCCCCGCACGCCCGCAATCTGCGAGTACCAGTTCAGGTTCTCCTTCGACGAGGCGAAGAAGGACACACCCGAACCGGCGAAAGTGATCTTCGAGGTCGAGCTCATGTACCAGAAGCGATTGGGGTGGCCCTTCTCGGCCGCGATAGAGATCACATCGGGGTTGTCCGGGAACTCGTTGGTCAGCGTGTGCACCGCGTAGGCGTTGTCCCACACGATGCGGAAGTCCGGTGCCGCGGTCTCCATCGTGGCGAGGCGCTCGATGGCCTCACTGGAGTAGCTGATTCCGGTGGGGTTGCCGAAGATGGGTACCGCCCACATTCCTTTGACCTGGGGATCCTGCACTAACTTTTCGATCGCGTCCACGTCCGGGCCATCTTCGAGCATGGGCACTTGGACCATCTCGAATCCGAACTGCTCGGTGATGGTGAAGTGGCGGTCGTACCCCGGCACCGGGCACACCCACTTGACCTTCTCCTCGTCCTTCCACGGGCGCTCGGAATCGTTGTTGCCGAAGGCGTAGGAGTAAGAGATGAGGTCGAACATGATGTTGAGCGAGGACGAATCGCCAGCGATGACGTTCGCGTGGTCCACACCGAGCACTTCAGCCCACAGCTCGCGGATGTCGCCGATACCGGCGAGGTTTCCGTAGTTGCGCACGTCTGCACCGGTCTGGTCCCTGTAGTTGCCCTCGCCCGGCAGAGCGAGCAGCACGTTACTAAAGTCGAGCTGCTCGGAGGAGGGCTTGCCGCGGGTCAGGTCGAGGCTGAGATCCTTCGCCTTCAGCGCGTCGTAGCGGGCGCGGACGTCGGCTGCGAGCTGGTCTAGCTCGTTCTTCTCGAGGTCAAGCAGAGACATGGAGGCATCACTTTCGTCGGTGCGGATTTCTCACACCATGCTACCTGGGGGCTGCGCGGGTTTCGGGCCAGCGGGTGGTGTCTTCCAAATGCCTAATTCCAGGCGTCTAATTTAGACAGGAACAGCGCGCCTATGTCTGGCTCTTGCGACTTACCTCGCTCCGAACGTCTAAAGTAGACATCTGGTTTTAGACATTTGCGACGGGCGGGCCACAGGCACAAAAAAGGGACCCCACGCACCTGCCAGAGCTCGCTGACCCTTGCTGCGTTCCCGCCCTGGGGGAGTTCACAAGATAAGCACCGCGTGGGATCCTGCATCACACTCTAGCGGCTTGGCCTGGCAACCTCAAAAGCCCTCCCCGGTCGCGGAGTGACCTGCCGTTTTGGCCAGTAAATCGGAATGGGCTAAAGTTATTCCCCGACGCTCTAGGCGTTGCTTTTTGGAGGATTCGACTAGCGGCCTATGTCACACGCCTGGAACGCGTGCGGGTAGCAATACCCTCGTGGGTTCAAATCCCACATCCTCCGCATAGGTAAAACCCCTGGGCTTCAGAGTCCAGGGGTTTTACTCGTTTATGCTGTTTAACCAGCAGAACAACAGAATCTCAACGCTTCGGGATGACTCCCAAAAAATCTGAAATTATCCCCCTTTTTGTCCCTGCAGTGAACTTTCCTTCCGCCTTAGACCTCGAGCACCCCCTGGCCGTCGGGAGCATCTCGAGGTTCCATGGTTTCGTATTCCTCTGGAGTACCGATTTGCGATGGGTCTATTATTTCTCCTCCAATTACGGAACTTAGGAGACTTGCCCCCTCTTCCTTGGTGTCCACCACGAACTCAACCTGCCATAACAGTTCGAGTAGAGCCGTATCATGGGTCCACTCATCGGCAGAGATTCGGTCAAGAGGCGATGTGGATTTACCAGCCGGGTTCTCCATACGGTAGCCAAGCCATGAGGGAATGACCTTCATCCCGGAGATGGAAAACTCAAGTACGTCTTGCCGTACGTCTGTGAAAATGCCAGCCCCAACCTTAAGCACTTGCTTTTCAGCGTCGTACGACCAATCGGAGGGGTAGTCACCCTCGTTCGGTGATACCGATAGTCTGGCTGAACCCCGATAACGCTGACTTTCGATTTGTCCGAACTCATTCACTTCTCCAAATCGCTCACCCCAGGTGGCCTCAAAAATCAGGCTGCGGCCCAACGCGGCGACCGCCGTGAACAGCTCATAATCAGCGGTGAAAATTACGCAGGCGTTCGACTCGACGAGTTCCTCAGAAAAGCGTTCTGTATACGCAGAGGTGCCCAGTTGCCCAACGACGTAACCCGCAACTTCGTCAGGTGAGACTTCGACGCCATAAGCGGAGCTAAGAGCGCTCAAGAGCTTTGATGAGATGTTCGGTTCCATAGAGCGTGGGCGCTTGTACAAAGGCATGACATCTTTGGCTCCGTAGGACCCCCTGAAGAAATGGAGGTCAACCGGATAGGGTGATACCGCTATCGCGGGGCCAGAGCCGAGAGCTGTCGTCGTTAGTGATACTAGGAAGAGTTGCCCCGGGTTCTCCGCGAGCCGCCAGCTTGGACCCGGGCGGTCGATAACACGATGGTCAGCGACACAGAAGCTCCTGTCGAAGGCGCGGTATCCATATCGTGCTATATGCAGCCCTTCCAACACCTGTTCTTCAGAAATAGGAGTTGAGGCAGTAGAACCCGGTATCAGGTCAGACTTCACCGGCATGTCAAATTTGCGGCCGGTCGGCGAATCCGCAAATAGCTCACCCCCCGTTTCACGGTCACCCGCATCTTGAAGTTGGCGCAGCCTTTCCCTTAAAGCCGTTTCGTCTGGGCTCACAACCCAGGTTCTCCCCGTCTTAGAGCCAGAAAATGACCACGGAAACACGGAGGTCAGCGGGACTCCATCACCGAGCGCCGCAACGGTCGAAGGAACGAATTTCGCACTCCAGTCCTCAGCCGTAATTTCCACCCATTTCTCCTTTTTTTCGGGTGGTTCGATGGTCTGCATCGCGGCTAATTTCTCTGCCCTCGTGCCATAAATTCGCCTATACAATACTCTGGACTTCTGAGTCATTCGGTTGCTATGGCGTTTTTTCGTGATTTGGCCAGTCTGCCGATTGACCGTGTTTTCGTGTTGAATCCCTACAAATACAGCTACCGGCGTTTCAATCTTGAAAACGTTTTCTTCGGGGCGTGCCCCTTTGTTGTCACCCCCCAAATCAATAATCCAGATTTCATCAAAAACGCGACGCATCAGTTCTCGCACGCCAGCGAAACCGGGTCCCCTCAAATAAGACGAAGCGGTGATAAAAGAAACAATCCCCGGCTCCTCGGGATTCTGTTGACACGCCTTCCAAAGCGCCCAGCGTAGGAAGTAGACGTAAAGGTTATAAAGGTTTTTCGCTTGCGCACCCGCACCTGTCCTCCTTAGGGGGACGATGAAATCATCCAGGAGCGGTGTCTCCTCTCCAAATGGTTGTAGGACGACATTGGGAATACTTTCAGTCCCGTGGGCCTCTACAGCTTTACCGCGCTTATACGGCGGATTACCAATAATGACACGAACAGAGGTCTGTTTGTCCTTGATAATCCCAGCCTTACGAGCCTCTGCAGATAGGTCACTTTCAACCTGCCATAGGGCGAATTGTGCTGAATCTTGGGAGAGGTCCCCCGCCGCTAATAGGGTGTTTGTGAGATATACACGAACACCTTCATCTTTTAGGACTAATCCAGTGGATTCGAGTAGCTGTGTCAATCTGAGATGTGCCACGGAATATGGGCCAACTAGTAGCTCGAAAGCGCTCAAACGCCTTGCCAGGGACCGGGCTGCGTCCAGTTTGGCATCGGCACGATGGAGCACGTGATTTGCAATCGCTAAACCATACGTGGCAGTACCCGCAGCGGGGTCCAAGATGTTTACGTCAGTGGACCCGAGCCCTCGCTGCCTACCGAGCCGAGTTCTGAGTGCATGGTCTACTAGCTTGACCTGAGCCTGGACAATGTCTACCGGGGTGTAATAAACCCCCGACGCTTTCCGCATTTTTGGGTCATACTCTGCAAGAAAGTCTTCGTAAAAGTACAGCCACGCGTCGACTACATCGTTAAACCGTTTGGACTCAACTGCCCCGATGGTTGCTTCCAAAAGAGCGATAGGGTCCTCCACCAGTTGTCGGTACTGGTTTTGAGCCATGAGCTCGAGTACGGAACCTAGTAACCGATGCCCGTTGCTCCTCAGCGAATCGGGTAATGCAGACACCGAGAATTCATCTGGAGCAAGCGCTGTCTCCACTCGTGCTAGCAAGAGCGCGTAGGTAAACGTTTGGGCAAACGAGTCCGCAAATTGTGCTTTGCTCGCCCCCGGCATCAAATCTACTTTCCACCGCGAATAAAGTTGGTCCAACGCATCGTGATTGTCATCTTCGATAACTTCCCTCACGTTGTCCCGTAAATAGGCAGTTAGCGGCGCTAACGTTTCAGCCAAGGCCTTCGGACTTGAAGGGGTCTTGGGCTCCCATCGAAAAAAGACGGTGAGCAGTGTTCTGAGGTCGGCGATAACAGAGTCGGGTACCTCATCGGAAGAGTCTGGAATTAAATAACAGTGGTAGACGGGTTTCTTTTGCCCACGACGTACCAGCGTCCACTCCCATCCGTTTGTGTAAACTAGGTTGGAGTGGTTCTTGACTTTCTGCCACTGTTTCCGGTCATGCTTCGACCACCCCAACGGTTGGTAGGGGTTCGCGCCCTTGTTGGTGGATTTCAGTTCTATATGCCCGATTGTGGGCCCAGTAGATTTCTTCACTGCAATGTCAAGCCGAACGGCACTCACTTCGTCGGTGCTTAGCTGACGGTGCTCCGTCACCAAATGGACCTTCCGCCCTAATTGCTCGGCAACGGCAGCCAGAAATCGTCGCACAGGCAGCTTTAGCTGGTCCTCCGGGCTGACACGCTTGTCCAACTTGATTTGTGATTCAACGAGCTGAAGTTCCTTGATGAGAATTCGTACTAAATCTTCGAACGGTTCCAAAGCGAGTTTTGGCATCGATATCTTCTTTCTAGCGCGTTAAAGGATTACGGGGCGGTTCTCGTCTTTGATTCAATCACACGCAATCCCTAGCATGCGCCCCAAATTGGGTTCGCAATTTTCCTAAATCTTCCCTTGGCCTGCGGTTTTCTGTAACGTATCAATTGATTCAAACCCTTAATCAGGAGGCGTTATGGTTTTCGGGACTGTCGAGATTCGAAAGAAAGACGACAAAGGGAAAGCAATACGGTGGCGGTCCAAATACCGGCATGGTGGAGTCATGCACTACAGCCCAACCTTCCGGTCAAAAGGACACGCTCATGCGTGGTTGGAAAAAGAGGAACGGCTAATCGCCGTCGGGGGATGGACTTCACCTAAATCTCGTCGAGCGAAGGAGCAGTTAGAAAAGCAGCGGAAATCAGTATTACTGCTCGACTTTGCGCTTCAAAAAATTGAAAACCGCGCAAAGGCTGGAGAAATTGCTCAAACTACTCAGGCAAACTACCTGACCCTTTACGAAAACAATTTCGCACCTTTTTTGACCGGCGTGACTCTCGAACAATGGACGGTGGAGCGCTGTCACGACTGGTGGGAAGAGTTAACGTCGTCGAAAGACACACTCACTACGCATAAACGCAGCGCCGAGCTTCTCAACTCAATTTCGGAAGATGCTGTCAATGAGGGAATCCTAAAAGAAAATCCCGTAGCGAAACTAGCAGGCCGCAAGAAGAAAGTTCCCCATAAAGAAAAGGTCATTCCCACACCTAGTGAATTTCGGGCTCTAATCGCCGCTGCTTCACCTAGATACCAGGCCGCGTACTGGCTCGCGGGCACAACAGGGTTAAGACGGAACGAGATTCTCGAGCTTCGATTGAAGGACCTAGAGACTGTGGGGGGAGCCCACTATCTCCGCATATCTCGTCAGGTTGTGTGGAACAAGAAAGGGAACGGCAAATCCGAAAAGCTAATTACCCCTCCGAAGAATAATAGACTGCGGCGCGTGGCGCTCGACCACCAAACTTTCGAGGTTTTGGAACGCCATATCGAGAAGTATTGCGAGGGAAATTCCCCTGAGCAGCTCATTTTCACCACTTCTGCCCGCAAGCAGGTTCATCAGAGTAGCTGGGGCACACGCTTCCGCGATGCGCGCGCTCGGGCAAACATTTCGGAGGACATTACTTTCCACTCTTTGCGGCATCTAGCCGGAACAACATATGCACAATCCGGGGCGACTATTAAAGAAATTATGGACCGCCTGGGCCATTCAACCCCTCAGACCGCGATGATTTATCAACACACCGCCCAAGGTCGAGAAGAATCACTCGCAAACCTCGTTGCTGAGAGCCTTGGTCCATTTCCCGAACAAGAGAATTAATTATTCATTCTGTTTGCATATTATGCATAAGTGTGATATATTATCTCCGCGCCGTTTGGTAGCACTTAATATACTTATAGGAGATTCTAATGTCAGATAAAAATCGAAAAACTTACAAAGGCAACTATTGGTACATGTCCCCAGAAGAGGTCATGGCGTTTTTGTCGATTTCCAAAGCGACGCTCAACAGGATGGTAGCCGATGGTGTACTACCCTGCTCAGTCCCATACGGGCGGGTTCGCCGTTTTAAGAGCTCGGATGTAGAGCGGTTAATGGAAAAATCCATTTTGCAAATGGTGTGAATAAAAAATTCCGATATTTAATCATTGGGAGGAAAACTCCCCAAAAAAATTTTTACTACTCAAGGAGAACTTTATGTTAAATATACCTCATTATTTATTTCCGGTTGGACAATTGACCAACGCGGTCAGGTTAATCTCACTTCAAGAAAAGCGAAACGAAGATGGGAGCTCGAAAAAGTCAGCGGCATTTCCTGACCTTGTTCCGTACGTAGCCGAAGTAAAAGTTATACGGCAGGAACACGAGGTCGCTCTGCCGGATGGTTCGCTAATACGGGAAGTCGAGTCTGACACTCAACGAGTGACTATCTTTGCGGCTAAAAAGCCAGCCGTTTCACCCGGAGAATACGTAATCTTTCCGGAACTCTATTGCGGAGTTTTCGAAACCGAACGCGGCCCAAAACTCTTTTTCCAATCCGTCGGATGTATTCCCGCGGACTTCAACACCGATAATTTTACCCTCGTAGAAACGGGGTCTAATTAGGTAGGTGAGCGTATGGGAATTAGTTTCTTTCAACGCTATCCGCTATTTGTAGCAACGCTTGCCACGACCTATTCGCTAGTTGCTTTGCTAATTTTAAGTCTTTTGGCATGGGATGAGGCGAGTTCGTGGCTAATGGAGGAGTTCTCGCTGTGGCTCGCGGTCTTAGTAGTCGTTTTTCTCTTGTGCCCGGTGGTTTCCTGGTTCGTAACAAAACGAAACCCACTTTTGAATTCGCTTTTGGTGGTGGTGATACCGAACACTTGGATAGCCCACGCCAGGGCCGGGGGGCTCGTACACGCTCGATTCCACAAGGAAGAAGCAACCCGTACTTTCCGAGTTGTAAAGCAAATCTCGGTCCATCCTAAAATTCAAGATGGCCAACTAGCGATTCCGATTCGAACAAATGATGGCGGTTTGTCGACATCCAATGCGGAGAACTACGGCGCTAGTCTTTGCGACATTCTCGGCATGGCGTCTTTCGAAGTGCGGGTACCCGATGCTAGGAGGAACTTGGGTTACCTGTGGTTCCAGTTTGCCCTGGAGGATGCAACGGAATGGCTATAGAGGAGGAGAAAAAGAATCGCGCCATTGAATTAGGCGTAACACAAACTGGACGGCCGGTGTCGTTTTCGATAGATGAGCCGACTCATATTGCAATCCAGGGTATGACTCGGAGTGGGAAGAGCGCTACCACCTATTACTTCTTAAGTGAACTTGCAGGCCACCGAGGTGTCGAAATTCATTTTCTAGACATCACAACCCTGTTAGCAGCTCCGTTCAATGAAGTTGGTGCCAGTGGTCTTTCTGCTACTGGGACGCGAGATGCAGACCAATACTTGACAGTGTTGGAAACGCTTCTCAAGAGAATGAACTCTCGAATTGATGAGCTTTCAGCACTTAAGCGCGACAAGATTCAAAGCTTCTCCCCTGCGTATCCGTTGCAGGTGGTCGTTATTGAAGAGCTGCCGAGTCTTGTCTGCTGGCTTGAAGATGAGGATAAAGTATCCGGGCGAAAGCCGGCCGAGAGAAACACCCCTCGGTTTATCTCGATGCTGCGCCAACTTCTCGCCCAGGGGTTAAAAGTCGGCGTGATGTGCTTACTCATCGCGCAGCGATTTGACGCCGCCGTTATCAGTGGCCCCGCCCGGAGCAACCTGGGCTTGCGAATTTGCTTGCGGGTCGATGACAGGGATGCGGTGGCAATGCTGTTCTCAGATGCCACCTCTAATCACGTTGATGCAATAGTCTCAGCCCCTCCGGGTTGTGGCTTTCTGTCGTCACCTACACAGCGGTTGGCAAAGGTCCGCCTGAATTACAGGGAATATGCCGATTACCGGTCGAGGGTCGAGGCATGTGTCCATCCAAATATTGACGAGCACGCAACGCGAGCGCAGTCAAGGTGACCAAGGGAAGTATTACCCTTGGTCACCTCTGTGACTTGTGACACCGTTGAAAATTAAATGAATAATAAGGAGAACGATGAATGACAGCAGAGAAAAAGTTTGACAAATCTTCCACGGACCCCCGTTCCCGCGAATGGTTCTTGACGCTACCAGCCTCGGGTGACTACGCGTACAGCACTACCCAAATCGAGTCGGCCCTGGCCGCTTATGACTCATTCATCGGTCAGCGTGAACGCGGGAGTCGGAACTCGTATGAGCACTTCCACATTTTTCTTCAGCATAGAGACGCAATTCGATTTAGCACCCTTAAGCGCAAACTTCCGCATTGCCATATAGAAAAGCGCAAAGGAACAATTGCCCAGGCAATTGCTTACGTGACAAAGAACGAGACCCGAGTGCCGGGAACTCCACGCCTTGAGAAAGGGAAAATCACTGCCGAGGAATCAGGCCGACGCACGGACATCGAACGCCTCCACACCCTCATCACAGAAAGTTCAATTAGTTCGGAAGATTTGCTCCTCACAGAACCGAGCGCAGCACGACTAGTAAATTGGTGTGAAAGGACGATATCGGCGAGGGACAAACGGCGTTTTAAACGCCCCCGGAACGACTTACACGTAACGACATATTTCGGTGAAACTCGAACGGGCAAGACTACCCGCGCAATTAACGCATGCGGTGATGCAGATTATTACCGTGTGTCTACCTACGATTCCGGGGCTTTTGATGGGTATTCCGGAGAGAGTTTTCTGATATTGGATGAGTACAGAGGCCAGATACCCATTTCTACTTTTTTGAATATTTTGGATGTTTGGCCTATGCAATTACCCGCCAGGTACCAAAACCGTTCAGCAGGGTTCACGAGAATATTTATTTGCAGTAACGAGCCACCTTGGACCTGGTATCCAAGTGTTAATCCGAACACTTCACTCGCTTTGGGAACTCGACTTTTTGAAAGGGGGGGCACAGTTTTTCATTTTCGGAAAAATTGCCCTGTCCAAAGTCTTTCCGAAGAGTATGTAATGGAGAAATTTAGAGGGCCCTAACCTCGACGAGAGCTAAAAGACTCTTATTTTATCCCTTTATCTGTCCCTCTACAAAGCAAGAAAAGAGTTAAACGCCATCTAACCTCGGCTTTAGTAGATTTAATTCAAATCCCACATCCTCCGCCACTCAAAGCCCCTGCGCACGCAGGGGTTTTCGCGTTCAGCTACAGCGGGTGGAGACTTTCGTTCCGCATCAGCGCCGTTCCCCTCCGCACGCTAGTATCCCCGGCGTGAACCGACTTTCCTGCGCTGTCGCAACCGCCGCCATGGCCGCCTCTCTCACCGCCGCCCCCGCCCACGCCGCCGGTAGCTCCGCCACCTTGCCCGAAGCACCGTTCAACGACCCCACGTGCGTTCCGGCTCCCGAGCACCCGTATCCCGTGGTGTTCCTGCACGGCACGTCCGCCAACGCGTCAAAATTCGAAGCCAGCGCACAGCAGCTCGTCGACGACGGCTATTGTGCCTACACCCTGAACTACGGTCGAGAGAAGTGGACCATCCAATCCATCTCGCCCTCCGTGTACGGCGCGGCGGACCTTCTCACCAGCGCGGAGGAAGTGGCCACCTTCATCGACCATGTTTTGGACACCACCGGTGCCGAGAAAGTCGACATCGTCGCCCACTCCCAGGGCGCTCTGCAGGCGAAGAATTACATTTCCCGCTTCGGCAACGCAGACAGGGTCAACCGTGTTGTCGCCATGGGTGCGAGCCTCCACGGCACCACCCTCAACGGCCAAGGTGAGTTCCTGCTCAAGTTGGTCACCGCGATGCCCACGCTCGCCGCCTTCTTCGCCAGCACGTCTGCAATCCAGCAGCTCGCCGGCTCTGCGGCGATGGCGGAGCACAACGCCCTCCCGGACACCGCCGCCGGCGTCACGTACATGTCGTTCTATTCCCCCCACGACACGACGGTGACCCCTAACTCCGCGTCATACTTCAACCCCGTGCCCGGCGCGAACGTGGTCAACCTCGACGCTGAGGCCGTCTGCTCCCCCGCAGCACCCATCACCCATCCGGACATGCCGTCGAACCCGACCATGATGGCCCTGACCAAGTGGGGGCTTGAGCGCCCGGCGGAGGAGACCCTTCCCAGCGCGGCAGCGTGCGCGCCAGCGGTCTAGGGATTCACCCTTTAAAGAGCCACGGCTCGCGCGGCAGCTTGTCGGGCTCGAAAACTTCGAGCAGCTCGCTTAGCGACGCCACCCCCACGCACCCCAGAGACTCCGCAATACGGACCACCACGTCCTGCGGCGCGCCCATCTCCCGCAGGGTCACGGCCCCGTCGCGCTTCGCCAGCCGCTGTCCCGCAGCGTTGACCACCAACGGCACGTGCGCGTACTCCGGCTCCGCGTACCCCAGCAGCGACGCCAGGTAAGCCTGGGCGTAGGACGACCCCAGCAGGTCGTCACCGCGCACGACCTGATCCACTCCCTGCTCGCCGTCGTCGACCACCACGGCGAGGTTGTAGGCCCAGTCGCCCGCCTGCGCCTGGCTGATGTTGCCCCCGCGGCGCAGCACCACGTCGTCGACGGGGCCGGTCACGGTTCCGTGGTAGAAATCCCGCACCGTCCATTCCTCCGCGGCAGCGCGGAGGCGCAGTGAGGGGAGGCGGCCTTCGGCGCGGAGCTGGGAGCGTCGATAAGCGCGCTGGCTTTCGGGCAGATCCCTGCAGGTGCCGGGGTACATTCCGGGCTTTGCGTGGGGCGCGCCGGACGCCTCGCGGATGTCGCGGCGGGTGCAGTAGCACTCGTAGACCGGAAGCCGCGACAAAGCGGCGTCGTAGAGGTCAGAGCGCTCGGACTGGTACACCACCGGCGGGTCAAAATCGATGCCCACCGACAGCAGGTCCTCGATCTGCCGCTGCGCCGCCGCACGCGAGGAGCGCTCCGAGTCGATGTCTTCCACACGCAGGTAGAACTCCCGGCCCGACCGACGGGCAAACAACCAGGCAAGCACGGCGGTGCGCAGATTCCCGAAGTGGAGATCCCCGCTCGGGGAGGGTGCGTACCTGCCGGCGCTCATTGCCCTAGGATATTACGGGTGAACCGCGCCGCCACCCGCTCCCCGTACCCGATCCTGGTCGCCGTCTTCTGCGCGGTCTTCATCGTCTCGAACATCACAGCCCAGAAGGGCGTGCAGCTCGGGCCGCTGATTACCGACGGAGCGTTCTTCCTCTTCCCCGTCTCCTACATCATCGGCGATGTCATCGCCGAGGTCTACGGTTTCAACGCCGCGCGGCGCACCGTGTTCATCGGTTTCGGTGTCACGTTGCTCACCGTCGCGTCCTTCGCCATCGCCATCGCCCTGCCGGCGGCGCCGTTTTACGACGCCCAGGAGACCTTCGCCTCCGTTCTGGGCACACTGCCGCGCATCCTCATCGCCGGGCTCGCCGGCTACGTGGTCGGCCAGCTGCTCAACGCGTGGGTGCTGCAGAAGATGAAGGACCGCTTCGGGCCCAGCAGACTGTGGGCGCGCCTGATCGGCTCCACCATCGTCGGCGAGTTCTTCGACACCCTAATCTTCTGCGCGATCGCGGCCGGCGTCATCGGGATCGACACCCCCGCGCAGTTCATCAACTACGTCGTCGTGGGGTTCCTCTGGAAGACCCTGATGGAGGCGGTGCTGGTGCCCATCACCTACCAGGTCATTGCGTGGGTGCGCCGACTCGAGCGTAGTACCGCCCCATAAACTCGTCCCTGAACTGCTCGTAACTTCCGTCCTCGATGGACAACCGGATGTTGTCCACAAGGCGCAGCATGAACTCCAGGTTGTGCATGGTGCACAGCGTGCCGGCGAGGAACTCCTTCGCCTTGAGCAGGTGGTGGATGTACGCGCGGGAATAGTTCTGCGAGACGTACCCACCGAATTCCTCGTCGATGCCGGCGAAGTCGCGCTTGAAGCGGGCGCCGGTCAGGTTGATGCGCCCGTCGAGGGTGTAGACCCCGCCGCGGCGCCCAAGACGTGTGGGCGCGACGCAGTCGAAGGTGTCGGCCCCGGCTTCCACAGCGGCGAAGATGTCGTCCGGCTCGGAAATCCCGAGCAGGTGGCGCGGCTTGTCCGCCGGCAGCTCGTCGGTGACCCAGCCGACGATGGTGCCCAAGTTTTCCTTCTCCAGCGCGCCACCGATTCCGAAGCCGCCGAAGCCGCGCCTGCCCTCGTCGCGCGCCTGCCGGTCCAGCTCGAGCAAGCCGCGCGTGGCTTGCCGGCGCAGGTCCTCGTACTGCGCACCCTGCACCACGCCCCACAGCGATTGCAGGGGCTTGCCGGGGCGAGCGTGGGTGAGCCGGTCGTGCTCGTCCAGGCAGCGCTTTGCCCACCGGTGGGTGCGCTCGACAGACTTTTCCTGGTAAATACGGGTGTCCGCCAGTGTCGTCAGCTCGTCGAAGGCGAAGATGATGTCCGCGCCCAGCTGGTGCTGGATTTGCATGGACACCTCGGGGTTGAAGCGGTGCGCTGAGCCGTCGATGAAGCTCTTGAAATCCACACCGTCCTCGTCCACCTTGGCCAGGCGTTCCTTCTCACCCGCACGGATGTCGTTGCGCAGGTTCCGCGCCTCGTCCGTCACCGTGTCCATGTCCAGGACTTTCTTGTACCCGACGCCCAGGCTCATCACCTGGAACCCGCCGGAGTCTGTGTAGGTGGGGCCGTGCCAGTTCTCGAAGGCGGCCACTCCCCCGGCTTCGTCCACGATGTCGGGGCCGGGCTGCAGGTAGAGGTGGTAAGCGTTGGACAGGATCGCCTGCGCGCCCACTTGCCGGATCTGCTCCGGCGTCAGCGTTTTCACCGTGGCCTTCGTGGCCACCGGGATAAACGCGGGCGTCGCAATGTCCCCGTGCGGGGTGTGAATCACACCGGTGCGGGCCTTGCCCCGCTCGGTACCGACTTCGAAACTCAGATCACGCACGCTCGAACTCCTTCTCCAGCTCGGTGCCTTCCACGTCAACCTCGGGCAGCACGCGGTCCAGCCAGCGCGGCATCCACCAGGTTGCGCGCCCGAGGATGAACATCGTGGCGGGCACGAGGGTCATGCGGATAAAGAAGGCGTCGAAAAGCACTGCCGCAGCGAGCGCAAAGCCGAAGATCTGGATAAAGGGCAGGGGCTGATCCACGAACGCCACGAACACCGCGATCATGATGACGGCTGCGGCGGTGACCACGCGCGCACCCTGTGCGAAACCCTCCACCGTGGCCTCCTCCACGGCGCGGATCTCCGCACCGGGTCCGCTGCCCCTTTCCTTCAGGTAGTGCTCGCGGATGCGCGTGACCAGGAAGACCTGGTAGTCCATCGCCAGGCCGAATGTGACGCCGATGAGGAAGATCGGCATGAACGAGATGATCGGCGCGGGGGTGTTGACGAGGTCGAGGAAACCCATTTGGAACACGGCGATGGTCACGCCGAAGGCGGCGCCCACCGACAGCAAGAAGCCCAGGCCCGCAACCACCGGCACCATGATGGAGCGGAATACAAGGATGAGCAGGATAATGGCCAAGCCCACCACGATGGATAGGTAAAGCGGCATTGCGCCCGCGAGCTCTTCGGTGATGTCCATCTGCACCGCCGTTAGACCCGTGAGCCCGATCGTCACCCCAGTGGCGTCCTCGACCCGCGAGTTGGTCTCGCGCAGGCCGTGCGCCACGTCGAGAGTGAACTCCTCCTCCGGGCCAGTGGTGGGGGTAGCGGCGATCTGGGCCGCGGTGAGGTCGTCGTTGACGGCGACGAGCTGGGCGTGGCGGATGCCGTTCACGCTCTTGGCTTCGCTCACCGTGTACAGGAACGACGCCAGGGCCGCCTTCTCCGCGTCGCCACCAGTCTCGTCCGGCATGGCGTCCATGAAAGGCTGGAGGATCTCGGTGTCCGGGTTGACGTTGTGCGCGTCGACGATGACGAGGAACTGCCCGTTGACCCCGGGGCCAAAGCCCTCCGCCATGAGGTCCGCGGCCTTGCGCTGCGTGGTGTCCTTGTTCGACGTGGTATCGGCTGGAAGCGACATTTGCAGGTCCAACACCGGGATGGCGAGCGCACCCAGTCCGAGGACGACAGCTGCCATGATGACAGCCGGGAAGCGCTTGACCACGTTGACCCAGCTCCGGCCCATTGATCGGCGCGCCAGGTCTCTGGCGGGCCTCTTGCCGGGGCCGGGGTTACCTGCGACACCCGGGATCTTCACCGCGAACGCGCGGTCCCCCCACGCGCCGAGCAGCGCCGGGATAAGCGTGAGCGCGATGAGCACGGAAATGGCCACGGTCACGGCGGCGGAAAGGCCCATCCAGGTGAGGAACTCGATCTGCGCCAGCGCCAGAGCCACGAGCGCGGTGAACACCGTCAGACCCGCGAACACCACCGAAGAGCCCGCGGTGCCGGTAGCCAGACCGGCGGCGTCCGGCCCCGACAACCGCTGCCGCTCCTGCCTGTAACGAGACAGGATGAACAGCGCGTAGTCGATTCCGACGGCGAGGCCGATCATCACGGCCAGCACCGGGGTGATTTCGTTGAGCTCGACGAACCGGGTCGTCAGAACGATGAGAAGAGCGCCGATGCCCACGCCGACGACGGCGGTGATCACCGGCATCGACGCCGCCACGAGCGAACCGAACGTGATGAGCAGAACGACGAAAGCCACCGCCAGCCCGACGAGCTCGCTGGTGCTCTTGATCTCGATCGGCTCGCCGAAACCCGCCCCGCCTGCCTCAACCTGCAGGCCGGCGTCGCGCCCGATCTCCATCGCCCGGTTGACAACATCGCGCTCCTCCTGCGTGACCGTCATGGAGGACTCTGCGCCGAAGTCGAACGTGGTGTAACCGATCCGGGCGTCATCGGACAGCGTTCGTACGTTGTACGCATCCGCCTTGGCCGACTCCTCCGGCAACCCCATTTCGGTCATCTGGCCCACGATGGTGCGCGTGAGCTCTCCGTTGACCTCGACAGGGTTGCCGAAGCGTTCGGTCGAGGTAATGCCGTCGAGGTTGTCAGCGATGTACGCCACCGTGGCGTCCATGGCCGCCATGTTCTCCGGCGAATCCAACCGCTGCCCCTCCGGCGCAGCGAAAACCAGGTTGACCGTGGGGGCGTTCGCGATGTCGCCGGAGCCCGGGAAATTGTCGTCGAGAGTTTGCAGCGCCTCGATCGCGGGTGTGCCCGAGATGGAGAACTCGGAGGTGAACGGCTTCGACAGCGTGAGAGCGGCGCCCGCCGTGCCCGCGAGCAGGATCAGCCACGCCACGATGACCTGCCATTTATGCAGGTAAGACCAGCGCCCCACCTTGAACAGAAACTTCGCCACTATGCGCGTCCTTACATCTCGAGTTCGGTCTGCACCATCTTATAGGCGGCACGGGCAAAACCCCCGACCCGTGAGGTCGGAGGCTTTGCTTTGAGTGGCGGTAGCGGCGGGATTTGAACCCGCGGTGGTTTAACCCACACTCGCTTTCGAGGCGAGCACCTTCGGCCGCTCGGACACGCTACCGCCAATCAGACTAACGGTTGCGTGCCCGAGCAACCAAATTAGTTCTCGCGCGCGTCCTGGATCTTTGCCGCAGCGTCGTTGAAGGTGTCCTTGATGGCGTCGCCCGCCTCGGACGCCTTCTCGCGGATGTCGCCGCCAAGTTGGTCAGCCTTGCCCTCGTTCTCCAGGGACTTGTTGTCGGTGGCCTCGCCGAGGCCCTCCTTGATGTTGCCCTTGAGCTGGTCGCCCTTGCCTTCGAATGCCATGATCGGATCCTTTCTTCGGTTAGTGCAGTATGGCCCAACCTAGCAGCGGAGAATTCACCAGTGGGTAACAATTGTGTTGCAAGTCACCTCAAACGGCCGAAGAATTCGCTGAGAAGCGCCGCGTTCTCCGCCTCGTGCACCCCGCCGCGCACCTCGACGCGGTGGAGGTGGCGCGGGTCCCTCAGGGCGTCGAAAAGCGAACCGACTGCCCCCGTCTTGGGCTCGTACGCGCCGAAGACCAGGCTCTTCACGCGCGCACCCAGGATCGCGCCGGCGCACATCGTGCAGGGTTCGAGGGTGACCACCAGCTCGCAGCCGTCGAGACGCCATGTGCCCAGCGCCCGCGCGGCCTCGCGCAGGGCCTCGACCTCGGCGTGGGCTGTCGGATCGCCGTTCGCTTCTCGACGATTCACCCCACGCCCCACTTCCCTGCCGTGCGCGTCGTAGACGACCGCGCCCACGGGGACGTCGCCAAGCGGTGTGCCCTCGGCAACCTCTAAGGCGCGCGCCATGCGGAGGCGGGCGCGACGCTCGGGGCTGCTAGTCAAGGGCGTCCTCGAACTCACCCGCGAACCCGAGGTGGTCGGCGATGCGCTCGATCACGACGTGGGGATCGTCATCCGGGTCCAGCAACACGCCCATCATCTCGGCGTTGAGCCCGATGTCCTCCAGCATTTCGAAGTCCCCGTCCGGGTAACCGTCAACGTCGTCGAGGTCGGCCGGGTCAATGTCCGGTATCTCGATGCCGGACTCGTGGGCAATCTCGGCGGCGAAATCGTCGTCCACCGCCATCGTCGCGTCCGAAATGACCAGGCGCGTGCGCGACGGGCCGGGTCGGACAATAACGAGGAAATCCTCCTCCACATTGAGAATGGCGAACGCCGCTCCCTCGCTGCGCAGGTTGCGCACCGCGTTGACGGACGTCTCCAGGCTGTCGAAGGAGTCGTCGAACTCGCGGACGACCCACCCGCCGCCCTCTTGGGCGACCGTGACCGCGTAACCGTCCTCAAAACCGTCCTGACTCATGGATAGTCAGCGTAGTCCCGGTGTGTAAGACTTGTCACCGTGACATCTTCACCTAACTACCTGCTCCCGCCCGTGTGCATCCTCGGCCTCGGGCTCATCGGGGGATCCCTCATGCGCGACCTCTCCGCCCGCGGCGAGCGGGTGTACGGTTACAACCGCTCCCGCTCCGCGACACGCGCAGCCCAGAAGGAAGGCTTCGGCGTCTCCTCTGATCTGGCGGAGACACTCGCCCGCGCTTCGGGTGACAACGCGCTACTGGTTGTCGCCGTACCCATGGACGCGGTCGCCGAGGTATTCGACGCCGTGGCCGAGCATGCGCCGCACTGCGGCATCACCGACGTGGTCAGCGTGAAGAAGCCGGTGTACGACCTCGTTCGCGCCCGGGGGTTGGAAGGGCAGTACGTGGGCGGGCACCCCATGTCCGGCACCGAGAACTCCGGCTGGGGCGCGTCCCAGGAGGGGTTGTTCCACCGCGCCGCGTGGGCCGTGACCTACGACTGGGCAGACGAGCTCGACGCCGCGGGCACAACTGTCCCGGAGTCGTGGTCGGAGCTGTTCACGCAGGTCTGCGCGTTGGCGGCCCTGACCGGCGCCGAGGCTGTGCCCGTCTCCGTCGGGCGCCACGACGAAGCCGTCGCCCGCGTGTCCCACCTGCCCCATGTGATTGCAGAGGCGCTCGCCATCGTCGGCGACCACGGCGGCACCCTCGCCCAGTCACTCGCGGCCGGCTCGTTCAAGGGTGCGACCCGCGTCGCCGGCACGGATCCCTCGCTGGTACGCAACATGTGCGAAACCAACGCAGAGGCCCTAGTGCCCGTGCTGGATGAGTACCTCACGCTTCTCACGCGAACCCGCGACTCGCTCTCTGGGGACAACCCTTCGATCCAGTCGCTCGCCGAGGCGGGCAACCGCGCCTACGTTCGCATGGGCGCGCGCTCGGGTGCCCGGCGCGAGTCTGTCTCACCGGTGAAGATTTCCTCACGCCCCGTCATGCGTGTGCACCCCGGCGGGCCGGGGTGGGTGAAGCAGCTCAAGCAGATCGAGGCGCTTGGCGGGCGCGTCGAGGTGTTCTGAGAAGCGGAACTTTCTTCCGCCTCAACCGCCCAGCGCATAGAAAAAGTCCCGAACCTCTCGGCTCGGGGCTTCAAGTTGTGCGCCCGGAGGGATTCGAACCCCCAACCTTCTGATCCGTAGTCAGATGCTCTATCCGTTGAGCTACGGGCGCTGGCAACGAAATAGAACATTACACCGCACGCCCGGAGGCACCAAAACGGCAGGTCAGAGGTTAAATCCCCAGAACCGTCTTCGCCATCAGGAAGTAAATCACAAGTCCCGTCGCATCGCAGAACGTAGAGATGAACGGGTTGGAGAACACCGCCGGGTCGGCGCCGACGGCCTTGGCAATGATCGGCATCATCCCGCCCACGGTGGCCGAGAACGTACAGATCAGAAACAGCGTCGCACCGATCACGGTGCCGATGTTCAGGTCAAACACCAGGGTGGCAATGGCGAAGCCCAAACCTCCGAGCACCGAGCCCAGCATCAGCCCCACCCGCAGTTCGCGCCACATGACCTTCAGGATGTCGCTCTTGCGGACGTCGTTTAGCGCGAGTGCCCTGGTCACAGTCGTGGCGGCCTGGTTGCCCGTGTTGCCGCCGGTGCCGGTGAGCAGCGGGATAAACAGCGAAAGGACGACGGCCTTCTCCAGCGTCGCCTCGAAAACGTCGAGGACTTGGACGGTGAGGATCGCGGAGAACGCTAGCACCAGCAACCACACGATGCGGCTGCGCACGAGACGGATCACTGGCGTGGACAGGTAGGGCTTGCGCAGCGCCTCGGAGCCGCCCATACGCGCGGAATCCTCCGAGTTGGCACCTTCGACCACGTCGTTCGCCTCGTCGAAGGTGAATATCCCCAGCAGGCGGAAGTCGTCGTCGACGACAGGCACGGCGAGGCGGCCCGAGGACAGCAGCCAGCGCGCGGAGTCCTCGAGGTTGTCGTCCGCCCGGAACACGCTGGGGCTCTCCATCAGCTCGGAGACTTTGTCGGTGCCTGCCGCGCGGAATAGGGAGCGCATCCGAAGCACGCCGCACACGATGCGGTCCTCGTCGACGACCGGGACGGTGTAAATGGTCTCCAGCGTGTCCACCCCGTCGCGCAACTGCTCGACCACCTCGTCGACCGTCATCACCGGCGTCACCACCGGCACTCTCGGCGACATCCTGCGCCCGACGGTGCCCTTCTTGTAACCGAGCACGACTCCGGTGACCTTTTGGTCGTCCTCGTCCAGCTCGCGGATGAGACGATCGGCGATTTCAGCGGGCAGGTGGTCGAGCAGCGCGACGCGGTCCTCAGCACCGAGCGCGCCGAAGTAGTTGACCACCTTGTCGTCACCCAGAGCACGGATGATGTCGGCCTGGTGCGCGGCGCCGAGGGCGTCGAAAAGCGCGGCCGACCGCTCGGGCGGCAACAACCGCAGGATTTTCGCGCCGCGGCTCGGGCTTGCCCGCACGACAAGGCCTTTGAGGTCGCGGAAGCTGAGCTCCGCGAGCTGGGCCTGAATCTCCTCGAGCTCTTCGGCCTTCGCTTCTCGACGCCCTCCCAGACGCCGTTCCAAATCCCTCGCTGCTGCCGGATGCGCTGTTTTCATGTCCCAAGTCTCCTATTTCGAAAACTTCTCCAGCGCACCGGGGCTGCCCGCGGCGACGATGTAATCGGTGGATCGCAGAGTGTAACCGTCCGTCAGCGGCACCCAGCTACCCTCCCCAACCCTGACGGAGACCAGCTGCACGTGGTGCGCCCGCCAGATCTCGTCGAGGTCGAGGGCGCGCCCCAGCACCGCCGGCGGAGGCGCGAGGCGGGTTACACCGTAGTCCGGGGCGATCTCCGCGAAATCGCTGAACCGGCCGCCGAGCAGGTGCGCGACGCGGCGGCCGGTGTCGCGCTCGGGGCGGATCACATGGTGGGCACCGATCTGGCGCAGGATGCGGCCGTGCGCCTCGGAGTCGGCTTTCGCCCAGATGTCCTTGACCCCGAGCTCGACCAGGTTGGAGGCGGTGAGGATGGATGATTCGAGGTGGGAGCCGATGGCCAGAACGACGCGCTCCACCTCGTCCACGCCCAACTGCCGCAGCGCCTCGGGGTCGGAGGTGTCGGCGGTGACGGCCTCCGTGAGGAAGGGGGCCTGTTCACGCACGACCTTCTCGTCGTCGTCGATGCCCATGACCTCGACACCGTGGGCCATGAGCTCTCGTGCGAGGGAGGTTCCGAATCGGCCCAGCCCGATGACCACGATCGGGGGGATGTCGATGGTGGGCTTCGACGTGCTGAACGGTTTGAACATGCTAGCCAATGAAGGGCCTTTCCTCGGGGTACTCGAATCGACGGGTGATGGCCCTGGCCGCCAGGGCCGCGACCAGGGTAGTGGGGCCGACGCGGCCCAGATACATAATGAGACAGAGGATAATCTGGGACGGCGCCGAGAGGTTCGCCGTGATGCCGGTGGACAGACCCACAGTTGCGAAGGCGGACATTACCTCGAAGGACACCTGGTCACCGGTGAACTCGGTGTCGAAGACGCGCAGCGCCGCCACCCCCGCTGTGACCACGGCGACGCCGGCAAACGCCAGCGCGAGCGCCTGGCGAGTGAGGGAGTACGGCAGGGTGCGATGCCCGATGGAGGTGCGCTCGCGCCCCAGAAACTCCGAGGCCATCGCGGCGAGAAGCACGCACGCCGTGGTGACTTTGACGCCGCCGGCCGTGCCTGCGGAGCCGCCGCCGATGAACATGAGGATGTCGGTGCCCATCAGGGTGATGGGGTGGGCGTCGGCGTAGTCGATGGCGTTGAATCCCGCCGTGCGTGGCGACGCCCCCATGAAGAACGCATTGAGCAGTTTCTGCCCCACACCCATCTCACGCAGCACCCCGTTCCACTCCGCTTGCGCGGTGAACACCATGCCGGCCACCAGCAGGAACACAGTGGATACCAGGGTCATCCGCGCTGTAATGGAAATCCGGTGCACGTGGGCGCGTTTCCGGAGGAGCCTGAGAAGCTCCGCCCAGACGGGGAAGCCGAGGCCGCCGCCGATCAGCGCCGCGGCCAGCGGGATGATGCCGAGGCCGCCTAGCTGGATAAGCGCGAGGATGATCGCCTGGCCCACCGGTGTCCAGTACGTGCCGGTGTCCTCGACGACGAGGCCCGTGAGCGACACCGCGGACGTCGCGGTGAATAGGGCAGGCAAAAACGGAGTCCACTGCGGCCCGGCAGTGGAAAACGGCATCATCAGCAGCACTGTGCCGAGGAAAATGAGCACAAGGAAGCCCACGGCGGTCAACCGGGCCGGTCCGAGGCGCCCGACAAAGGGCGGGAGTTTTACGAGCGAAAAGCATACCCCCGCTCGCGACATCGCAAGCGGGGGCAGCAACTGGCGGAGACGACAGGATTTGAACCTGCGGCCCTCGTCAAGAGGGCAACTCCTTAGCAGGGAGCCCCATTCGGCCACTCTGGCACGTCTCCAGACCTTTTTGCATACTACCCAACGCGCGGCCGTGCCACAAAATAGACTGAGCGGCATGATCCGCCCCGACATCGCAGCCATTCCCCCGTACGTTCCCGGCAAGCGCGACGAGCGCGCGCTGAAACTGTCGTCCAACGAATCGGCCGACGCGCCGCTGGGAGCTGCTGCCCGCGCGATGGCGGACGTGGCGCGCACCGCAAACCGCTACCCGGACATGTTCGCCGTCGAGTTGCGCGAGACCCTCGCGGAGCACCTCGGCGTCACATTTGAGCAGGTCGTGGTGGGCAACGGCTCCTCCGCCCTGTTGCAACAGCTGGTCCAGGCCACCTGCACGCCGGAAAACAACGTGATTTACGCCTGGCGCAGCTTCGAGGCCTACCCAATCTTCCTGCAGGTCGTCGGCGCGCAGGCCCGCCCTGTTCCCATCACCCGCGAGGGCAGGCACGACCTCGAGCGCATGGCTTCACTTATCGACGCCTCCACGTCCCTGATCTTCCTCTGCTCCCCCAACAACCCCTCCGGCCAGGTGATCTCGAACGCCGAGTTCGACGCCTTCATGGCGAAGGTGCCCGGCCACGTCACCGTGGCGCTGGATGAGGCCTACTTCGAGTACAACCGTGACGAGGACGCCGTGGTGGGCACCGAGGCGATCCGCCGCTACCCCAACGTCGTGGCGCTGCGGACGTTTTCCAAGGCCTACGGCCTGGCGGGCGTGCGCGTCGGCTACGCCTTCGGTCCGCAGGACATCATCGGGGCGCTGACCGCTGTCGCCATCCCCTTCCAGGTCAGCTCGGTGGCCCAGGCCGGTGCCATCGCTTCCCTCGGTGCGCAGGGGGAGGTCGCAGCGCGCACCGAGGAGACCGTCGCGGTGCGCGACGAGGTGGCGGATCGAATCGGGGCTGCCCGCAGCCAGGCGAACTTTGTGTGGTTGCCCGACGTCGACGCGGCGCGGATCAGCGAGCAGCTCGCCGCCCACGGCGTACTCACCCGCGCCTTCCCAGAGGGTTTGCGCGTGACGGTCACCAACCGCGAGGAAGCGGTGCAGTTTTTGCGCGCCTGGGACACCGTGCAGGGCTAATGTATGGGACATGACGCAACTGCCCCGCACTGATATTGACCCGGACGGCCTCCTCGAGTACTCGGTGGTGTTCACCGACCGCTCTCTGAACCACATGTCGCGCAAGTTCATCACCGCGACCCAGGAGCTGCTTGGCATTCTCACCGAGACCTACAACGCCGATACCGCGGTGTTGATCCCCGGCGGCGGAACCGCGGCCATGGAAGCGGTCGCGCGTCAGCTCTTCACCGGCAAGAAGGTCCTCATTATCCGCCAGGGCAACTTCACGTTCCGCTGGACCCAGATCATTGAGAAGGGTGCCATCACCGACCAGGTCAAGGTGCTCAATGCGGTGCCTACGGACGACACCGACACCCCCTCGTACGCCCCGCCCGCTATCGAGGATGTGCGCGCGGCCATCGCCGAGTTCGGCCCGGACGTCGTCGTTACCGCCCACACCGAGACGGCCTCCGGCACCACGCTCGGGCCCGAGTACACCGCGGCGCTGGGTGAGGCCGCCCAGGCCGCAGGCGCGCTTTTCGTGCTCGACTGCATCGCGGCCGGCGCCGACTTCACCGACATGCGCGCCTCGCGTGTCGACGTCCTCATCTCCGCCCCCCAGAAGTCCTGGTCCGGCTCCCCCGCCACCGGCTACGTCATGCTGGGCGATCGGGCCCGCGAGGAGGTGCTGGCCACCGAGTCCACCTCGTTCACTCTGGACCTGAAGAAATGGCTGGAGCTGTTCGAAGGCTACCGCGACGGCGCGGCCGCCTACCACTCCACGCTGCCGACCGACACGATCGTGCGCAACCTTGAGGTGATGAAGGAATCCCTGGCCGTGGGCCTCGACGTCCTCGCGCAGCGCCAGGTCGAGCTCGGCCGCGCGGTGCGCGAGGCGGCCTCCGCCCGCGGTTACAAGTCCGTGGCGGCCGAGGGCTACGAGTCCAACGGCGTCGTCGTGCTCTACGCCGATTCCCCCGAGCTGCAGAACGGTGCGGTGCTCAAGCCCCACGGTGTGCAGATCGCCGCCGGTGTGCCCCTACGGATCGGCGAGGCGGAGGGATTTGCCACCTTCCGCATCGGGCTGTTCGGCCTGGACAAGTGGGAGGACCCGCAGGCCGCGGCGCAGCGGCTTATCGACGCCCTCGACGCCGCGCGGTCTAAGTAATTGGCGGAGACGGCGGGATTTGAACCCGCGGAGGTTTGACCCTCGCCGGTTTTCAAGACCGGTGCATTCGGCCGCTCTGCCACGTCTCCAGTGCCGAGATTGTAACCTACGGCCCCCGCACTTTCGTTAATCTGGGGTGCCATGAAAGCAATCCAGCTCGCAGACCCCGACAATCCCCGCTCCCTGGAGCTGCGGGACGTGCCTACTCCCGAGCCCCAGGAGGGCGAGGTACTGGTCAAGGTCGCGGCCACCGGCGTGAACCGCGGCGACCTGATGCAGGCCAGGGGCATGTACCCGCCGCCGAAGGGTGAGTCGGAGATCATCGGCCTGGAGTGCGCGGGCACGGTGGTAGGAACCGGCGAGGAGGTCGGTTGCCTGCTCGCAGGCGGTGGCTACGCGGAGTACGTCGCCGTGCCGGAGGGCCAGCTGACGCCCCTGCCGACGGGCTTCAACCTGGTCGACACCGCCGGTGTTGTCGAGGTCGCGTGCACCGTCTGGTCCAACCTGGGCATGCTCGCCGGCGTCAAACCCGACGACCGCGTGCTCATCCACGGCGGTGCGGGCGGCATCGGGTCCTTCGCCATCCAGCTGTGCAAGGCGCTCGGTTGCGAGGTCGCCACAACCGCCGGCAGCGCGGACAAACTGGAGTACTGCCGAGGCCTCGGAGCCGACATCGCCATCAACTACCACGACCAGGATTTCGCCGAGGAGCTCAAGGGCTCCTGCGACATCATCCTCGACATCATGGGCGGCTCCTACCTGGAGCAAAACGTGAGGAGCCTCGCTGTCGACGGCCGCCTCGTCGTCATCGCTCTGCAGGGCGGCCCGAAGGGCACCCTCAACCTGGGCCGCATGCTCACGCGTCGGCAGTCCGTCCACGCCACCACGCTGCGCGCCCGCCCGCGCCCGATGAAGGCCGCGGTGGTCGACAGCACCGTCAAGAACGTCTGGCCGCTGCTTGAGAGCGGCGAGATCAAGGCGAACGTGAGCAAGACTTTTTCGCTTGGCGACGCCTCCCTCGCCCACGACTACCTCGACTCCGGCGAGCACACCGGCAAGGTTGTGCTCACGGTGGACTAAGACGTTAGGCCAGCGACGCCACGGTGCGGATGAGCTGTTCGATGTCCGCGGTGGTGTTGAACGGCCCGAGCGACACGGTGACCGCGCCACCGAGGTCGCCCACGCCCATGTCCTCTGTGAGCTGGCACTGAGGTGTCAGCGTGGCCACGATGCCGTGGGCGAAGAGCCGCTGGTGCACAGTCTGGGCCGGCACGCCCTTCACCCCGAACGAGAGGCGCGGGATGCGGTCTACCTCAGCCCCGGACTCCGCCGCGGCCTCGCCGGAGACACCCACAATGTGCACCGCGGGCAAAGTGCCCAGGAAGGTATGCAGCTCGTCGCGCAGGCGCTCCAGGTAGGCGGACGTCTCCGTCATCGAGTTAACTAGGCGTGTGCGTCTGGAGGCGCGGCCAGCGGGGGCGTCGACAAGCGCGGCGTAGTGGTCGATCGTGGGCGCAACTGCTCCCGCCAGACCTGGGGAAACCCCGAGACCCACGCGCGCGGCACCGGCCGCTGCGGGGTCACCGACGGGCGCAAGACGACCGAACATCGCCTCGTCGCGGAACACCAACGCCGCGATCTCCGGTCCGCCCATCTCCTTCAGGTCCACGGCCACGATATCCGCGTTCCACTCGTCGAAATGGATGGGGCGGTACGGGGCGTAGGCGGAGGCGTCGACAAGCACCCACGCCCTGGAAGCGGCGCGCACCGTTTCCACGATCTCGCCCACGGGCGCGACGGTGCCCAGGTAGGGGTGCGCGGCGGGCACGGACACCAGACGCGTGGTGCCGTCGACCAGATCCATGTACTGCCAACCCGGCAGCGCGCCAGTGGCCAGGTCGGCCGCCGCCCAGCTCACCTTGGCATCAACCCGCTGGAGCGCCGATGTCAACTCCACGCGGTCAACGTTGTTGAGCACCACCGCGGAATTGCGGCGCAGCAGCGGGCTCATCGCCGCCGCGAGCGAGGAATAAAGATACGGCAGACCCGGCCCGAGGACGACCCGCTCCGGGGTGGCGCCGACGAGATCGGCTACGGCGACGGCGGCGTCGTCAAGCAGGCTCCGCCCCTCCGGCGAACCGGAGGCGGGCTTAGCGTGCGACCCGGCCGCAGGCTCCGGCCTGGAAACGGCCGTGGCGGTGCGGAACGACCGCGCGACCGCGGACGACACACGCTCCGGAACCTGCGGGCAATCATGGGCGTTGAGGTAAATCCAGCCGTCGGATAGCGAGGTGTAGAGGCCGCGCACACCCGCAACGTCGTAGGACACGAATCCACCTCCCTTCTTAACCAGACCAATTATGCACACCGCCGGCCCGCAACGCACACTCCCACGTGAGCCGCGCGCGCTGGGCTAGGGTGTTCCATGTGCAGGACAACCAGAAGCTGCGGGACCGCTTGCTCAGCGACGTCGCCCGCATGACAACCGACGGGTCGGCGAACACGCCGCCGTCGAAGTCCAAGACCTTTTCTATGGCGTTCAGGGACCTCGTGCGCGGGTGGAACCAGCACGAGCTGTGGCTCCAGCTCGGCTGGCAGGACATCAAGCAGCGCTACCGCCGCAGCACTCTCGGCCCGCTGTGGATCACCATCGCCACCGGCGTGATGGCGCTCGCCCTAGGCCTTTTGTACTCCATGCTGTTCCAGATTTCGGTGCGCGAGTTCCTCCCCCACGTCACCGTCGGGTTCATCGTGTGGGGCTTCATCTCCGGCTGCATCAAGGACGGCGCCGACATCTTCATCGAGAACGAGGGCCTGATCAAGCAACTGCCCTCGGCGCTGTCCGTCCACGTCTACCGCCTGGTGTGGCGCCAGTTGCTCTTCTTGGCGCACAACATGGTGATCTGGCTCCTGCTGGTCGTGGTGTTCCAGATTCCGCTCACCTGGAACACGTTGCTGGCCGTGCCCGCGCTCGCGCTACTGGTGGTCAACAGCGTCTGGGTGACCATGCTTTTCGGCATTATCGCGACGCGATTCCGCGACGTCGCTCCGCTGTTGGAGGCCATGGTGCAGCTTTTGTTCTACGTCACCCCGATCGTGTGGACCACCCAAACGCTGCGTGAACAGGGCGGTGAGGTCGCCGAGCGCGCCCGCATCGCCGAGCTCAACCCGCTCTACCACTACCTCGAAATCGTGCGCGGCCCGCTCATCGGCGTCGACGTCCCGCTCTACCACTGGGGCATTGTCGGGGCCGTCACCGTCGTCGGCCTCCTGGTCGCGCTCGCCGTCATGCGCCAGTGGCGCTTCCGCGTCCCGTACTGGGTATAAGGACTCTATTTATGGTTTCCATCGACACCTACAACGCCTGCGTCGACTTCCCCATCTTCGACGCCAAGTCCCGCTCTTTGAAAAAGGCGGTCGTCTCTTCGGCTGGCGGCGCGATCGGCAAAAACGCCTCCAACACCGTGGTTGTTGAGGCGTTGAAAGACATCAACCTCCACCTGCGCGAGGGTGACCGCGTAGGGCTGGTCGGCCACAACGGCGCCGGCAAGTCCACCCTGCTGCGCCTCTTGTCCGGGATTTATGAGCCGACGCGCGGCGTCGCCGACGTCCGCGGCCGCGTCGCGCCCGTCTTCGACCTGGGCGTGGGCATGGACCCGGAGATTTCAGGCTACGAGAACATCATCATCAGAGGGTTGTTCCTCGGCCAGTCCCGCCGGCAGATGCGCGCCAAGATCGACGAGATCGCGGAGTTCTCCGAGCTCGGCGACTACCTGAACATGCCGCTGCGCACCTACTCCACCGGCATGAGGGTCCGCCTGGCCCTCGGCGTGGTCACTTCCATCGAGCCCGAGATTTTGCTTCTCGACGAAGGTATCGGCGCTGTCGACGCCGCCTTCATGGCCAAGGCCCGGGTCAAGCTAGCCGAGATGGTCAAGCGCTCCGGCATCTTGGTCTTCGCCTCGCACTCTAACGACTTCCTGGCGCAGCTGTGCACGACGGCCCTGTGGGTGGACAAGGGCCAGATCAAGGAGGCCGGACTGGTGTCCGACGTGGTGTCGGCGTACGAGGGGCCGGAGGCCGGCGGGTATGTGGCCGATCTGGTCCGGCGCTTCCACGGGGAGGCGGCGGTGTGAGAAATGTTGGTCGACCACCCCAACATTTCTCAGTTTCCCCAGGTCGGATTTGCTCAGCCCCAACATTTCTCACTGAGTAATCTGCCCAGCCGCTCAGGCAACTCGATCAAGGTGGCGGAGGAGAATCTCAGGGGTGTCCACCCATTGGCGGTCGCTTCCAGGTTAATCAGGGAATCCTTCTGACGCTGGCTGTATTCCCAGTGGTGCTGCCCGTCGTACATGAGGCCGATCCGCGGTTCAAGCAGAGCGAAGTCAAAGACCGTGATCAATCGGCCACCGCTTCTCACCGGGTATTGCTCCCGCAGGGAAAGGGAATACTGGCGGGCGACATCGCGAGCCAGAAGGCGCATCTCAGTTTCCTTGGGTGAATCGGCCAACGCGCTGGAGAGCCCCCACACCTTCTCCAACCACGGCCTGCGCAACCGGTAGCGCCCTGCTGCCAGCACATCCGCCTCCTGGACGCCTAGATGCCGGCGGACGCAATCGATGAGCTGCACCGCCGGGAGCACCCCGCCGCCTGCCGCTTTCAGCGCCTGGACAGTGGCCACCGCGGGAGAAGCGATGCGGAAAGGGTAGTCCCTGAGCTTCACCGTCCACACCTCGTGTGGCCGGTAGGTCAGGCGCACGACGGTCGGAGTCAGCGGACCGCCGACAGTGTTCGCAGCCACCGCGCAGCTCAGCGTGGTGTCGTGCCCCTCCACAAGATACGGCAGGCGGTAGACGGCCAGCGCGCTGAATCCGGTGATCACGGACCCCGGCCACTCCAACGCGTGGGCGAAAGCACGGGCGGCCGCGGGGGCCGGGTAGCGGGTGCCGCGCGGGTGGGCACGGGCGTTGACGTCGACGACCCAGTTCTCCAGCTGTTGCAAGGCCGGTAAGTAGCGGCGCCGGGAAATCCGGACGCACCCGTCGCCGGGGGTTTGCGTGATGTCCCAGGGACAGAAGACGGGCATGCCGTTGTGGGGTTGCATACCTACTTAGAGTCCAAACCGGCGGGCCAGGTTCCCTCATGCACAATAGAAGGCATGTCTTTGAATCCGCGCGGTACGACCGCGGCTGTGATTGTCACCCACAAGCGCGTCGACCTGCTGCGGCATTCCCTCGAGCAGGTGGCGGCGCAGAGCCACCCGGTGGATTGGATCATCGTGGTGGACAACGGGGCAGAGAAGGATGTCCAAGACCTGCTCCACGAGATCAGCCCGGACAAGGGCGTCTACCTGCCCTCGAAGACCAACCTCGGTGGCGCTGGCGGGTTCGCCTACGGCTTCCTGCACGCCCTCGCACTGGGCGCGGACGCGATCTGGTGCGCTGACGACGACGGCCGCCCGGCAGACGAAAAAACCCTGGCGGAGCTCTACCGCGTCGCCGTCACACACCAGCTGCAGGAGGTCAGCCCCATCGTGGCCAACCTCGAGGACCCGGAGAAGCTGGCATTCCCGCTGCGCCAGGGCCTCACCTGGAAGCGGGAGACAAGGGAGCTGGAGGGCGATTTCCTCCCTCAATACGCCTCGCTGTTCAACGGCGCGCTGATCAGCGCCGAGGCAATGGAGCGCATCGGTGTCCCGGACTACCGCCTGTTCATACGTGGGGATGAGGTGGAATACCACCGTCGATTAGCTCAATCGGGCTTGAAGTACGGCACGGCGCTGACCGCCTTCTACCTCCACCCCGACGGCTCGGGCGAGTTCCACCCGATCATGGGCGGGCGTGCCCACGCGCAGTGGCCGGACAACCCGACGAAGCGGTACTTCACGTTCCGCAACCGCGGCTACATCATCAACCAGCGCGGGATGCGCACGATGAAACTGCAGGAGGTGGTACGTTTCGGCTGGTTCTTCCTCATTGAGAGGAAGGACCCGAAGGAGTTTCTCCGCTGGCTCAGGCTATTGCGGATGGGGGCACGGGAGGATTTCCGTCGCCCGTAGCGGGGTAGACCCGCGGCTCGGACGAGGACACGATCTTGGTCTCCTCCTTGAACACCACGCGGCGCTGCAGGATGAAGTTGGTCACCGTGGCAACGCCCTGGGCAATGACGAAGGAGATTCCGTCCTTCCACGGGTTCTCAAAGCCCAGGGCGATGAGCGGGCCATCGGTGACCTTGTAGAGAAAGTACTGCACCGCGAGTGTGGAGGCGTAAAGCAGGAACACTGCCCCCGCCTTCTTCGCGCTGACCTCGGCTTGGAAAGCGAAGCGGGAATTCAACACGTAGGCGATGAGGGTGCCGAAGCACCAGCCCACGATCTTTGACCACCCGCGCGACATCGGGGTCAGCTCAGTCAGGGAGTAGGTGATGCCGAAGTCGATCACAGCACAGCCGACGCCGATGATGATGAAGGGCACGAGCTGCTTCTTCACCGAGTTGATGTAACCGTTCGGGGCTTCCTGCTTGGACACGGGCAATAACCCTACCCGCGAAGCAGTGCGCGGAAGACATCCAACCGCTCGACAGGCGGGATCCGGTCCACATCGAGGCGGCCCAGCGAAGCGGAGCACAGCTCGCGCACTTTCACCGCGGGCACACCCGTGTACCCGAGCGTGGAGTAGGTGGTGGCGATGATGGTGTCAGTCGTCTCCTCGTCGGCGAGGCACGCCAGCGCCAGCGCGGCCACCCAGAACGCGTCGCGCCCGGCGCGGGTCCGTTCGAGGGGCAGATCGCGTATCGACGCCCTCACCTCCGCGTCCGCCCCAACCTCCCGGTTGAGATCGAGGGCTTTGAGCAGGAGGACGAAATCGTGCATGGAGGACCGAGCCACGATGTTGCGCACTTCGGGGCGCGCTTCGGCGAGGACGGCGTCGGCGATGGCGTCGCCAAGCAACGCCCTATTGATGGCCGTGATTTCCAGCGGTGTGCCGAAATCCCCCGCCCCGGCGACGCACACGGCTGGCGGGGTGGAGTCGTCGCGCGGGTACGTCTCGACGAGTTCGAGGTCGAAGCGCCACAGACCCCAGTGGTAGTAGATGGTCGTGCGCGCGCCGGGGAGGGCGTCGCCAAGCGTGGAGTCGGGGTCGATGCGCGTCTCGGGCCGCGGCTCGCCTGGGTCTGTGGCGAATCCGGCGGGGGCGGCGTGGTGCCCGGTGAGGCTGAAGGCGACTCCGATGGCGTGGGAGACGTCGCTAAGCGGGCTCGACTCGTCGATCCCGAGGTAGCGGTACGCCTCCTCGTCGCCGCGCATGGCGGAGACGCGCAGCATGAAAGTAGAGCGCAGGAGGGAGAGGTGAACCACGGTCCCGTGCATGGCGTTCACGTTTATGTGGACAGCCGTTTCGAGGCCATGTATCCAGCGCCGACAAGCAGGCCCATCAGCGAGTACGGCTTATCTACGCCCCGCCCACGCAGCCACCGAGCCACCGCGGCATGCGCCCGCACGCCCAGGAAGACGCTGCCGCCGAGGACCGCCCACGTCTGCGCGGGGCCGGCCTCCGGGAGGTTGTCGTCGCGCGGGTCATCGTCGACAGCGTTCGCGGCGGCGACGGCCGCGACGTTGAGGGCTACCAACCCCGTCCAGGCAATCACCCGGGCGCCGGAGTTCCGGGTGAAATCGGGCACCGCGTACATCGCGGCGATGAAACCCGCCTGGGCGAGTTGCCCCGCAAGAGTGTCGTCGAGGGAGTTGTAATCGGTGGGAGTGCTCATGGGTGCCCATCGTAGGCGCGCGTAGACTGCGCAACCATGAGGAAGCACTACAAAGGCGATGACCCCGACGCGATCCACGAGGCGGCGCAGCGCGTCGACGCGCCCCTGTCCGACTTCATGGTGCGCGTCTTCGCCGAGGAGTTGCCCTTCCTGGACAGCACCTCGCGCACCCGCGTCTACGACATCCTGCGCGAACATAAGGCGGCGGGCCGACCCGTCATCACCTCGCAGGAGGAACTGCCCGCGGAGATTCGTGACCTCATGGATCTCTAGGAGGCGACTAGGCTGGGGCGCATGCAACTACACACCGAAGTTGAATCGCTCCACGGGTGGGGGCGCACGGCGCCATCAACCGCCCACGTGCTCTCCACCCCGGACATTGAGGTGATCAAGCGCGCCGTCGCGCAGGTCGCCGAGGACAACGCTGCGCTTCCCGCCCACCAGCGCCGCGGCGTGATCGCCCGCGGCATGGGGCGCTCCTACGGCGACCCCGCCCAGAACGGCGGCGGCCTCGTCGTGGACATGCAGCCACTCAACCGCATCCACTCCATCGACCCCGGCACCGCGATTGTCGACGTCGACGCAGGCGTGACCCTCGACCAGCTGATGAAGGCCGCGCTGCCTTACGGCCTGTGGGTTCCGGTGCTGCCGGGCACCCGCCAGGTCACCATCGGCGGCGCGATCGGCCCCGACATCCACGGCAAGAACCACCACTCCGCCGGCTCCTTCGGCGATCACGTGGTCTCAATGGAACTGCTCGTGGCCGACGGCCGCGTCCTCCACCTCGAGCCGCACGGCACCGCGGACGACCCGGACGGCACCCTGTTCTGGGCCACCGTCGGCGGCATGGGCCTGACCGGCATCATCCTGCGCGCCCGCATCCTAATGACGCGCACGGAAACCGCCTACTTCATCGCGGATACCGACCGCACCGACACCCTCGACGAGACGATCGCGGCGCACTCAGACGGCTCCGAGGTCAACTACACCTACTCTTCCGCGTGGTTCGACGCGATCTCCGCGCCGCCGAAGACTGGCCGCTCCACCATCTCGCGGGGCTCACTGGCCACGCTCACGCAGCTCGAGGAGCTCGCGCCGAAGCTGGCGAAGGACCCGCTGAAGTTCAACGCGCCGCAGCTGATGACGGTGCCGGACGTCTTTCCGTCGTGGACCATGAACAAGCTCTCGCTCATGGCCATTGGCGAGGCCTACTACCGCATGGGGGCGCCCGCGCGGAACCAGGTCAAAAACCTGACGCAGTTCTACCAGCCGCTGGACCTCATCGGCGAGTGGAACCGCGGCTACGGCTCCAAGGGCTTTTTGCAGTACCAGTTCGTGGTGCCGACCGACGCGGTCGAGCCGTTCAAGGACATCATTTACCAGATCCAGTCCTCGGGCCACTACACGGCGCTGAACGTGTTCAAGCTGTTCGGCGAGGGCAACCGCGCGCCGCTGTCCTACCCGATGAAGGGGTGGAACGTGTGCGTCGATTTCCCCATCCGCGACGGCCTCAACGAGTTCCTCGACCGCCTCGACGAGCAGGTCATGGAGTTCGGCGGGCGACTCTACCTGGCCAAGGAGTCTCGCACATCCGCCGAGAAGTTCCACGCGATGTACCCGGGCATGGGCGGCTGGCTGGACACCCGCCGCGCGATCGACCCGACCGGCGTGTTCGCGTCCGACATGTCGCGCCGCCTCGAGCTCAACTAAAGGAGACATTTTCATGCTCAACGCAGTAGGACAAGCACAGCACATTCTTCTCGTCGGCGGCACCTCCGAGATCGGTCTTGCCATCGTGAGCGAGCTCGTCTCGCGCGGCGGTAGCCCGACGGTCACCCTCGCCGCACGTCAAGATTCTCCGCGTATCGACGCCGCCGTGGCCGAGGTCCAGTCCGCCGGGGCCGGTCAGGTGCGCCTGGTCGACTTCGACGCCCTCGACCTGGAGTCGCACCCTGCGGTGATCGACGCCGCGTTCAAAGACGGGGACGTCGACGTTGCCGTCGTCGCCTTCGGCACACTGGGCGACCAGGAGGAACTCTGGCAGGACCACGCCGCCGCAGTGACGTCGGCGCAGATCAACTACACCGCGTTCGTCTCCGTCGGCGTGCTCCTGGGCCAGCATCTGAAGGCGCAGGGCCACGGCACCATCATCGCGATGAGCTCGGTGGCGGGTCAGAAGGTGCGCCGCTCGAACTTCGTCTACGGCGCCTCCAAAGCCGGTATGGACAATTTCTACCTGCAGCTGGGTGAGGCCTTAAGGAATGACGGAGTGCGCGTCACCGTCGTGCGCCCGGGCCAGGTGCGCACGAAGATGACGGAGGGCCTCGACGAAGCACCCCTGACCGTAAACAAGGAGGACGTCGCAGAGGCGGCCGTCGACGCGGCGCTGGGCGGCAAGCCAAGTGTGTTCGTGCACAAGGCGTTTGGCCCCATTTCGTTCGTGCTGCAGCACATCCCGGCGCCGATCATGCGGAGGCTTAACTTCTAGTGACAGTTGCTCGAGTCGCCGCTTCCTCGGCCGGCGGGGCGGTGCTCGCGTTCATCGCTTGGTTCGTGCTGCGGGCGTCGTCACTGCCCGCCTTCAATACCTCCATGGTGATACGGGGTTTAGCCACGGCGTTTTCCATGATTGTGCTCGTCACTGTGGCGATACTGATGTGGCTGTGGATGCGCGGCAAGGCGCCCAAACTCCTGACAGAAGTCGTCGCGGCACTCGCTCCACCCGCGATCGTGGTCACATCTCTCGGCATCCCTCTCAGCGCAACACGGTTGTACCTCGACGGCGTCCAGGTGGACCAAGGATTCCGCACCCAATTCCTGTCGCGGATGACAGAGACGATGTCCAACCAGGACATGAACTACTTCGGGTTGCCCACCTTCTACCCCATTGGGTGGTTCTGGCTGGGCGGCCGGATGGCAAATCTCGTGAACATGGCGGGCTGGGAGGTCTACCAGCCGTGGGCGATCGTCTCGCTGGCGGCGGCCGCCGCGGCGCTGACGCCGATTTGGCGCGCGCTGACCGGTTCGCTGCCCGCTGCGGCCGCCATCGCCATCGCGACAACGGCTATCGTGCTGACCGAGACGGCTGATGAGCCCTACGCCGCGATCGTCGCCATGTTCGTGCCCGCCGCCGCCGTGGGCGCGGGCCGGGCACTTAATGGCTCATGGAAGGCGACCGCTGCTCTTGCTGTCTACCTCGGCCTCTCGGCCACCTTCTACACGCTGTTCACCGGAATCACCGCGCTGTCGGTCGTTGCTCTGGCAATCCTGTTTTACTTAACCCGCCGCCGGTCTCTGGTGCCGGTCAAGCACCTGCTCGTCATCGGGACCAGCTCCATCCTGATCGCGTTGATCGCGTGGGGACCATATCTTTACCGCAGGATGTTCGGCGACTACCAGGCGCGGTCCACCGCGAACCACTTCCTTCCCGTGGAGGGCACGGAGTTCGCGCTGCCCTTCTTCAGTTTCTCCGTCGTCGGGTTGTTAAGCCTGCTGGGCCTGTTGTTCCTCTGCACTCGGATCCGCACGTCGGAGGCCACCGGCCTGGCGGTGGCGATTGCCTTGAGCTACGCATGGGCCCTTTTGTCCATGGTGACGCCGCTGGTGGGCACGTCCTTGCTCGGCTTCCGCGTCGAGGTGCTGATCCTCCTGCTCTTCGTCACCGCGGGTGTGCTGGCGTTCACCCACGCTGACGAGGTGTTCGGCCGGATCCCGCCTGCCGTGACTACTGCCGCCGTCATCCTCGCTGCCTCCGCCGGCCTGCTCTACGTTCAGCAGATCCCCGCGGAGAACCAGGCGCACATCGACCAGGCCTACGCCGACACCGACGGCAACGGCGAGCGAGCTGACCGCTTCCCGCCCGACGCCGGCCGCTACTACGGCGACATCCGCGAGTTCATCTCAGCGCACGGGTACGAGCCCGCGGACGCGGTCGTGCAGACGGACGAGATCAACTTCATGGCAATGAACCCCTATTACGGCTTCAACGCGTTCACCAGCCACTACGCCAATCCTCTCGGCGAGTACGGCTTGCGCGTCGACGAGCTGATCGCGTGGGCGGAGGGATCCTACGCCGATCTCGCGGACCCCGACGCGATGCTCGACGCCCTCGACTCCTCCCGCTGGCGCGCCCCGGACGTCTTCGTGTTCCGCGGCAATCTGGAGGACCCTGAAGATCCGTTCAAGACCCACGTGGGCCACGACATCTTCCCCAACGAGCCGAACATGAAGTACCAGCGGTTGTTCTTTAATCCAGCCGCGTTCGATTCCCCCGCATGGGACACCGAGCAGGTCGGCCCATTTGTGGTGGTGGTCCGTAACCGATGAACCACGAAGTAGAGTCCAAGCACGTGACAAAAACAGCAACACTATCGCGCATCGCAATTGTTTCGGGTCTGTTGGCGTTCATCTGCTTCCTGATGACGCCGTTCCTCCCGGTCAGCCAGGTGCAGTCCCAGCTCAACTGGCCGCAGAACGGCTCGCTGTCCTCGGTGAACGCCCCGCTCATCTCCCTCGCCCCGGACGAGATCGAGCTCACGGTCCCGGTCGCGGAGTCCATTGACGCGCTCCGCGAGGGCCAGTCCCTGATTGTGGGCACGCTACCGAGCTCCTCGACAGAGGCTACCGACAGGGGGCTGTTTGTCTCATCCCCCGACGGCGGCATCGTCGTCACCGCCCTCAACGAGGTGATTTTCGAGCTCACCCCCGAGGACGTCGCTGACCTGCCTCGCGACGCGAAGCTCGTCATTTCGGCCACGGCCGACGGAACACTCGCCGAGATCCCCGGCACGAGTCTGAAGGAGGAGGGCGAGGACGACCTCCGCCCCCAGGTGACCGGCATCTACACGGAACTCGAGGCAGACTCGCTAATCGACGCCGGACTCAGCGCCCAGGTGGACATCAACTCTCGCTTCACCTCCACGCCAACCGTCGCAAAGCTCGCGGCGATGCTCATTGGCCTGGCCTCGACCGCAGTCGCCCTGTGGGCGCTGTGGCGCCTCGACGGCCGCGACGGGAAGCATGTCCCCTTCTTCCGCCGCGAGTGGCGCAGCTTCAAACCCCTCGACGGCATTGTCCTGGCCATCCTGGGGTTCTGGCACGTCTTCGGCGCGAACACATCCGACGACGGCTACCTGCTCACCATGGCGCGGGTGGCCAACGAGTCGGACTACATGGCCAACTACTACCGCTGGTACGGGGTGCCTGAGTCACCCTTCGGCTCGCCGTTCTACGACATTCTCTCCGCGCTGGCGCAGGTGTCGACGGCCTCCATGTGGATGCGTCTGCCCACGCTCATCGCCGGTGTTTTGACCTGGTGGATTCTGTCGCGCGAGATCCTCCCGCGCCTGGGGGAGGCCGTCGCCACGCGTCGTGTCGCCTACTGGACCGCGGCATTCATTTTCCTGGCGTTCTGGTTGCCGTACAACAACGGCACCCGCCCCGAGCCGATCATCGCCCTAGGCATCATCGCCACGTGGGCGTCATTTGAGCGCGCGATTGCCACGGACCGGCTCTTCCCCGCCGCGATCGGCACGATCCTCGCCGCGTTCACCCTGGCCTGCGGCCCGACAGGTCTAGCGGCCGTGGGCGTGTTCCTCGTGTCGCTGCCGTCGATGTTCCGCATCATGAACCGCCGCCTTAACATCGCCCCGCGCCTGGCCTACCTCGCTCCATTCCTCGGCGCGGGCTTCGCCGTGATGGTTCCGGTGTTCAACGACCAGACCCTGGCGACCGTTTTGGAGGCGACGTCGGTGCGCGCCCAGGTCGGCCCCGCGTTGGAGTGGTACTCGGAGTGGGTGCGCTACGGCACCCTGTTCGAGCAGACAGTCGACGGTTCGATGGCGCGGCGCTTCCCCACGTTCATCTTCCTGTTCAGCATCGGCCTGATCTTATGGGCGCTGTTCCGCTTCAACAAGATCCCGGGCACCGTCGCGGGCCCGACCCAGCGCCTGCTCCTTATCGTGGGCTTGTCCACGTTCTTCCTCATGTTCACCCCGACGAAGTGGACGCACCACTTCGGCATCTACGCCGGCATCGGGGGTGCGGCGGCGGCGCTGGGCGCGGTGGTGCTTTCCCAGATCGCGATGCGCTCGGCGCGCAACCGCACCCTGGCCATCGCCGCTGTCATGTTCATCATGTCCCTGACGCTGGCGGGTTGGAACGCCTGGTGGTACGTGTCGTCCTTCGGCGTTCCGTGGTGGGATAAGACCGTCCAGCTCAAGGGTATCGAGGCCAACACCGTTATGTTGGCCTTGACCCTTGTGGTGTTCCTCATCGGAATCTTCCAGTCGTTTAAGCCCCGCGAAACCAGCAGCCGTTGGGCGGGTGTGATGTCAGCCCCGATCGCAATCTTCGCGGTGCTTATGGTGGCGTTCTCGTGCCTGACTTTTGTCAAGGCGTTTGTGGACCAGGCTCCCGCTTACTCGGTGGGCATGGGCAACGTCCGCACCTTCGCCGGCAACCACTGCGCGCTCGGTGCTGACGTCCTACTCGAGACCGACACCAACGACTCTTTCCTGACCCCGGTCGGCGGTGTGCCGTTGGGTGAGTCGCTGGAGTCTGCCGAAAACCGCGGTTTCCACCCCGAGGGTGTGCCCGCGTCCATCGTCCCCGAGAACGCCAACGCCGCGAACACGGATCCCCGCACCGACTCGGACGACAACGCGACGGCCGCGACGATTGACACGTCGAAAACCGACGCTTCCGACCCCGAGAAATCGGCCACCGACGAGCAGGAGCAATCCACCAGCCGCACAAATACGCAGGGCAACCGCCCCGACAGCCTGCGCGGCGTCAACGGATCCACCGTCCGGCTGCCCTTCAACCTCGATTACAACAAGGTTCCCGTCCTCGGTTCCTTTTCCGAGGAGCCCACCGGCTCCGCGCACATCGAGACCGCCTGGTTCGAACTGCCCGAAGCCACTGCCGAGGCCCCGCTGCTGGTCGCCTCTGCTGCGGGCCGTATCGCCCACAAGGACATCAACGGGGTCGAGCAGGAAGGCACGGAGCTCGTCGTCGAGTACGGCGCAAAGCGTGACGACGGCACCATCGACGCCCTCGGTGACGTCGTCATGCTCGACCAGGGGCCGAAGCAGGCGTGGCGCAACCTGCGCTACCCGATCGAGGATTTGCCGGAGGAGGCCGACGTTGTCCGCCTTGTCGGCGATGACACCTCGCTGGCGGAGAAGGACTGGATGGCGGTGACCCCGCTGCGTGCGCCCACGCTCACCCCGCTGGGCGACGTGTTCGACTCGGACACCCCGGGCCTGCTCGACTGGTCGGTCGCGCTGCAGTACCCGTGCCAGCGCACCTTCAACCACTACGCCGGAGTGACGGAGATCCCCGAGTTCCGCATCATGCCGGACGCCCCAGGAAAGGCGCAGCTGTCCGGGTTCATGGACTTCCTCGGCGGCGGCGCGCTTGCCACTGCGGAAGCGGTGAATTACTCCTACGATATCCCCGGGTATCTTGCCAGCGACTGGGCCCGCGACTGGGGGTCCATCGCCAAGTACGAGCCCCGGACGGATTCGCTGGGAGATGTCCCCGAACTTGCCGATATCGACCACGAAGAGAAGCTTCGCTGGGGTTGGTGGAGCCCCGGCCCGATGAAGATCCGCGACCCGGAAGAGAACAAAGAGTGATGAGCATCAAGAAACTGGCTGGAATTGCCACGGCACTGGCGTTGTGGGCGGCACCGGCGGCCCACGCGCAGGTTGTCGACTCCGACCACGCCCACAGCCTTGTGCGCGCGCAGAACTGCAAGCCCCACTACTTCATCGCGGTCCCGGGTGGGGCCAACACGGTCGCGGGTATCCCGACCTCGCTTCCCCACGGCGGCAACGTCTTCACCACGGGCCTGCTCGTGCAGGCGGACACGGCTGGCGAGGTGCAGCCCCTCTGGGTCTCCTATGACGCCGCGGCCTTCACCGCCTCGCACTACCCCGGTGCCTCGGCTGGCGGCTACCAGGAGACGTGGGAGACCGTGACCACGCTGGCGGGCAACTGCCCGGAGGCCCACTTCAGTTTCACGGGATACTCCCTCGGGGCCGATATCGTCGCCCGCATGACCAGTGACATCGCGCACGGCCGAGGACCGATTACTGCGGACCGAGTCAACGCTGTCGCGCTGTTCGCCAACCCGCACCAGGGTGGAAACGGCGGCGTGCCCGGGTCCATCACCGACCCCGGTTCCCGCGGGTCCCTGGGGTCGCTACCCGACGGCTACGGCAACCTCGGACCCCGGGTTCTAGAACTTTGTTACGCCGACGACATCGTCTGCTCCATGCCCGAGCGGTACCGCGGGATAGTCGACCCCGCGATGGCCACGAATCTGCTCGGGGGCCAGTTCCCCGCAGCGGATTTCAACGCTGTCGTGAGCCGCCTCGGGCCCGACGCGCTAGGCATCGTCGCGGGAATCAACGCCCACGCCCGGTACGACTTCGCCAATCGGCGGGAAGCGGCGGACTGGATCGTGTCCCACGCGTAGAGTGGTGGCATGAAAGACCTGTTTGAACTAGTCAACGGCGAGTGGATCGCGGCTCACGAGATCCCCGCCGACCGCGGCATCGACGGTGCCTTCTACGCCCTGCGCGACAAGTCCGAGGAGGACGTGCGGGCATTGCTCACCGACGGCGAGGGGCGCGGCGGCACCGTCTTCGCCTCCTTCATGGACACAGACACCGTCAACCAAGCCGGTATCACTCCCCTCGAAGCGGATCTGGCGAAGCTGGCCACCTCCGGCACCGAGGAATTCGCCCGTAACCTCGGCGTTTTGGAGCGCGAGGGCATCGGCGGGCCGATCACATTCTGGGTGGAGAAGGACTCGCGGGGGGAAGACGCGGTCGCCTACGTGGTGCAGAGCGGGCTCGGGCTTCCCGACGAAGCGTATTACCGAGAGCCGCAGCACGCCGAGACGCTCGCCGCCTACCGCAAGCACGTGGCGCGGATGCTTGAGTTCCTCGGCCCCGCCCACCTGCTCGGCCTGCCGCCGGAGGTGGCCGCGGAGCGCATCGTCAACCTGGAGATCCAGGTCGCGGCAAGCCACTGGGATGTTGTCAGGACGCGTGACGCGATCGCCACCTACAACCCCACCGATTTCAGCGACCTCCCGCCGCTCGTGCAGACGATCCTGCGCGGCGCGGGCCTCGGCGGCGGGGGGGTCATTGACATGATGCCGTCGTACACCCAGGCGCTCGACGGAATGCTGCGCCCCGAGACGCTTGCGGACTGGCAGTTGTGGGGTGCGTGGAACATCCTGCGCTCCCGTGCCGGTCTACTCACCGAGGAGATCGGGCGGGCGAATTTCGACTTCTTCGGCACGAAGCTCTCGGGCGCCACTGAGCAGCGCGACCGCTGGAAGCGCGGGGTCAGCCTCGCGGAGTCGCTGGTCGGCGAGGAGATCGGTAAGCACTACGTGGCCAAGCATTTCCCGCCCGAGTCCAAGGACATGATGCTGGAGCTGGTCAACTACCTCGTCCAGGCTTACCGCCAGCGCATAGACAAGCTGGAATGGATGGGTGAAGGCACCCGCACCCGCGCGGTGGAGAAGCTCGCGCAGTTCACTTCCAAGATCGGCTACCCCGACCGTTGGCGCAGTTTCGAAGGTCTTGAGTTCGGCGCGGATCTGCTCGACAACGTCCGCAAGGGCGCGGCGTTCGAGCACGACTTCCAGCTGGCCAAGCTGGGCAAGCCCGTGGACCGCGACGAGTGGGTGACCACCCCGCAAACCGTCAACGCGTTCTACAATCCCGTGGTCAACGACATCACCTTCCCGGCCGCAATCCTGCAGCCGCCGTTCTTCGACCCGGAGGCCGATGCCGCGGAGAACTTCGGCGCCATCGGGGCTGTGATCGGCCACGAGATCGGCCACGGTTTCGACGACCAAGGCTCGCGTTACGACGGCCTGGGCAACCTGAACTCCTGGTGGACCGACGAGGACCGCGAGCGTTTCGACGAGCTTACCGCCAAGCTGGTGAAGCAGTTCGACGGCCTCGTCCCCTCCGTCCTCAAAGGCCAGGAGGCCGTCACCGGCGTGAAGGGCGACTTCACTCTCGGTGAGAACATCGGTGACCTAGGCGGCCTCGGCATTGCCGTGGTGGCGTACAAGATCTACCTCGAGGAAAATAACCTCGAGGACGGCCCCGCCCTGCCGTTCGGTGACGTGGAGGGCGAATTCACCGGGTTCCAGCGCCTTTTCCTCGCGTGGGCGCGGGTATGGCGTTCCAAGGTGCGCCCGGAGATGGCGGCCCAGCTGCTCGCCATCGACCCGCACTCGCCCAACGAGTTCCGCTGCAACGTCATCGCGGGCAACATCGCGGAGTTCTACGAGTCCTTCGACGTTCCACAGGACTCCCCGATGTGGGTCGCGCCGGAAGACCGGGTGCAGATTTGGTGACGCCGAAACTCGAGCAGGGCTCGCTTGACGACGACTACCCTGTCAACGACCAGTCCGACCCCGACTTCAACGTCGGCGGTGTGAAGCGCATCCTGCCCGACGAGCTGCAGTTCGAACAAATCGTCTCCTACATGGAGGCCACGTACCCACGCCCGTCAGACCCGGAGGACGTGGACCGCTACCTGGCGCTTCTCCCGGATAGGCTGACGCACGCCGCGATGCTGATGCTCGGCTCTGCCGTCGACCACACCATGCCGGGTGTGGCGTACCCGAAAACCGTCGGGGTCGAGGACACCGAATTCGGCACCCTGTTCCGGCCCGCCCGCGAGACCGGGGTGTGGGCCGTTTCTTACGCTCCTCTGGGTGAAAAGGCGCGCGAATTCGCGTGGCAGCCTGAAGTGGCCGGCGCGGCTGAGTTGGCGGGTGCGTTGATTGTGGACGTCGACAAGCCCGAGGCCCTCGAACCCGCCATCGCGTACGCGCGGGCGCAGGGGGCGTCGGAAGTGGCCGCCTGGCTGCTGTACGAGAACGTGCCGACGACGGCGGACCGGACGATCCTCACCTTCCCGGACAACACGGACGATGTCTCTCCCAACGTGCTTGTCCAGACGCCTGCTGAGTATCACTCAACAGGTGAGATCTCTACGCCCGCCGAGGCGCGCCGCAGAATCCGCGACACCGCGCAGTTCCTCAGCGCAGGTCCAGATCGGTGAACTTCACCGGCATGGAACCTCCCGGCTTCCAATAATCGCGCTTCTCGCGGGCAGCGCGATCGTCGATCTGGTTGATCCCGTCGAGGACGTCTTCCGTGTTCTCCTCCGAATCCCCCCAGGTCAAGGCGGCGACCACCCAAACTTCGTCGCCTATCTGACCGAAGGACACGCTGCCGGTCTGGGAGACGCGGTCGTCGGACCACCCCGTCTTGACGCCCTCGACGCGGTTCAGCTCGGCGGCCCCGAAGAGCTGGTGGAAGCCGTCGCGGGCAACCTCCGGTTTGTCCCTCATGCCGTCGAGAAGCGGCTTGGCGCGCGGGTCCCACAAGATCGCAGACACGAACGACGCCACGTCGTACGCGGATGTCACCGTCCGGCCCCAGGCTCCGGAGCGGGCAGTGTCCTGGAGGTTGAAGTCATCGGCGATCTCGTCGATGGCCTCGGGGTACTTGCGGTCGAATCGTTGGGCGTACCCGTCGTGCGAGACCGAAATCATCTCCTCGACGAGCTCCTTCTCCTCGTCCGTGCCGTTGTACAGGATCCAGTACCCGAGGAACAGCTTGGACAGCGACAATGCCGGTCGGGGCTCCAGGGCCGCATCGGAACCCGACCAATGCCCGTCCGGGTGGACGACCGCGAGAGCAGTGCGGTCGTTGTCGTAAGCGGTGTTCACCTCGTAGGCGTGCGCGGGCGCCGCAGTGACGAGCACGACTGCGAGTGCGGCGAGGAGTCTTTTCACGCGATGCATTATCGCAGAAGAGACTCTGCCTCATCGAGTTCGTCCTCGTTTACCGGGGTAGCCACCTCGCACAGCGTGACCGTCGCACCGGTGGTGTCCTGCACCACCACCAGTCGGCCGAAGGGCGATGCCTCCGGGCCGGCGAGCACCTCTCCCCCCAGCTCAGCGGCCCGGCGCGCCGCCAGCTCCACGTTGTCCACCCCGAGGTAGGTCTCCCAGAAACCGGCCACTCCCTCTAGGTCGGCGGACCCCGATTCATCCCGCATGCCGAGGAAGGGCGCGCCGTCGGCCAACACCACGAAGTACCCCTCCGATTCCTCGACCTCCCAATCGAATAGCTCCGCGTAGAAGTCGATGCACTCGCGGCCGCGGTCGATGGCAACGTATTCGTGCCATACCGGGGTGCCCGGCTCGCCAGCCGCGACAAACTGGTCCTCCCCCGCCGGCTCGATTACACCGAACACCGCTCCCGCCGGGTCCGCGCACAGGGCCATGCGCCCCAGGGAGACGTCGGCCACGGCGAGCACCGAGCCGCCGCGCTTATCGACGCCCACGACAACGCGATCCACGTCCCGCGCGAGGAAATACGTCACCCACGCGTCCGTCATGGTCGGGTCTTCCAGCTGGGAGATGAAGCCCGCGACAGGCAGGCCTTCCTTGCGCGCGATGCGGTAGGCATCGCCGGAAACGTCCCAGCCGAGCAGTTTGGAGTAAAAGTAGGCGGATTTCTGCGCGTCACCGGTGGCGAGGTCCTGCCAGTACGGCATACCCTCGAGAGCCTGGAAAGCTGGCATTACATGTTCCTCCACTTCTCGGGGTCGAAATCGTCGTTGGCGGTGCTCTCGTCGAAGTAGTCCCCGCCGTCCCCGCCGCTTGTAACGGTCGCTTGGGTTCCGGCGACGGTGACCGTGTCGGCGTCGACAAGCGAATGCCCCCGGGAGGTGACCACCTCGCCGTTGACCGCGACCTCGCCGGAGGCGATGAGTTCCTTGGCGTGCCCGCCGGATTCGGCGAGGTTGGCCAATTTGAGGAATTGCCCGAGCTTGATCGAGTCTCCGCTGATTTCCACGTTCATACGGCCCACCTTAACGCTCGGCCTGGTCGAGCGGCATGATGCTGAGCGTATCGATGTTGACGTGCGCCGGCATGCTGGCCACCCAGCGAACAGTCTCCGCGATGTCCTCGGCGGTGAGGTTCAGCTTGCCCTCGTACACGGCGTCGGCGCGCGCCTGGTCGCCGAAGCGGTTCATCGCGAAGTCCGTCTCCACCCGCCCTGGGTCGATCTCGGTGACGCGGATTAGGTTCTCGGCCTCCTCGCGGCGCAGCGCGCGCGTCAGGCCGCGCAGCCCGAACTTGGCGGCGTTGTAGCCCGACCCGCCCTTGTAGGCGTCGGTGCCAGCGACGGAGCCGATGTTGATCACCAGCCCGCTGGCCTCTAGCAGCGCCGGGTACAGCGCCTTGGTCACGCGCACGGTGCCGAAGACGTTGGTCTCGTACATCCAGCGCCAGTCGTCTTCGTTGGCGTCGCGCAGGTAATCAAGGCCCTTCGCCCCGCCCGCGTTGTTGACCAGCAGGTCCACGCGCTCCAATGAGGCCGCAAGCTTATCGACGCTCCCCTGGCGCGTCACATCAAGCTCAACCGCCACCCCGCCGATCTCCTGCGCGATCTTTTCACAGAGCTCGATCCTGCGGGCCGCGACGTAGACCTTCCAACCGTCTCCCGCCAGCGCGCGGGCGCTCGCTTCACCGATCCCAGCGGAACCACCTGTGACAACCGCAATCTTCTCCATGCCCTGAAACTCTATGCGTGTACCTGGCGCATCGTGATGTTGATCCGCCCTTCCGTCAGCCCCGTCCCCTCCGACCCCGTTCCGCCGCGCGCCCCCAGCACGCCGTGGCGCGCCCTTCGCGCAGGCCCGCCGAACACCAGAGCGTCACCGGACATGAGCAGCAGGTCCTCTCCCTCGATGCGGAACACGATCTCGTCGCCTATAGACAAGCTCACCACCGCATTGTCCGCCTCCTCCTCCGCGTCAACGTGCATCCCCATTCCCGGTCCCGGCGGGTAATAGTTCACCAACGCGGTTTCCACCGTCACCGCGTCACCCACCAATTCGTCCACCCCGCGCGCCGCAGCGAGCACGTCATCCGCAATGGCCTGGTAGTTCGCGGGCACCGGCGGCACCGGACACCCTTCGACTTCCCTTACCAGGCGGTACGGGTTCGTCGCCCAGAACCACCCGAGCGACATCAGGTACGCCTGCATGTGGCCTTTGCCGACTTTCGGCCGGCGCATCGCCACCGGTGTCCCAGCCACAGCCCGCGCGATCTCCCGCGCCTGTTCCACCAGATCCGCTTGCTGCGCGGGCGCCAGGAACCCGGGCAGGTGTACGACGCCGGGCAGGATGCGCTGGGGCTGCCGGGGCAGGGACGAGGCGTCGATAAGCATGCCCTCAACCTACCGCCGCTGGTAGCGTGAGCCGCATGGCCAGAGATTTCAACGTCGCCGTCGTCGCCGTCACCGTCATCGCCGTCGTCGCGGCCGCGTACTTCCTCTCCGAGGGCACCTGGGTCGCCCCGCTGGTGGTCCTTCTCGCATCGCTCCTCGCGGTTTTCTCGCGCCGGTGAGCTGGTACCTGCCCCAGCCGAACCCGCAGCACCAGGTGACCTGGGAGTTCGTGCGCGAGTTCAACGCGCTGTCCAACACCGACCCCGCCCGCGCCCGCGAGTTGCTGCGCCTCATGTTCCCCAACAGCGAGAACCCGCCCGACATCTGGGCTCCCCTCCACCTCGAGCTCGGGGTGAACACCAGCTTCGGCGAGGGGTGCTACATGAACTTCAACTGCACGATCCTCGACATCGCGCCGGTGACCGTTGGCGCGCGCACTTTGTTCGGGCCGGGGTGCCAGCTCATCGCCGTCGGCCACCCTGTCGACGATCACGCCAAGCGGGCCGAGGGTTGGGAAATCGCCCACCCCATCACGATCGGCGACGACTGCTGGTTTGGCGCGGGCGCCATGGTGATGCCCGGGGTGAGCGGGGGTGACCGCTGTGTCGTCGCGGCGGGCTCGGTAGTAACCCGCGACATCCCCTCGGGCTCAATGGCGGCAGGCGTGCCCGCTGTGGTCAAGCGGGCTCTTCCTCCGTCTCCCTTCTGAAGAATAAATATTCGATTTGGTTCATGCTCGAGCGCCTTTTTAAGACTGGGTACTTTTCTTATTTGCCTGCATCTTTCATGCGATGACGCGCGGTTACATTATTTTGCGCCCCCACTTGACATACAAATACATGTTCGATACGATGGCCAGTATTGAAAGGGGGAACGATGCCAGTTTGCGACCATCCAGTGACGCCGGAGTCGTACTTCGCCACCGAGCGGGAAGGCGACCCGGTGTGTGACGCGGCGCGCCTGGGCCGCGAAAGCGAGTACGCGATGTACTCCGCCTACGCTACCGACGGCTCGGACATCGCAGACCTCGAGCTGTTCGTCGCCGCGTGCCGCGCGGCCAGCGGCAAGAGCAAGCACGAGATTGAGAAGGGTGTCCTGGGTTACTTCCGCCTGCAATCTCTCCCCCGCTTGCGCGAGCTGCAGCAGCGGACATTGCGGCTGGACATAGCCCGCCTGGGTGCCATCGACTCAGCCCTCAACCTGCTGGGTGCGTCCGTCTCCGAGGAAACGCTGGACAAGCTGGACCGCATCCTCGTGCGCATGTTCACCCCATCCAAACCGGCACAGGAGCTGCCGTCACCCTGGGCCATTACCCGTCGCCTACGCGAGCGCATCGCCACCATCGACCCCAGCGTCAACTTCGACGAGAAGAAGCGCAGGAAGCGAGCCGCGCCCGACCCCACACAAGATGCTGCGGGATTTTTCGAGTCCGTCATCGACGGGGTCACCCAGCACGGCATCGAGCTGCTGACCAACTCCACAACCATGGCACTCATCCGTTCGCAGATTAACTCCCTGTCCCGCGAGGAGCAGATTTCACACGCACAAGCCATAATCGGCTTGCTCACCGGTAAAGTTGCACCCCGCAAGGTCGTGCTCAATGTCTACGCACCAGCCAACCGCGCCACAGGTGAGCCCGTGTACATCCCCGGCTTCGGGTGGACCGACCACGCCTCCACCGACGCTTTCGACGACCTGTCGCAGTCCTCTGACGTCCAGACCGTTTACCTGTCGAAGGATATCGAGACGGAAAGTTACACCCCTACGCCCCAGATGAAGGCGTATGTTCACGCCAGGGACGGGGTGTGCGTGTTCCCGGGCTGCCATCGGCCGGCCGAAAACTGCCAGCTGGACCACCGCATCCCCTTCGATCAGGGCGGCCGCACAACGCCGGACAACCTTTTCGCCCTGTGCCAACGCCACCACAACGTCAAGACGGACCGCCGCGCCTTCTACATCCCCGATCCCGTGACGGGGGACGTCATCTGGCTTTTCGACGACGGAACATACGTCATCTCAGAAAACCAAGGCATCCTCGCCAGTGAGCTCACACCACTTTCCCCGCACTGGCGGTCGAGCCTCAGCCGCGTGCAGAAGAACAAGGCTCGAACCACGCAGTTTTACGCGAAATGCCATGCGGTCCTCGACCAGTACGACCGGGACGGGGACTACGACCGATGCGAAACCTCTCTCACAACTCTCGAGCGGGAGTACGACCGGGACTTCGACCAGCACCCCGACCCGCCACCCCCAGAACCCGACAGCGAAGAACCCCCGCACCCCGACCCGATCGACGAAGGATACGTGTCTAAATACTCGTACATCGAGCAGGCCATGCACAACGCGCTCGTTGACGCTGCCTAACGCAAATAGAACGTGTCCACAATCTCGTAGCGCGGCCCACCGCCGCGCCCCTCGCCCAGGTGCGACTCCACCAGATGGACCTCGTCCACCCAAAACTCCGGCCCGCAGTAGACGGACAGCGCGTGGGAGTGGTCGTCGATAAGCCACATGTCGCGGGTGCGGTTGCACCTCTTGGCCACCGTCAGGTGGGCCCGCTGACGCTTATCCAGCTCGACGGAGCAGTCCGACATGAGTTCCCGGAGCTGGGGTTTGTCGCCGCCGACGCCGATCCACAGAGTGCGACGATCAAACGCCCCCGCTCCTCTCAGGTGGAGGCGCAAGGGGCGTCGGAAAGCGGTGGCCTGCGACAGGTGGTCCGTGACCACGGCGGCGTCATTCGGCTGGTTTCCGTAGAACGCCATCGTGAGGTGCCACGTGTCCGGGTCCGTCCACCTCAGTTCCGACGACAAATCCCGGATCGGGCGAAGCGCGCGGACGAGGTGCTCGCGGACATCGTCCGGAGGCAGCACGGCGGCAAACAGTCGTCTCATGACGTCGCTCATCTTAACCGCGAATGACGCGAAATGACCTAGCCTGGGCACATGTTCAACCTGCGTGTCATCGGCGAAGGCCTCCCCGTCGCGGTGGTGATCGACCAGCTCCCGGACACCGGACCCTTGGTCGTGGAGGCGCCCCCCGGGACAGGCAAGACCACGCTTGTCCCGCCAGCAATTGCGAACATGGTGGGAAAGACGCTGGCCACGGCTCCGAGGAGGGTCGCGGTGCGTGCGGTGGCGCGTCGCTTAGCCCAGCTCGACGGGACCGGCGTCGGAGAAAAAGTCGGGTATGCGATCCGCGGTGAGCACCACCCCGGCGAGCTAGTCGAGTTCGTCACGCCCGGTGTGCTGCTCAACCGCCTCATCGCAGACCCGGGCCTCGAAGGGGTCAACGCGGTCGTCATCGACGAAGTCCACGAGCGCCAGCTCGACACGGACCTGGTGCTCGCGATGTGCATGGAAGTTGCCATCCTGCGCGACGACTTCTACCTCGCCGCCATGTCCGCCACCCTCGACGCGCGGAAATTCGCCGACCATATGGGTGCTGCGATCCTCAGCACCGAGGCCGTCACGCACCCGCTGACCATTGAATACGCGCCCCATCCCGAGCGCGCCCAGGGTACCCGCGAGTTCTACCGGCACATTGCCGCGCTGGCGCAGCACAGCGAGCGCACCCTCGTGTTCGTCCCAGGTGTGCGCGAGGTGGAGCTCGTCGGGTCCTTCCTCGATGACTGGGCTCCGCTTCACGGCCGTCTGACCTCCGGCGAGCAGGACCGGGCGCTGAGCGGCAGTCAGCAGGTGGTGGTGGCGACGAGCATCGCGGAGTCCTCCATCACGGTGCCGGGCGTGCGTCGCGTTGTCGACGCCGGGTTGTCGCGTGTGCCCCGACGCGACGCCGCCCGTGCCATGACGGGCCTAGTTACGGTCTCGACGGCGAAGACGAGCGCGGACCAGCGGGCCGGCCGCGCGGGCCGCCTCGGACCCGGCAGCGTCGTGCGCGCCTACTCCCAGGCCGACTACCAGCGCTTCCAGCCCGACATCACTCCGGAGATCGCCACCAGCGACCTCACTTCGGCGGCGCTCACCGTCGCGGCGTGGGGTTCGCCGGATCTGCCGCTGGTCGACCAACCGCCGAAACAGTCGCTTATCGACGCCCACCACACGCTGCGGGACCTCGGCGCGCTCGACGGGGACGACATCACCGGGTTCGGCAGAAAGCTGTCGGCCCTCCCCCTCGACCCGCGCCACGGGGCCGCGCTGCTGAGGTTCGGCAGCGGTGCGGCGCCCACCGTGGCGGCGCTGTCGGATCAGCCTGTCCGCAGACTGGAGCGCCTCGTGCGCCGTACCCCGCCCGTTAATGCTGGCGAGGTCGTCGCCGCAGCGTATCCGCAGTGGGTGGCGAAGAAAATGGGTGATACCTACCTTCTCGCGAGCGGCACCCGCGCGACGCTCGACGCGCAAATCGGCCAGCCAGAATGGATCGCCGCCGCGGAGGTGCAGCTAACCAACAAAGGTGCGGTGATCAGGGCCGCGGAGCCGTACGAGCTGCCCGTCGAACGCGTCACCGAGGAGACGCGGGCGGCGCTTGTCGACGGCTCCGTGCGCGGCCGCCGCGTCAAAGCCGTCGGCGCCATCGAGCTGAGCTCGACTCCGGTGAAACTAACCCCGGAGGAAGCGGCGGAGGCGCTGACAGACCTACGCTTCGAGAGTTTTTCGCTCAGTGAGAGCGCACAGCGGCTCAAGGACCGGCTCGACTTCCTGCACAGCGAGGTAGGTGAACCTTGGCCCGATGTCGCGAAGGGGGACTACTCGCCGGAGATCGGGGAGGTGGCCAGGGGGGCGTCGATAAGCAAGCTCGACATGAGGGCCGCGCTGCTGCGGCAGCTGCCGTGGCCGGAGGCGGCGAAGATGGACGAGCTGGCGCCGGAGCGGGTCGGTGTGGGCAGGATCGACTACTCCACGGGCCGGCCGATCGTGCGGGTCAAGCTGCAGAAATGCTTCGGCATGGCGGAGTCGCCCACCTGCGCGGGCGTCAGGGTGCTGTTCCACCTACTTTCTCCTGCGGGGCGCGAGCTCGCTGTGACGGACGACCTGCGCAGCTTCTGGGACGGCCCCTACCAGCAAGTGCGGAAGGAGATGCGCGGGCGCTACCCCAAGCACCCCTGGCCCGAGGATCCCTGGCGCGCTATTTAGAAAACTGGGAGACACCCAGTATCTTGTGTGGAATGAAAACCCATACCGTGACCATGTGGACCCTGGTCTCGCTCATCATCGGTTCCTGCATCGGGTCCGGCATCTTCGCGCTACCGCAGAACATCGCCTCGGTGGCCAGCCCCGGCGCGATGCTCGTCGGCTGGGCGATCGCGGGCGTCGGCATGCTCTCCATCGCCTTCGTCTTCCAGATCCTCGCCCGGCGCAAGCCGCACCTGGATTCCGGCGTTTACTCCTACGTGCGGGCTGGGTTAGGCGACTTTATTGGGTTCACCTCGGGCTGGGGGTACTGGCTCGGCTCGGTGATTGCCCAGGTGGGTTACGCCACCCTGTTCTTCTCCACCATCGGCCACTACGTCCCCGTGCTGAAGAACAACGCGGTTCTCGCGGTGGCGACGTCGGTGTTGACGTGGGTGATCTTCTTCATACTCTCCCGCGGCGTGAAGCAGGCGGCGCTGATGAACGTGGTGACTACGGTGGCGAAAACGGTCCCGATCCTCTGCTTCATCGTGCTGGTCGCGTTTCTCGGCTTCAGCTGGGACACCTTCACCCTCGACTTCTGGGGGGAAAACTCCGGCGCCAGCTTTAGCGAACAACTCCAGGGCATCATGCTCTTCACGGTGTGGGTGTTTATCGGGATCGAGGGTGCCTCCGTATATTCCAAGCAGGCGCGCACGCGTAACGACGTCGGCCGCGCCACCGTCATCGGGTTCCTCTCGGTCCTTGGCCTGTTGATGGCGGTGTCCACGCTGTCGTACGGCGTTCTCACCCGCGAGGAGCTCGCCGCGCTGCCGGAGAACTCCATGGGCGCGGTCCTCGAGGCGGTCGTGGGCCCGTGGGGCGGCATGCTGATTTCCGTCGGCCTGTGCCTGTCCGTTCTGGGCGCCTACGTCTCCTGGCAGATGCTCTGCGCCGAGCCCATCGTGATGATGGCGAATGACGGCCTGCTGCCCACGAAGCTGGGCCACGCCAACGCCGCCGGCGCGCCTGTGATCGCGCAGCTGATCTCCACTGCGGTGATCCAGGTGTTTGTCATTATCTTCTTCGTCAGCGAAGCCTCGTACACATCCATGGTGCAGCTGGCCACCATCATGTACCTTCTGCCGTACATTTTCTCGGCGGTGTACCTCGTGCTGCTCGCGGTGCGCGGCAAAGGCCTGACCCACCCGCACGCCGGCACGCGTTTCGACGACTCCGGGCCCGCCGTCTCCCCCGCCGACAACCGCAAACACCTGGGAGTCGGCGTCCTCGGCGTGGTTTATTCGCTCTGGCTGATCTACGCCGCCGACCCCGTGTACGTGCTGTTCGGCGCGCTTGCCGTGGTGCCGGGGCTGGTTCCCTACGTACTCACTCGGCTGGCCCGGCGCGAAAAGCTGTTCAACGGGTTCGAGTGGGGCGTGGTCACGATCGTTCTGCTCGGTGCCGTGGGCGCGCTGGCCGGCCTAGCCAACGGCGCCCTTGCTCTCGGGTGACGCGACGATCGGCCACAGCATCGCTGCGAGCTCTTTTGCATGGGACTGGCGCCCCTTGAGGTCGAACGCCGCGCGCATCAGGACGCTTCCGACGACCATGGTGGCGATCGCACCGCCGTTGACGTCCGCTGAGAATGAACCCTCTTTGATTCCCTTGCGGTAGTAGCGCGCGAACCCGTCCACCAACTCCGCTACGACGCGGTCGCGCCACTCCTCGATGAACTCGTCCGAGCTGGATACCAGCGAGCCGATCAGGCGCAGGCCGATCTTGTTTTCCAGGTGATCCTGGAGGTTGACCAGGTAACGCTCGAAGCCCTTCTCGTCGGTGGGGTATTCCGTGGGGATCTCGAGGGTGATTTGACGCAGGGTGTCGATGAGCATGTCCATGCGGTCGTCGTAACGCCTGTAGATGGTGGTCTTGGCCACCCCGGAATCCGCAACGACGGCGTCGATGGTCACCGCGTTGAAACCCTTCGCCCGGGCGAGCTTGAGCACGGAGCGGACGATCTTCTCCTCAGTCGCGGCCCGGCGCTTCGGCCGCTGACCTCGAACCGGCGTCTCGATCTTAGTCATTGGCTAATAATGACACAGGATAGGTGCGGAAACTTAGTTATTGGAAAATTCCTGCCACCCGAGACGCGCGCACAGCACCACCACCAGCGCGAGCAAGGCTAACCGGACAAGCTTCGAGCCTCCTCTGAGCACCGTACGCGCCCCCAGCTGCGCACCGACGACGTTGGCTACGGCAAGAACTAGCGCGAGAGTCCAGTCCACCCAGCCCCCGGCGATGAAGACCGTCAACGCCCCGAGGTTGGTCGCGGTATTGACCACCTTCGCCATCGCCGCGGAGCGCAGGAACGCCTGCGAGAACAGAGCGGTGAACCCCATGATCAGGAACATGCCGGTGCCGGGGCCGAAGATGCCGTCGTAGAACCCGATGAGAAGGGCAAGCCCGACACCCCCGGCGACTCGCGCGCGCGTGTACGTGGGCGCGCCCGCCGTGGTGCCGAACGACGGGTTGAAGAACACAAACAGGCCCACGGCCACCAGCAGGATCAGGATGGCGGGGCGGATAACGGAGTCGCTGATTAGGGACACCGCGAGGGCGCCGCACGCCGACAGGACGAACGCGACGGCAGCCAGCCCCCACGCAAACCGCGGCACCCCGACGCGGCGCACCATCGTCACCGCGGCCGAAGCTGTGCCGGTCACTGCCGCGACTTTGTTCGTGGCCAGCACCGCCGCCGGGGGCATTCCCGTGGAGGCCATCAGGACGGGGATGAGCACGAGCCCGCCGCCGCCGATCACCGCGTCAACCCACCCCGCGATCAGCGAGGCGGCGGCGAGAAGCGGCAGCAGTTCCATGCGTGAGACCGTATCATCGCCCTGGTGCGCACTTGGCAGAAATGGATCATCGTCGCCCCGGCGTCGGTGGCGCTCGGTTTCCTTTTCTCCCGCCTGGGTGTGCCGGCAGCGTGGATCCTCGGTGCGATTATCGCCTCCGGCGCCATGGCGCTCGCAAGCGGGCGCGACCTGCCCGTCAACCAGCACTTCTTCGCCGCGGCCCGCGGAATCATCGGTGTCTTAGCCGCGATCCCGCTCGTGGGCATCCCGCCGCGCGAGCTCGCCGCTTTCCTCGTTCCGGGTCTTGTGGTGGCGCTGGTAACCGTGGGGCTCGCGTTCGCAGGCGGGATGTTCCTGTCCCACCACGGTGTCTCGCGTGAAACTGGCGTGTTGTCGCTGTTGGCCGGCGGGGCGTCGATCATGCCGGCGGTCGCCGCCGAGGTGGGCGCGGATACGCGCTACGTCGCGCTGTCGCAGTACCTGCGCCTGCTCACGGTGTCCGTGACGCTGCCGCTGGTCGCCTCGCTACTTGCGGCGCCCGCCGGCCCGGCAACGACCGCGCCCCAGCCCGCCTGGTGGTCGTGGCTTTTCGTCCCGGCGCTGGTCGCCACGGGACAGCCGCTGGGCAGGATCGTGCGGTTGCCTAATGCGAGCGTCTTCGGGCCGCTTGTGCTAACCGCCCTCGCGGGATCGCTTATCGACGCCCCCTTGGCCATGCCGCCGGCCCTCGCAGTCGTTGCCTTCCTCGCCATCGGGTGGATCTGCGGCGGGGGCCTAAACGTCCCCGCGCTCAGGCACTTCGGCCGGCTCCTACCCGCCACTGTCGCCTACATTGCGGGGCTTATGGCCGCGTGCGCCGCGATGGGTTGGATCGTGTCGGTGTGGCTCGGGATCAGCCACTTCGAGGGCTACCTGGCCACGAGCCCCGGCGCCCTGGAGACGGTGCTGGCGCTTTCGGCCGAAGGCGGTGCCGGACCCGCGGTGATTGCAATCCAGCTCATCCGCCTGATCGGCGTGCTCCTTTTCGCCGCGTACCTCCCGCAGGTCCTCCGGCGACTATAGGAGCTCCTGCGCGAGCAAGTCCATCGGCATGGAACCCAGACGCAGAGCCCGGTCGTGGAAGTCGCGCAAGTTCATGCCCTGGGCGAGGGCGTCGTCGCGAAGCTTCAGCCACGCCCGGTAGCCCACCGAACAGGCGGGGGCCTGGCCGGGCCACCCCATGTAGCGGTCGAGCTCGAAGCTGACGCGGGACTCCGGCATCGCGGTGTTGTCGCGCAAAAACGCCTTGGCGTACTGCGCGTCCCAGACGCCGGTCTTGTCCGGCGTTTTCTTGTGCAGGTGGACCCCGATGTCCACGACGACGCGGGCGAGCTGGAGGCGCTTCGAGTCCAGGTGGCCCAGCTGCTTGGCCGGTTCGTCGAAGTAGCCGTACTCGCTCATGAGCTGCTCGGCGTAGAGCGCCCAGCCCTCGGCATGCGCCGCGTTGACGTTGACGCTGCGGCGCCACAGGTTCAGGGTGGTGCGCTGGGTCAGCGCCGTGGCGAACTGGACGTGGTGGCCAGGCGCGCCCTGGTGGAAGATATGAGTCAGCTCGTGCCAGGTGTGCAGCGAGTCCCTGCCCTCTGGCATGGACCACCACAGCGTGCCGGGGCGAACCATGTCGTCGCTCGGCTGTGTGTAGTAGAGCCCACCTGTCCCGGCGGGGTCGATGGCGCAGTCGAGGCGCTGCACGCCGTCGGGAATGGTGAAGCAGTTGTTCTGCAGGACCGCGTAGGCCTCGCGGGTGGATTCGGCCATCCAATCCAGCAGCTCGCCGGAGGTGCGCAGCGTGTAGCGCTCGTCTTCGTTGAGTTTGCGGAAAGCGGCGTGGATGGTCGTCGGCGCATCGAACATGGAGCGGGTGAGTTCCGCCTCCTGGAGAACCACCTCACGCAAGCTCTCCAGGGCCCACTCGTAGGCCTCGTCGAGGTCGACCTTGCGGCCGAGGAAGAACTGGGAGAAGAACTCGTAGCGGTCGCGCCCCACGCCGTCTTCGTGCGGGGCCATCGGGGAGAGCTCGGTGGACAGCCAGTCCGCCATGTCCTGGAAGGAGTTCTTGGCGTCGTGCACGACGCTCGATTCGGACGCCACACCGAGGCGCTCCAACATGGAGCCTTCGTCCCCGAGCGCCTCGCACTGGCTGATCACTGCATCGATCTGGCGGTGCGTGGCCACGTCGCCCTGGCTCGCGGCCTCGGCGAGGGACTCGCGGTAACCGGCCAGGGCGTCGCGGACCTTGGACAGACGCGACTCGACGTTCTCAAGGTCTTCGGCGCTGCTCTTCGGCATCAGGCTGAAGGCCTCACGGATGTGCTGCACCGGCGAGTCGATGTTGTTCAGCATCCGCAGGTCCTCACCGCGGTGGTGCAGGTCGAGCTCCTGCGTCATACGGTCGCGCAGGATGGCCGCAGTCAACGTGTCCGCCTGGTCGAAATTGTCGTCATCGTCAGATTCGTCTGTGGAATCGTTCAGCGCGTCGACATCGGCGAGCAGGTCCCGGACCCGGTCCGCCACGTCCTCCCAGTAGGCGGGGCTGAAGTCCTGCAGGTCGTGGTCGTGCCCCTCGATGCCGATGCGGGTCCCCAACGTCGGGGAAAGCGCCACGAGGTCGTAAACAAAATCCTCGCAGGTCGCATCCAGCAGGGACGGGGCTCTCCCGGTGTGCGCAGAGGTCATGATGGCACAGTGTATCGCAGAGCTGCCCGCGGTGGCATGTTCGCGGAGGTCATGGGACGCTTTGTCTGACATGAATGGACAAAGCGGTCTAGACTAATGATATTATATTCATCTATGGCGACACTTCCCTTTTCCCGCCCGTGCAGCCCAGCGGCGAAATGTCTGCACTTGGTCAGGCTCGGGGAGTTGACGTCGAGAAGCGAACTCGTCGAAGCGACGGGGTTGAGCCAGCCGACCATCACCCGCGCGGTGGCGGCGCTGACCAAGTACGGGTACGTGGCCGAGCGCGCGGACCTCGCGCTGTCGCGGGGGCGCGGCCGCCCCACCATCCCGCTCGAGCTGGCCGAGCCGCACGCGATCCACGCAGGTATCTCCGTGGGCACGCAGTCGACCTACATCGCGCTGTTCGACCTCAAGGGCCGCACGCTGCGCAGCGTCGACGTCGACACCGCCGTCGCCCAACTGAGCCAGGACGACTTCATCCAGCACCTCATGGCGGCGCTGAACCGGCTGACCACCGGGGTCCACCGCCCTCTCGCCACCGTAGGCGTGACAACCTCGGGAACCGTGACGGGCAACGGCGAAGTCTACGCACCCAACCTCGGGTGGCGCGGCGTGGAAATCGGTGCGCAACTGCGCGAGCAGTTCTCCGTCCCCGTCGTGGTCACGTCGGCCGCGGCCGCGATCGTGGGCTCCGAGATCCAGTCCACGCCGTCTCTGGGCGACGAGTCCGTCATGGCACTGTTCGCCGACGACTCCATTGGCTGCGCCATTTCCACTCCGGAGGGTGTTCTGCCCGTCAGCGTGGCCCGCGACGACCTGACCACGCAGGGCCTGATTGACTCGATCAACATTGATGGGATTCGCACGCTTCACGACGCCGTCACCGACGCCGCCCACAAGGACACCACCCGCGGAGCACTGGACAACCGCGCCCGGCAACTCGGGACGCTAGCCGCCAAACTCAGCGCGGAGCACGCGCCGACCACCGTTGTGGTGGCGGGCAGCGCATTTATCGGCGACCCCCTGGCCCCCGCGCCCTTCGCCCGCGCGGTGCGCGAGGCAGGGGCGTCCGTCGAGCTGCGGATGATCCCGACCCACCGCGAGGTGGTGCGAGACATCGCCCGCGCCGTCGCCCTAGACTTCGTGCTCCGCGAGCCCCTCGCGGTGGCGGCGCCCTAACGCCACGTACGAGGCGGCGTGCGCGACACGGTCCTCGCGCGACTCCTCCGGCAGCTGCTTGCGCACCTTCGCGGGAACACCCGCCGCGACCGTGAACGGCGGGACGTCCTGGCCCTCCAAGACCACCGCTCCCCCGCCGACAATCGAGCCCTCGCCCACCCGGGAACGCGACAGCACCGTGGCGCTCATGCCGATCAGGCACGCCGACTCGATGTGGCATGAATGGATCATCGCCAAGTGCCCGACGGTGACATCTTCCTCCAGCACCGTCTCACCGCCCGTGTCGACGTGGATGACGCAGCCGTCCTGGATGTTGCAGCGGGCTCCGATCCTGATCGGGCCGACGTCACCGCGAATGACCGCTCCCGGCCACACGCTGACGTCCTCACCGACGGTGACGTCGCCGACGATCGTCGCCTCGGGGGCGATATAGGCGCTCGGATGGATATCGGGTGTCTTGGATTCGAAGCTGTAAATCACAGGGATTCCAATGCCTTTCGTACGTCGGGGGCGCAGGTAAACAGCACCGCACGCATGCCCAATCGGCGCGCTGCCTCGACCCAGTCCTCGCGGTGGTCGAAGTAGACGGTGCTGGTCAGTTTCGCCCCCATCGCTTCCACGGCGACGCGGTAGACGGCGGGATCCGGCTTGGCCACGCCGATGTCGCAGGAGAAGGTGACCGCATCGAGCTCGCCAAGCCACGGATGCGCAGCGCGCAGGTGCGCCGCGACGACCGCGGGAGCGTTGTCCACCACCCCGCACGCCCATCCGACGTCGACAAGGCCGAGAAGGCAGTCCACCATGTCGCGGCGCGCCTCGGACAACGTGTCCGCGTCCGCCGCGACGGCTTCCTGAATGTCCGGATCATCCAACCCGGCGCGGATGGCAACTTGCTGCCACCAGCGCACGTCGGAGACGTCACCGATGTCGTAGGCGGGACGCAGGTCCCGGTACACCGACCAGAACCTGTCCGTGTCCAGTGCGCCGGCGGCGCGCTCCACCCGGGAGCGTCCTGCTGCTGTTCTGGGTTCCAGCACCACGCCGGAGAGCCCAAAGAGGAGAGCGTCCATGCGCCCTAGAGTACGTGGGCTAGCGGGGTGCGATCTGGGAAAGCAGCTGCTGAATCATCGGGCCGCCGGTGCTTATGGCGTTGATGATGAAGGTGACAATACCCAGAATGACCACGATCTTCTCCGGCGTGGACTTTTCGTTCTCACCGGTGCCGAAGAGCAGGCCGCCCAGGGAGGAACCCTCGTCCTTCGTCGTCGTGGACTGAGCGTCCGCGATCGAGGGGGAAAGAGTCAGGGCGAGGGCGGCAGCAGCGGTAGCGGCGGTCATGCGGGACTTTGTGTGCGTCATGCGCAGAAGTGTAACCGGCTCAGAGCCCGGCGGCATCGAGAACAGCGTCCAATGCGTCGCCGACGCTGGTGCGCCACACCGTACCCACTTTGGGGTCGGCCCGCCCGGGCCCGCCGTTGATCACGGCCGCAGGTTTGCCCAGGGCGAGGGCGTCGAGGACGAGCCGGTAGCCGCTCATCACGGCCAGCGAGGTGCCGATCGCGATGGCTCCGGTCGATTGCTCGAGCCACTCATTTGCGGCGCTTCTCCTCTCGCGCGGCACGTTCTCACCGAAGTAGACCACATCGGGCTTGAGGCGGGAGCCGCCGCACGAGGCGCAGGCGATCATACGGAAGCGCTCCACGTCCTCGTCCCGCAACTCCACGTCACCGTCGGGGTTGATCATGGAGCCCTCGACACGGACGGACTCGGCGTAACCGGGGTTGGCGTCGGCCAGGCGGGCGTCGAAAAGCTCGCGCTTTTCCGTGTAACCGCAGTCAAGGCACACGATGCTGTCCATGCCGCCGTGCAGTGCGATGACCCGCTGGCTGCCCGCGTCGGCGTGCAAACCGTCGACGTTCTGGGTGACGACGCCGCTGATCAGCCCGGCGCGCTCCAGTTCGACGAGCGCGAAGTGGGCGCGGTTGGGCCGGGCGGCGCGCATGAAGCGAATGCCCACGAACGCGCGGGCCCAGTAGCGGCGCACTGCGGCCGGAGAGTGCGCGAACTCCTGGTACGTCATCGGCCGACCCACCGAGAGGCGGCCCCCGGGAGAGCGGTAATCCGGGATGCCCGACTCGGTGGACACGCCCGCGCCGGTGATGACCAGTACTTTCGGGTTACGGAGCATGTTTACGACAGCGTCCAAGGCGCGGTTGGGCTCCGTCGGTTCCACCGTCTCGGAAACCACCCTTTCGATGGAACGGATCGCGCTGCGGTGCGCCATCTCGACGGCGGGATCGGTAAATTCCATCAGCGCAGCGGCACCTCGCCGATGGTGCGGCGCAACTTGCGGGTGCGCAGGCGCTCGGGGTTTTTCGCCAGCTTCTCCATCGCCTTGACCGCGCACATCACATGCGCCTCCTTCGAGTTGGAGTAGAAGGCCTGGGCCCCGGCCGGCAGCTTCGGCACGGCGTGCAGCGGCAGGTCCGACACCGCCAGCAGGGTGCCGTAGGGCACGCGGTAGCGGTAGCCGTTGGCGGCGATCGTGCACGACTCCATGTCCACGGCCGCCGCGGTGGAGCCGCGCAGCCAGTTCCACAGCTCCTGCGGCGACTTCCACTCCCAGTTCCGGTCACCGGTGGACAGCACGGTGCCGGTGCGCATCAGCGAGGGGTCCTCGCCGTAGATCTTCTCCACCATCTTCTCCAGGGTCCGCTGGATCTCCGGCACAGCGGGGATGGGCTGGTCGCGGCGGATGTGGTCGTCGAGAAGATTGTCACGGCGCTCGTAGGCGTTGCCCAGGATGAGGTCGCCGATGCGCATGCGGCCGTCCATGCCCGCGCAGTGGCCGATCATGATCCACGCCTCCGGCCGCAGCACCGCCAGGCAGTCGGTGATGGTCTTCGCGTTCGACGGTCCGACCCCGATGTTGATCATGGTGATGCCGTCGCCGTCGTCGGTGACGAGGTCGAAGCGCGGCATCTGGCGCGACTCATCGTGCGCCTGGATGAGCTTTGTGTAGCGGGTGCCCTCCTTCTCCAGAGCGCGCTCCGCGAAATTGACGAACTCCCGGGTGTGCATGTCGTAGTTGGTGAACAGGATGTAGCGCTGCACGGAATCAACCGAGATGCCGGTGTAGTGCTCGATACGCGCGCAGGCGATGTCGAAGCGCTGCGGCCCGAAGTGGAACAGGGGCTTCTCGGGGCCGTGGAACCACTCCCACTCCCCGTCGATAATGCCGTCGTGGACGTCGTCGAGCGTGGGGCGGGGAACCGAGTCGGAGTATGACGCGCGCACCTCAGACAGGCCTTCGACACCGCGGATGTACTCGGGCGGGATACGGATGTCGGAGTACCCGACGCGGAGCTGCGTTTCGTAGTTGGCGCACAGGGCGCGCAGCTGGCTGGTCAGGTACGGCGCCATCAGGTCGGGCCTCGACAGGGCGGCGGAATACGTGCCGGCCTGGTCGACGTAGCCGAAGGGTTCACCCCGGTCCACCGGCACCCACTCGGTGATCTCGACGGCGATCTTGGGATAGAGGACGTGGTTGTAAGCCGTGTAATCCCCCGACGCGACGACGTCGCGCGCGAGCTGGCACGATGCATCGTAAAGCTCGATCAGCTTATCGACGCCCGCCTCAACGCTTTCGACCCTCTCCATACGTGCCACCCTACTGAACTATCGTGAATTCCCATGGGTCTAGCAGACATCGTCCGATTGACGGAGAGGCGCCTCGTGCGCTCCGGGGTGCGTCGTAAAGCACGCGCCCAGTGGGTCCCCGAGGCGACCGGTTACACGGGCTACGGCAGCCCCAAGCGCGCCCGAGTGGTCGGCCGGGTTCTCATGCAGAACCCGGAGGAAAAAGACAACGCCGTGCAGCGCGGCTGGCGCCAGTTCATGACCGCCCCGGTGCCGGAGACCCCCGTGGCCGTCGAACTGGGCGACCAACGCGTGGAGGCGCGCACCAACGAAGACGGATATTTCGAGGTCCTCATCCTCGACCACGGCCTCGAACCGGGGTGGCACGAGGCGACGGTGACCGTCACATTGAGCGGGGTCGAGGAGGTAGCCCCGTTGCAGATCATCTCCGACGAGGTGACCCGCGGCATTATCTCGGACGTGGACGACACCATCATGGTCACGATGCTGCCGCGCGCCGTGCTCGCCGCGTGGAACTCGTGGGTCAAAAAGACCAACACCCGCCAGCCCGTCGAGGGCATGGCGCAGTTTTACGACGCTCTCCGCGACGAGAACGACCCGGTGTTCTATCTGTCCACGGGCGCGTGGAACACCTACGACACCCTGGACGAATTTATCGGCCGACACCGCCTGCCCCGCGGCCCCCTGCTGCTCACGGACTGGGGCCCCACCCCGACCGGCCTGTTCCGTTCCGGCCCGGAGCACAAGCGCGTGCAGCTGCGCAACCTCATCATCGACTTCCCCAACATCACGTGGACGCTGGTGGGCGACGACGGCCAGCACGATCCGATGATCTATTCCGACCTCGTCTTCGAGCACCCCAACCGGATCGAGCTGGTGGCCATCCGTGAGCTATCGCCGCAGGAGCACATCCTAGCCCACGGCAGCACCTCCACCATCGCGCAGCCGGGCAACTACCGGGGGGTTCCGTCGATCTACGGTGCGAACGGGCACGCGTTGGAGGCAGAGTGGGACAAATTCGCAGACAACGGTTAATATCTGCGCCGTGAACACGCGCGTGGCGCGGGCGGTTGCCCTCCTCGGACCGCTCCTCGCTCTGACTACGGCGGCCTGCTCAGCACCGGCTGCCGGCACTGACACCGAGGAAACCCCCAGCGCCCCGGTCTCAGCCCCCGATCCCGTGTTCGAGGTCACCGACACCCTGCGCTTTTTGCGCGACGACCTCGCCGAAATCGAGGAGGAGACGGGTACGGAACTGGGCATTTCGCTTTACGACGGCCACATCAACGGCCACACCGGCACCATCGCAACCCTGCCGTCCTGGTCCACCGTCAAAGTCCCCATTGCGCTGTCGGCCCAGGAGCACTGCTCCTACAGCGACGCCGCCATTTCGTCGATGATCGAGTCTTCTATCGAGTGGTCCGATAACGCCAGCGCGTACTCCCTGCTGCAATGCGTCGGCGAGGAGAGCGTGGAGGAAGAGGTCGCCGACGCTGGCGCCGTCATCGATGTACGCAGCGCGTTCGGGCGCTCGCAGTGGCCGCTCGCATCGGCGGCGCGCTACGCGTGGCACCTGTCCACCCTCGACGAGGACAACGAGGTCATCATCGCCATGCGCGACGTTGTCGACGGGCAGCGCTGGGGCCTGGGAAATTTGGAGAACGCAGCGTTCAAGGGCGGGTGGAGCGGTGACCGCCTGGACGGGTCCTGGCATTCCCGCCAGCTGGGCTTCGTGCGTGTCGACGGGCAAGCGCTCGGCATCGCCATCGCAGCCCGTTCCCCGGAAGGCTCGTACGTGAACACCACCGAGGCGCTGGACAAGCTGGCAATTGCGCTGGGTGATGAGCTGGGCCTGCGGGGCTGATTTCCACCCCCGATGCGCGGCCCTGTGGCCAAGTGTGGCAAGCTCGGTGACAGTCGCAAATTGTTACACATTACTTAGCAAGTTCTAGTGATAGCAGGGATTAACAGTCGTTTCCGACTCGCGGCGGCAGTGAATCATATTGTCGCTCGTAGCATCACCAGAAGAAACTTGAAGGTAAAAATATGGCACAGGGTACTGTGAAATGGTTCAACGGCGACAAGGGCTTCGGCTTCATCTCGCCTAACGACGGCTCCGCGGACCTCTTCGTCCACTTCTCCGAGATCCAGGGCAGCGGCTACCGCAACCTGGAGGAGAACCAGCAGGTCGAGTTCGAGGTCGGCGAGGGCGCCAAGGGCCCGCAGGCTCAGCAGGTCGTCGCTCTCTAGGCAGACACCGCTAAAGAACCGCCGCACTTTCGGGTGCGGCGGTTTTTGTCTTATTTCTCCAGCCACTCGGAGCGCAGCACTCCGTGCCGCGAGCACGCCGCTTCCCATCCGAAGGGGTTGAGCTTGACCACCATGCGCCGCTGGCACAGGGGGCAGATCCGCGGGACGTCCCATTCGCGGCCCCTGGGGTGGGTGAACGCGACCTCGCCGGACAGGACGGCGTCGGCAAGCTCGGTGCTCGCGGGGATCTTCACCTAAAGCGCCTTCAGGGTGTCGATCAGCTCGCGGTCAACCTCCATCGGGCGGCCCGCGGTGGTGAGGTAGTTGCCGCCGATGATCGCGTTAGCTCCGCCGAGGAGGCCCTGCTCCGTGCCGTCGTCGCCAAGCGCGAGCTCGGTGCCGCCGGCGAATCGCAGCTGGGCGGTCGGCATGGCCAGGCGGAACGCCGCGACGGCGCGAAGCGCCTCGCCCCGGGGAACGAGGCCGCGGTCGGCGAACGGGGTGCCCGGGCGCGGGTCGAGGAAGTTCATGGGCACCTCGTGGGGTTCGACCTCGGCGAGCTGCGCCGCGAACTCCGCGCGCTGCTCCAAGGTCTCGCCGAGGCCGATGATTCCGCCGCAGCAGACTTCCATCCCCTCGGCGCGCACGAAGTCGAGGGTGTTCTTGCGCTCTTCCCACGTGTGAGTTGTGACCACGTTGGGAAAGAAGGAACGCGCGGTTTCGAAATTGTGGTTGTAGCGCGACACGCCCATCTCCCGCAGGCGGCGGGCCTGTTCGCGGGTGAGGATGCCCAGCGACGCGGAGATGGAGATGTCCACCTCGGCGTTGATCGCCTGGATCGCATCTTTGACCTGGTCAAGCAGGCGCTCGGTGGGCCCTTTGACGGCGGCGACGATGCAGAACTCGCTCGCCCCCATCTTCGCGGACTGTCGGGCGGCCTCGACCAGCTCGTCAATGTCGAGGGTGACGGCGCGGACCGGGGACTCGAACAAGCCGGACTGAGAGCAGAAGTGGCAGTCCTCAGGGCAGCCGCCCGTCTTCAGGGATATGATGCCTTCGAGGCTCACTTCGACGCCGCAGTGCTTGATGCGCACCTGGTGCGCGAGCTCGAGGAGCTCGGTGAGCTGGTCGTCGGGCACGTTGAGGACGTCGAGAATCTCGGCCTCGTTGAGGCCTTCGCCGCGCTCGAGGGCCTTGGTGCGCGCGGTGTCGAGAATAGTCATGCTTGAACTCCGTTCAATTAGGGTGAGGATACTATCTCACACCCTTGAACGGTGTTCAAGAATTCGTGGTTTGGGCCGGTTTAAGGCTTGTCGTACTTGACCGCGCTGAGCGTTTCCCGCACGACCCGCATGACGTGGCGGGCTTCCTTCGGGGAGCGACCCTCCCGGATCGCATCCGTCAGCTGGGCCGCAACTCCGCAGGCCAGTAGTTCGGCCGTGCGCCGGATGTGCTCATCCGGGAGCTCCGATCCGCCCCGCTCCAAGTTCTCGCGTAGCTCCATCTCCAAAAAGGGGAGCATTTTGTCCACGCTGTACTGGTGGATGCGCCAGTGCACCGGGCCATCGCATAGGTTCCGCAGTGCGTCCCGGTAGGGGTTGACTGTCTCGAACAACCCCTCAATCAGGCGGTCAGGTTCAATCGATGCGTTGACCGTCTCCACCGCCCGCACAGAGGAGGGCTCAAGTATCTTCTCCCCCGCCGCGTACAGCAGTGCGTCGCGGTCGGCGAAGTGCTCATAGAACACCTGCCGGCTTAAGTTTCCCGCCTTCACAATCTGGGACACCGACAGCGACTCCGCCCGGTTCGTCTTGAGGAGCTCGATCGTTGCCTCGATCAGCGTCGCGCGGGTCCTGACCGCCCGCGGGTCGGTGCTCATTTCGCGTCTCGCCACGTTCCCAACCTTTCAGTTACTGGTGTAGCTGATGATACATGCATTGTTTTGCATGTGACTAATCGATCGCCACTTGAAAGTACACTCCACCCCATGCACCGAGATACCCCCCTCGCCGAAGCGGCCACTACTCTTCTCAAGGAGCTGATCCGCAACGCGTGCGTGAACGACCTGACACCGGACTCCGGAAATGAAGTCCGCAACGCGGACACCCTGGAGCGCTTCTTCGCGGGAACCGGCGTCGCGGTCCGGCGCTTCGAACCCAACCCTACGCGCGTATCTATCGCGTTCACCATCGACGGCTCCGACCCGGAGGCGGAGCCGCTAACGCTCCTCGGCCACACCGACGTTGTGCCGGTTGACCTGCCGAAGTGGACCCACGACCCGTTCGCGGCCGAGGAAACCGACGGACGCATTTACGGCCGCGGCGCCACCGACATGCTCTATATCACCGCCGCAATGGCGGCTGTGACCCGTGACGTCGCGCTGTCGGGCAAAAAGCCGCGGGGCACCCTCACGTTCGTCGGCTGCGCGGACGAGGAGGCCCGCGGCGGGCTCGGAGCCGGGTGGATTGCAGAGCACGAGCCGGACGCCTTCAGCTGGCGCAACTGCCTGTCCGAGGAGGGAGGCAGCCACCTCCCCGCCACCGACGGTTCCGATGCCCTCGTCATAGTCGTCGGCGAGAAGGGCGCGGCCCAGCGACGACTGACCGTCCACGGCGACGCGGGGCACGGTTCGACCCCCTACGGCCGCGAGCAAACCGTCGGACTCATCGCCGAGGTCGCACGCCGCGTCGCCGCCATCGAGACCGATGTTGCCAGCGATGAGCTGTGGGAAGGCTACGTACGCGCCTTCCGCTTCGACCCGGCGACGGAACAGGCCCTTCTGCGCGGCTCGTCCTACGAATCCCTCGGCGATCTCGCCCGCTACTCCCACGCGATGAGCCATCTGACCATTTCCCCGACGGTTCTGCGCGCGGGCAACGCCATCAACGTGCTGCCGTCAACGGCCCACCTCGAGCTGGACATTCGTCCGCTGCCCGGGCAATCGCAGGAGGACATCGATGCCCTCTTGCGCGACGCGCTGGGCGATCTCGCGGACCGGGTCACGATCGAGCACCTAATTACCGAGGACGCCACGGTCTCCCCCACTTCGGGGCCGCTCTACGAGTCGATCGTGGATACTTTTAGTGACTTCTTCCCCGGTGTGCCCGTGGTGCCGACGATCGCGGCCGGAGGCTCGGACCTGCGTTTCGCGCGACGCGAGGGCGGCGTGGGGTACGGTTTCGCCCTCCACCAGAGCGGGCAGACGCTGGGCAACGTGCTTGATCTGCTGCACTCCCACGACGAGTTTGTCGAGGTCGCGGACGTGGAGCTGACGGTGAAGGCGTACCGAGCGCTTGTCAGGCGGTTCCTTGGCGCGTGAGAACGTGCCATAATCAGCCGCATGACATCTCGCATCCGCACCGTCGCCGCAGGCGCGGCCCTCGCGTCCGCCCTGACCCTCGCTCCGATGACCGCCCCGTTCGCCTCAGCCGACGTCATCGATGACGCCCTGGGGAAGCTGCCTTCCGGCCCGATCAGCTGCGAGCAGGCCTCGCGTTATTGGACCAATGACGCCGACTACCAGTCCCGCGTCCGCCAGGCGCAGACCATCGCCATGTTCGACTCCCGCGGCTCGCAGATCCTCGCCGCGCTCGCGCGTGTCGACGAAGCCGCGAACCGGTGCGGTCTGAAGGGGACCTCCAACCAGCACGCGGCGCCCGTGCCCGCGCCCAAGCCTGCACCCAAACCCGCGCCCGCGGCCCCCGCGTCCCAGGTGATCAACCTCGCGCCCCAGGGCGTGCCGTCAGTTGATGTGCCGGTCGCGAACGTGGCGACGGTCCGCCTACCGGATCTCGCAGTGATCGTCAACCAGCTACTCGCTCAGGCGGCAGCGGGCTCGTCGCTGCCTACGCTCTAGGCCACTCGTACAGCGTCTCGCCACCCGCGTGGACGCGGACTCCGGGTGAGGGCGTGAGCCAGGCGTCGACAAGCAGCTCGTGCCCGTTCGAGAACGAGCGCACCGAGATCGTCTCATTGGTCTTGTCCAGCACCTCGACGGACGCGCGGGTCAGCCACGGGTGGCGGCGGCGCAGCCCGATGAGCGCCTGGTGCTGCTCAAAAATCCAGCCGCCCAGGGGCGACAGGTCCACCGGAGATGCGGGCAGCTCGGGGCGGACTGCGTCGTCGGCCTCGAAACCGTCAGTGCGCAGGCCCACGAAGCCCTGCTCGTCGCCGTAATAAATCGACGGCATTCCCGGAAGCGTGAGCAGCAGGGCCGTGGCCACGATCGCCTTGTCCTGCCCGACCTTGGACGCGATGCGGTCCACATCGTGGTTACCCACGAAGGTGTTCGGCAGGATCTGCTCCACAATGGCCTGGTGACGGCCCAACGCGTGGTCGAGCTCCCAGAAGTTGACGTCGCTGAGGGACGACCAGATGCCCTTCCACAGCTCGTACTGTGTCACCGAGTCCATGGTGCCAGCGTTGGCGATCTCGGCGTAGTCGCCGTGGATGACTTCCCCCAGGATGAGCGCATCGGGAAATTCGGAGCGCACGCGGCCGAGTACGTCACTCCAGAATTCTGCGGGTACCGAATAGGCGACATCCAGGCGCCAACCTGCGATGCCGCGGCGCAGCCAGTGGCACATGATGTCGGTCACCATGTCGCGTACCCGCGGGTCCCCGTGGTGAAGAGTGGCCAGCTCGCTGTGCCCCTCCCAATCGGTGCTGCCTGCCAGGCCCTGCTCCACAGCCGGGTGCGTGCGGGCGACGTGGTTGAACACGCCGTCGAGCATGACATTGATTCCCCGTTCACGGCACTGCCCGATGAGCCAGTCGAAGTCCGCGTCGTCACCGAGGCGGGTGTCGATGGCGTAGTGGTCGAGTGTGTCGTACCCGTGCCCGACGGATTCGAAGATGGGGCCCAGCAGGAGCCCGTTGCACCCCAGGTCGATCAGGTAGTCCAGCCACGGGCCTAGTTTGCGCAAACGGTGGTCGGCGTCGCCTTGGGCGCGGTTGCGGATGGGTGCGCCCGTCGCGCCAAGGGGGTAAACGTGCCACCAGATTGTATCGGCGATCATCGGTCATCTCCTCCGATAATAAAATTCATACTGCTACACTCTCGTACATGTCACCCCACCGACGACGCTTAGGTGTCGAAGAGAGACGCGCGGAAATCCTCGCCGCGGCTCACGAAGTTTTCTCCACGACTCCGTACGCTGAGGCTTCCACCCAGCATATCGCCGAGGTAAGCGGCGCGTCCCAGGGTCTCATTTTCCACTACTTCGGCTCGAAGGCGGGCCTCTACACCGCCTTTTTGAAGGAGAGCAAGCGCACGCTGGATGATGCCGAGCGCGCAGCTTTGGAAGCGCACCCCGAAGCGACCAAAGGTGAGGTCATCAGGCACTGGCTCGAGATCTACCTCGATTTCGTCGCGGCGGGTCCGTTCGTGTGGGCGGCGGGCCGCCGCGGAGAGGAGCCGGCCGAGGCGGTGAACTACCGCGTCGAGCGCCGAGATTTCACGGTTGAAACGCTTTGCGACGTGCTGGATCTCGACTCCGAGCGCGGCGAAATCGCCGTCTCCGGATTCGTCGGGTTCATGGATGCCGTGTGCCTGGACTGGGTGGACGCGGGCTGCCCCGAGGAGCAGCGCGCCACCATCCTCGACATCACCTGCGGGGCGCTCGAAGGCGCGCTCGAAATCGTCGAGAGTTAGCCCTTCTTGATTAGAGGCCCGAGGCGTTCCGCGAGCCGTCGCTTCCAATCCTGGGCGACATTTTCGTAGCTTTCCTCCCGCTGGTGCATGCCGCGGTGGGTGAAGGTGACCCGCGTGCTCCCCTCGCCAGCTTCCTCTAGGTCGAAGACGATGTCGGTGTCGTCCCACTCCTTGTCCCCGCGGTCGGCACCGGTGGGCTCCACCCGCCACACCAGGCGGTATCCCTCCCGCGCCTCCGCCACAGTCAGTTCCGCGTACTGCGCTTCGTTGTCGAAGCGGAACTCGCCGCCTTTCTCACCGGCGGAACCGTCGGTGGTCTCGATCGTCTCGTCCCACCACTGCTCAGGCTGGCAGATCGCCTTGTACACCTTGTCGCGCGGGGCGTCGATAGTAAACGAAGTGGAGAAGTCTTTCACTGCCTCGAAGTGGGTGCCGTCTGAGAACTCGTAATCCGGCATCGCCGACTCAGGGTCGTAGATGGACACGTCGTAACCGGTGTCGCGTATCTTGCGGATCCCCTCCTTGATCAGCAGACGACCTGCCTTGTTGAAGGAGGTGACGTGGGAAACGTCCAACACCAGGTTCGGTCCCGCGAGTTTGAACGCTTCGAGGTCGAAGAGGATCTTCTCGGCGGCGGTGAAGTTGATCATGCCCTGAAGCTGCACCACGGTAGTGTCCTCGCGGCGGTCCACGGACTTGATCCCCGGCGCGTTGTAGTAGTCGGAGCTCATTAGGTTCAGCCCGAGCATGGAGGAGAGCTCCTGGAAGATCTTCACGCCGCGCACGGAATTGCCCTGGTCATTCAGACGCGGGCTGAGAGAAGCCATGCCCAGCTGGCCCGGCATCGTGCCGATCAAGCCGCCCGCGACCCCTGATTTGGCGGGGATGCCGACGTCCACCATCCAACGGCCCGAGCCGTCGTACATGCCGGCGGAGGACATGACGGCCTGCGTTACGCGGCTCGCGGTGGAGGACATGACGCGGTTGCCCGTCAACGGTTGAATTCCGCCGTTGGCCAGCGTTGCCGCCATAACGGCGAGGTCCTTCACCGTGACAAGCACGGCGCACTGCTGGGTGTAAGAGTTCACCGCGTCGTGCGCCTGGTCTTGGACCATGTCGAACTCGCTGAGCAAGTGCGCGATGGCGAGGTTGCGGTGGGCTGTTTCCAGCTCGTGGCCCACGAGGCGCTCGTCGATACGCAGCTCGCGACCCGCGAGGAGAGAGAAGAAGGCGCGGATCTTTTCCACGCGCTCCTCCACCGACGAGTCCGAACCGTTGATGAGCTGGTTCACGGCGATTGCGCCGGCGTTGATCATGGGGTTCGACGGGCGGTTCGTGTCCTCGTCGAGCGAAATGGCGTTGTACGCGTCGCCCGAGGGCTCCACCCCGACGACCTTGTGCACCTCGTCCGGGCCGAGCTCCTCCAGCGCGAGGGCGTAGGCGAAGGGCTTGGAGATGGACTGGATGGAAAACTCGTAGTCATCGTCACCCACCGAATAGAGGTGGCCGGAGGTGGTGCACAGGGCGAGGCCGAGCTTGTCGGGATCGGCCTCGCGCAACTCCTCGATGTAGTCGGCGACCTCTCCGGCGGCATCTTCGCGCACGAGGTCGAGGATCTTCTCTAGGTACTCCGGGATAGGGGTCGGCATGGGCCCATGGTACGTGCGGTTGACCCACCTGTGCGAAGATCCGGGGTGGGTGTCAAGTGGGTGTGTTGTACTGCTCGCATGCCAGCACCACAGCTTTTCGACGGCCACTTCGAGCTCGGAGGTGTCGACCACACCTGGAAGATCACCGCCATCGGCCTGACCGGGTTATACGCCGAAGGCCTGAACCGCAGCGTCGAGTCTTTCCTCCGGTCTTGGTCCCCGCGGAACACGAGGGCGCGGATGGATCTGCCCGCTTATGTCGAGCTTGCGTACGCGCGCCAGTGCCTCCAGCTCGCGCTCGCCGCTCAGGACTCGTCGGTGTCGAACGTGCACCGGTTTGTCGTGGAGCTTGAACGCTCGCTGGCCTCGCTAGAGAAAGCGCACCCGCGCTTCACCTACCCGCATTCGGTGGCGATCAGCGCCGTACAGTTGGCGGGCGAGTTGCTTGTCGACGACACCATGTACGCCCTGGAAGAAATCCACGCCGCCCTTCCCAAACCCCTGAAGGGGCCTGGCGCTGCGGAGACATACATCGTGATTGATGACTATCAGAGCACCGAGGACTTTCAGGCCTCCCAGCTGCCCGACCGCGACGCTTTCGCCGTGTTCGTGGTCGACGATCTCGACCCGCCCGAGTTCGAACAAAGCCGCCGGGTTGTCTTCGCTAACCAGCCGTTCTCCCCCGCTGACGCACCGTTTCTCACCGTCGACCGTATCCTCGTCGACGGCACCCTGACGCTGACCTTGACGCTCACCGATGAGGGTTTGGACGAGCCATGGCTTTTGCTGCGTGACCTACGAAGCCACATCGACGGGAACCTGTACACCAGCGCCCGCACGCATGAACTCTCGGCCGTGGAGTACTACACCGAACTGGCGTACTCCACGTCGTGCGCGGAGATCCTCCTGGGACATCCGAGGGCACATTCCGAGCTGACGTACCGCCGCGAGCTGCTCGCGGAGTTGTGTTTGAGCCTGAGCAACGCCAAGAAGCGCAACCCAGAGCTTGCGGTTGTCGGGGACGTGGCGGGGGCGTCGTTACGCGCGTGCGAGCGTCTCGAGCAGGAGGAGTCCGCCGACCTCGCAAGCGCTATTCTCCACCTGCTGCCTCCAAACCTGCGCCGGCGTTTCCCCCGTTCCTGGGACGGGCGGCGGCACGGCGAAATCGTCGACACAATCATGTACGGGTTGCTCGGTGAGTTCCCCGACCTCGTGCGGGTGGCGGACTGCCAAACGGTCGAGGAATTCGAGGAGAGGGGGCTGCCGGACAGGAGGCGATACGAGGTCGATCCTCTGGGGCCGGATATCACCCCAGCGCACCTGGAACCGCTCCACTGCTTCGTTTTCGCGGCCCTCGAGGAGGAGGAGGGGAGCTGCGTGTAGGGCACCCCGCTCGGAGACGCCCCCCGAATTAGGGTATCTAGCCGCGCAAGTACCGAGATAGATAATACCAGTTCAGAGGGGTTTGTGGAAGAATCCCGGCAGTACTGCCGTCACGCGAGAGCCCGTGAAACTGGGGTATCCCAAATTTCTGGGAATCGTATTGAAAATGTAACGGGAAACCTTAAGCAGTTTTTAATATTTATGGGCAAATGCTTTCTTTCCCCTATTTCCTTCTCCGCCCCAGCTTTTTTAGGCTTGGAAGCGTCCGATCAACCGAACGAAAAAGTCATCATGACTGAAATCATCAACAACCTGATCAGCCTCTTCACCGGCACCCTGAACACCGTTCTGCACTTCCCGGTGAAGCTTTCCTCCCAGCTCTCCTCCGCACTCTTCTAAGTTCTCCTTAGAAAGCGAAGAGCTAAAGCCGCAGCCCTCGGGTTGCGGCTTTTCCGTTCCCCCGGATAGGGGTAATACGGGGGTGTACGCGAGATTTCCACGGAGAGCCGTCATTTCGCTCCGCTTGGCCGGAGGCGGGGTGTCTGGCGGGGGCGATAGGGTGCGGGTTGATACTAAAGTAGCCCGGATGCTGTGGATCTATCACGCTTGAGCTGCGGTGACGCTTTCGCGATTCAGTAGACGAAAGTGCATAGTGCTACGAGCTCGTCTCGTTGTACCGTTCAACTGTTCCTGAAAACCACACCGAAAGGAAGAACACAATGTCTGATTTCCTCATCCACCTCGTCGATCTCCTGGCCGACAAGCTGTCCTCCGCAATCTCCTTCGATGACATCATCGCTGGTCTCTCCTCCAAGGACGGCAGCTCCGCTTCCGAGGCTGGCAGCTCCGCTTCTGAGGCTGCAACCGCAACCGCTACCCCGGCTGCAACCGCAAAGTAGTCCAGCTACTTCCCCGACCGCGCCGTACCCCTTGAGGGGTTGCGGCGCGGTTTCGTGTTTGATGCCCGCCGCACACTACGGGCCCTTTCACTACCATCGGCACTACACCGACATATGAGAGGACCCTTATGAAAGCCCTGACCTGGCAAGCCAAGCGCTCCGTGAGCGTCGAAGACGTTCCGGATCCCACAATCATCGACCCCACCGACGCGATCGTACGCATTACCTCCACCGCAATCTGCGGTTCGGACCTGCACCTTTACGAAGTCCTCGGCCCCTTCATGGACAAGGGCGACGTCATCGGCCACGAGCCGATGGGCATCGTGGAGGAGGTCGGCTCGGCCGTGACCAACCTCAAGCCCGGCGACCGCGTCGTTGTCCCCTTTAATGTCTCCTGCGGCCACTGTTACATGTGCTCCCGCGGCCTGCAGTCCCAGTGCGAGACCACCCAGGTGCGCGAGTACAACAGTGGCGCCGCCTTACTCGGTTACTCCCGCCTCTACGGCTCGGTCCCCGGCGGCCAAGCCGAGTACCTGCGCGTGCCCCACGCCGACTACGGCCCGATCAAGGTGCCGAACGTGGGCGAAGACGAACGCTTCCTGTTCCTCTCCGATGTCCTGCCCACCGCGTGGCAGGCAGTGAAGTACGCGGCAACGCCCGAGGGCGGCACCATGGCGGTGCTTGGACTGGGCCCGATCGGCCAGATGTGCGCGCGCATCGGCCAGCACCTCGGCCTGCGCGTTATCGCGGTCGACCCGGTCCGCGAGCGCCGCGAGATGGCGGAGCGCCACGGTATCGCCACCCTCGACTCGTTCGAGGGCACCGCGGACCGCCTCCGCGAGCTTACCGACGGCCGTGGCCCCGATTCCGTCGTCGACGCCGTCGGCATGGAGGCCCACGGCTCCCCCGTTGCGGGTGCGGCCCAGGCGGCGACCGGTTTGCTCCCCTCCCCTGTTGGCCGGGCCATGATGGAGAACGCGGGCGTCGACCGCCTCGGCGCGTTCTACACCGCGATCGACGCGGTGCGCCGCGGCGGCACCATCTCGCTGAGCGGTGTGTACGGCGGCATGAAGGACCCGCTGCCGATGCTCACGCTCTTCGACAAGCAGGTCGAGCTACGCATGGGCCAGTGCAACGTGCGCAACTGGGTCGACGACCTTCTCCCGCTTGTCGACGACCCCTCCGACCCGCTCGGAGTCCTCGACCTGAAAACCCACACCGCGCCGCTGGATGAGGCCCCCGAGATGTACGAGAAGTTTCAGAAGAAAGAGGACGGCTGCATCAAGGTCGTTCTCAAGCCGTAACGGCGAAGGCCTCGGCGCCGTCGCCCGCGACCGCGACGGTGCCGTCAGCGGCTGGCACCCAAGCAGCTTCGCCCGCGCCCAGGGTGACGCCGCCGATGGTCAGCGAACCCGCGGTGTTAAGCACTATCGCGGGGCCACTCACCGTGGCACCGTGAGCCAGCGCAGCGACACAGAAGTCATCCACCGGGACTTCAAAGCGCCCGCCAAAAGCTGTGACCTTCGGATTGTCCAGCGGTTCGAACGTTAGCACCGAGAACAGCTCGGCGGCATCGATATGCTTCGCGGTTAAACCTCCACGCAGCACGTTGTCGGAGTTCGCCATCACTTCCACACCCAGGCCGTACAGGTAGGCGTGCAGATTGCCGGCGGACAGGAAGATTGCCTCCCCTGGTTCCAGTGCGACGTGATTGAGCAGCATCGCAGCCACGACTCCGCTGTCACCGGGATATTCGCGGGCGATGAATTGCAGGTTTTCGGCTACCTCGCCCGCGCACCCCTCACGGTTTTTTAACTCACGCGCTCGCTTGTCGACGGCCCTAACAACGCTTTCACCCGAGTTCATCGCCATAGTGAGCGCGCGTGACAGACGATCAGATTCGTTGAGGGAGGCGTCGCTAAGCACGCGCTCAAGGTCGGCGAGCTCCGGAAGGTCGAAAGTGGCGAGCAGCTCCAACGTCTGGTCGATGGGGCGGAAACCCGCCATCGCGCGGAACGGGGTGAGGGCGATCAGTATCTCGGGCTTGTGGTTCGCGTCCTTGTAATTGCGTTCCGGCGCATCAAGAGCGATGCCGGCGGCGTTCTCGCGCGCGAACCCGGCGCGGGCCTGCTCGCGGGAGGGGTGCGCCTGCAGCGACAACGGCTTCGCGGCGGCCAGCAGTTTTACCAGAAACGGCAAGGAGTGTGTACCCTCACGTGCAATAACCTCATCGAGCGGGCCCTCCGGCGTCTGCGACGGCGCGCTTGGGTGCGCGCCGAACCACAGCTCCGCCTCTGGCTTCCCGGACGGTTCGCGGCCCTGCACATCAGCGATGAAGCGCTCGTGCCCCCAGGCGTAGTTCTGCATCGTGCCGGTCAGCTTCAGGGCCACGAAGATCCTCCGTTCGAGCGGGCAATTACGCTGCTACTTTACACTCAATTAGCGGTCCTCTTCGACGAGGAATTCGGGGATTTCCTCGACGACGGTCACGACAACGTCATGAAGCTGGTAGTTGAACTCCTCCAGCATTTCCCGCAGCGCGCGAAGCTTATCGACGCCCGGTTCATGCCCCGGCCGCGGCACCACAAACACCTCCATGTGTAAGACGTGGCCGAGATCGCGGAAACGCGCAGCCGCGTCGCGGACCCAGTCGACGCGCTGCGCGGCGTTGACCGCCTTGTCAAGGATCGGGTGTTTGTTGCCGTCGAGGTCGGTCGGCCTGGCGTCGGTGAGGTCGCGGACCGCCGTTCGCAGATTGGTGACGCCGTCCCAGACGATCGATAGCGACACCACAATCGCCGCCACCGCATCGGCCCACCACAACCCGATGCCCACGCCGAGCACGCCCACGATGGTGGCCAGGCCCGTCATCCAGTCGGCCTTGTTCATGTCTGCGTCGGCGTAGAGAACCTTGTCTTGCAGCGGCTCGGCGAGCTTCAGCTTCATGCGGCCGAGGACAACGGGGACGATCGAGGTGACCGCCATGACTGCAACCATCAGCCAGCCGATCCAGATGCTGTGGCCGAACAGCACAACCGTGCCGATCGGAGGCCTCTCCATCTCGATCAGCCCCATAGCGGAGCTGATGATCAGGTAGCTGCCCATCGCCAGAAGCGCGGAGCCCGCCACGACGTGGCCAACCGCGACGGCGCGGTGGTGGCCGTAGGGGTGTTTCGCATCCGGTTTCTTGCGGATCATCCGCGTCGCCACCAGGAACGCGATCGGCGGGAGGAACGACAGCAAGTCCTCCGCCCACGCGGCCTTCATCGCCTGCGATTGTCCAGCAACAACGCCGACCATCGTGATCGTGACCACCAGGGCGCCGATGGTGATCCACTCGAGGCGCTCCGCTTTGCGCAGTAGTTCGCGCTGCTTCTCCGGGAGGGCGTCGACACGCAGGCCCGTGCTTGCCTCGTCTACGCCAGCCATCAGATCTCACCCTCCTCGCGGGCGAGGTAGCGCTCCAGCTCGATCATGAGCTTGTTCTCACCCATCGGCACACCCATGACCATCTTCTCCTTCTTGCCGTCTTCGCTGATGACGGTGGTGTACGGCCGGGTCAGAGCGATGTGCTTCGACCACGGCGACGACTTCGTCAACCCGCCAATCATGACATCTATCTCCTGCTTATCCATCCAACCCGCAAGCACGCTCTCGGGCGCTACCTTCCATTCCACGTCCGCGTTGATGGAGTCCGCGAAACGCGGATCAGGTCGGCCTCGGATCCGGTCACCTCACCGCTGCGATCATCCACGCTGGTCCACGGCTCGTGCTCAGACACCCCGACGACCAGCGTGCCGTCCTGGGCGCGGTTGTAGGTGCCCTCCGTGTCCCGGGGCAGCGCACCGCACCCCGCCACAAGCGAGGCGCTCAGAAGCGCCGCCCCTACAATTTGAACTAACCGACGCATCCCGCACCGCCTCTGTCATAAGTGGGTATTTAAACAGCGGATAATACTGTGCTCTGCAGTCCGGCGGGCTCTTGAGGGACAGCGGTTGCATGTCAGGACGCCAAGATCACAACCGCAATGAGGATCACGGCCGGGGACAGAAGCGCCGCCAGAAGCAGCCACGCTTCGGGTCGGGCGAAGTTAACGGTGGTGCCCATCCCGTGCTCCACTAGGACTCGCTCGTCGCCGGGGTTGGCGTAGAACATGCCCCAGCGCAGATGCCCGTCGAGCTCGCCAGGCCCGACCGCGGCTGCTATGCGACGCCGCGCCACCCGCATCCGGGCAACAAACCAGATGAGCAAGAGGACGAGCGCGGAGACGACGATCAGCGTCGACAAGCCCCCGCCGAGAAACCCGAGCAAACTGGCGGTGATGCCGCCGAGGGAGACGACCGTGATTCCGGCCATCAGCTGAGCGATCAGCGGCATCATCTCGTTCGCGGTCGCGCGGGCGTGGTCGTCTCCGTGTTCCGCTTGGCTGTGGGTGGCGTAGAGCACCAAGGGCGTGAGCAGACCGAGCGGTACCGCACCGATTGCGAGCATGCCGAACACCGCTCCGGGAGTCTTGGAGGTGAAAGCGTCGGGCGCACCGCTGATGCCCCAGTGGGTGGGCATCAGGTCGGGGATCCGGTCCCATCCGGCGACGAGCAACGCAGCGTAGAGGGCAACCGTGCTGTAGAGAATGATTAGCGAAGCCGCTGGCACGGGATTGAGTTCGATGTCTCTGGACACTGTGAAAAACCTAATTAGTGGTGGGACGCTATGTACGAATCGACCACTATTTGGGCTTGAGTGGCGCTGAGGTCGCCGGTGAGGACGCGTTGGACGAGGCCGTCGGCAAGCGCAATGAGTGCCCTCGCGCGAGTACCAGCATCGCTGAACCCCGCCTGAGCCATCAGCCGAGCTACCTCGGCTTCCTGACCGCGCTTTGCGTCGGTGATGATGGCGCTGATGGTGGGCTCCACTAAACCGTAGGCAACGAACGCACTCCAAATAGCTGCGCCACGGCGCGCATTGTCATCGCGCGGAATAACGTGTCCGATGGCGTACTCGAGCTGCTCGCAGGCGGTTCCGGCCTGCTCGTTATAGCGATGCTCGGCGGCTGCGACGAGTGCTCGGCACGTCTCCACGAGCAACTCGTCTTTGCTGCGGAAGTGGTGCTGAACCCGGCCGAGTGAGACCCCGGCTTCGGCGGCGACGTTGCGCATGGACAGTCCAGAAATTCCCTCCTCCGCAATTGTTTGCAAAACCGCGTAGATGATTTCTGTTCGACTGTCGAAAGTCATGTTGCAAGCATACCAATACGACTGTATCGTTGGTGGCAATACATACGTATTGGAGATCACTGTGACACTTCGCTCTGCCCCTAAAACCCTTGCCCTTCTGCTTGCCCTCCTCGTAGCGCATCGCGTCTTTCTGGCGTGGACCACACCTCCCGACGTCGGCCACTGGCGCTCGAGCACGGGCCGCGACACCTATACGGATGCGTACGACGCTGCCTTGGCAGCGGGGCCCACCCCGTATCGGAGCGTTTACGTGCCCACCCGATTCGGCACGGCACATGTCGTCGTCTGGGAACCGGATGTCGACCACGGTGAGACGCCAGTTCTTCTCACCCCGGGGCGTGCTTCGGGCGCGCCGATGTGGAACGAGCTGCTCCCCTATATCGGAAACGCCCGCACCGTCTACGCCGTCGACGCGATCGGAGATGCCGGGTTATCCGCACAAAGCTCGCCGATCACCTCGAGCACCGACCAAGCGCAATGGCTGTCGGAGACCCTGGAAGGCTTGGGAGTTGACTCAGCCCACGTCGTGGGACACTCATTCGGCGGGGCAACGAGTGCAGCCCTCGCAGTCGAGCGCCCCGACCTCGTAGCCTCCATTGCGTTGATCGAGCCCGCGTTCACCCTCGTCTACCCGCCACCCGCCACATTCTTCTGGGGCACGGTGATCTTGCTCCCTGTGCCCCAATCACTGAAAGACCGAGCGCTCGCCAAGATCGGAGGCACGACGACGGAGGAAGTCCGCCAGGACGATCCCGTCTCCACCATGATCGACCTCGGATCTCGGCACTTTAGCGCCGCCCTCCCTACCCCGAAGCCTCTGAACAATGCCCAGCTAGAGCGCCTGAGCATGCCCGTCTACGTGGCTATCGCAGACACTGATTCGCTCGCTGGCGGGGAGGTCGCCGCGGAAAGGGCACGGCAAGCGATTCCCGACGCCATCGTCCACGTCTGGCCAAACACGACTCATTCACTGCCGTTCCAAGTCCCGCAGGAGCTCAGTGCCGAGCTGGAGTCGTTCTGGGCGGCAGGATCGGGCGGGTCGGTGAGCCGTTAGCTACTCTGCATCGCGCCAGGGCCAAAGAGTGGTGCTACCAGGAGCCCGACTCCTCCAGCATCCTCGGAGACGTACCCGCTGCGGTGGGCAACTATACTGCCGAAAACGGAGCGATTCGTGTCAGCCGTGGTTGTCTACGCGCTGGGACAGTGGTTACGCATCGGCAACTTCGTTCACGTCGCGGAGGCGACGCGGACGCGACGTGGCCAGCGCACCGAGCAGCGCCACACCCCACAGGACGAACAGCGGATCCCAGAGGAAGGCGTGCCCGATCATTCCAGCGCGGTCGATACCACCCTTCGGGATGTATACCCCCGCGAAGACGGCGAGCGCTATGACGGTGCTCAGTCCACCCCACACCACCAGCACGAAACCGCCCACCCAACTCACACCGCGGATAAGCGGGTTGTCCGGAGCGAGCAACGGAATCACGGCCGCGAGCGCCTTGATACCCGCGACGATCCACAACACCCAGGTCATCGATTCAAACTGCTCCACCATTGTCTGACCTGCGGTGGCCAACAACCAGGTTCCCCCAGCCGCCCAGTAAGCACTGAAAGCGGCGTGGGTTAGCCCCGCGATGCAGGCAAGGGCGAAAAGCGCGCGCACGACGCCAATCCTAACGGAATCTGGCGAAGACGTCAAGATGAGTTGTCAAGTATACGCATCGCAAATATTTTCGATACCCAAACGTTCACTAACTTCTATTGAGGTGAAGACGGTGGAGGATCCATCAGGTCGAACAGACAAACCAACGACATAACTTCGACGGCTCTAATGAATTGTCCCAGGTTTTGTTCCGTTCGAGTAGATGGGCAGGACAACCCATCATCATCCTGTGCGTCGACAACACAGTAGACATCAAAATCACCGCCACGGGGCAATACATAGCCCGCCACACAATGACCCCCGGAACCCCGGGCAACAAAAACAAACGAAGCCCCGAGACATAACCGGGACTATGTCTCGAGACTTCACACTGTGCCCGGGGGGGGACTTGAACCCCCACGTTCTTGCGAACACTGGCACCTGAAGCCAGCGCGTCTGCCAATTCCGCCACCCGGGCGGGCGACTGACTTAATATATCACCCGGCCGCAATCAAAATACAAATCCGCAGCTGAACCATTATTTATTCGCTTATCGACGCCCGTTTCCCACGTTCGCGTCTAGGTTCATGGCGGTCACACATTTATACTGTCCTAGTTATCTCAACGTATTCGCAACCGGAGCTGGAAAGGAGGTGCGGGTAGATGTCAATTATGGACAGGCTGGCGAAGCTCGATTCGTCGATGCAGCGGGGGCTGGACAACTCCATGGCCGCGTTGTTCGGCGGCAAGGTCGTTCCAGCCGAGATTGAGGAGCTGATCAAGCAGGAAACCCAAGACAGCCTCATCATGACCGACCAGGACGAGCTGATTGCCCCGAACGTGTTTGCAGTTGGTGTTTCGAGCAAAGACTTGGAGAACCTGTCGCAGGATCAGTCCCTGCCCGCGCTGTTCGCCGACCAGCTCACGCGCTTCGTCCGCAACCAGGGTTGGCAGATCGAGGGTCCCGCTGTGGTGCGCATCGCCGAGGAATCCGGTTTGCGCACCGGGCAGCTGCGGGTGTCCTCATACATCGACCAACAACCGGACGTGGCAAGCGGCTTCGACGCCATTTTCTCGGAGCCCACGAATACGAAGCGCACTCGCAACCAGGAGGATGCAATGTCCGTGCCCATCAACACCAACCAGGCCGCGCGCAGCGGCGAGCCCACCGTCAGCCTGTTGCTGCAAGATGGCTCCTCGCGCACCTACCTGGTGCAGCAGGGCTCCAACATCTTGGGCCGTTCCAACGATGCGGACTTCCGCCTGCCGGACACCGGGGTGTCGCGCCAGCACGCGGAGATCACCTGGGACGGCCAGGTGGCGGTGCTGGTGGATCTGGAATCCACCAACGGCACCACTGTCAACGACGAGCCGGTGGACAACTGGATGCTCGCCGACGGCGACGTCATCACCGTCGGCCACTCCCACATCGAGGTGCGTATCGTGGAGCCGCGCGGTGAACGCCTGCCGCACGACGCCGGGCACAACCCCGACGAGGTTGCCAACCCCAGCACCGAGTACTTCCCCGGCGCGCACCCCGGCAATCGTCCGCAGTAAGGAGCGTTCATGGATTCAGCCATCATTCTCGGCGCACGCTTCGGCCTGCTCATCCTTCTGTGGCTCTTCATCCTGTTCGTTCTGTGGGTGGTGCGCAAGGACATTGTGGCCGCATCCGGAGTCCGCAGGCAAGCAGTTGCCTCGACCCCCATCAGGCGCGAAAAGGCCCGCGAGCTCGTCGTGGTTGAGGGGCCCCTGCAAGGTTCCCACATGGAAATTGCCAGCGTGGAGGACTTAACTCTGGGCCGTGCAGACACATCCGATTTCGTGCTCGGCGACGACTTTGCCTCCAGCACCCACGCGCGCCTGTTCCGCCGCGGTAGTGAGTGGTTTATCGAGGACCTCGATTCGCGCAACGGCACGTTCGTGCAGGGCCTGCGCATCGACCAGCCGGAGCGTGTCTCCGTGGGCACGGACATCAAGATGGGGCGTACGACGTTGAGGTTGATGCCATGAGCGTGAAGAACCTGAAGCTGAACTTTGTGGCCGCGTCCGACCGCGGCCTGGTCAGAACCAATAACGAGGACTCGGCCTACGCCGGCCCTTACCTTCTCGTGCTCGCTGATGGCATGGGAGGCCACGCTGCCGGTGAAGTCGCCTCCCAGCTCATGGTCAAGCACATGGAACACCTCGACCGCGACCCGGCGGATGCCGACATGCTTGCGCTTCTCGGTGCGGCGGCCGACGACGCGAACGCCTCGATCGAGGCGTCGGTGGAGGAGAACCCCGAGCAGGACGGCATGGGTACCACGCTGACCGGTCTCATGTTCAACGGCGCCCAGCTTGGACTGATCCATGTGGGCGACTCGCGAGGCTACCGCCTGCGCGACGGTGTGCTTGAGCAGATCACGGAGGACGACACCTTCGTCCAGTCCCTGGTCAACGAGGGCAAGCTGGATGCCAGCGAGGTCTCCTCGCACCCGCAGAAGTCGCTGATTCTCAAGGCCTACACCGGCCGCCCGGTGGAGCCCCACCTCGAACTTCTCGACGCCCTCCCGGGCGATCGCTACCTGTTGTGCTCCGACGGCCTTTCCGATCCTGTGACCGCCGAGACCATCTCGGCGACGCTGGGCCAGGGCACACCGGATGTCGCCGCGCAGCGCCTCATTGAGCTGGCGTTGCGCTCCGGCGGGCCGGACAACATCACTGTCGTCATCGGCGATGTTGTGGATGCTGACGCGGACGACGTACCCGCGCTGCCGCGCAAGGCCGCCGTCGCCGGCGCGCTCGCGCCTACCTTCGAAACTACGCACCCCAGTTCGGCCGCCAGCAGGGCGGCGGCTCTGATGCAGCCCGCGGAGGTTGGCGGGGCTCGCGTTGCGCGGGCGTCGACAAGCGAGGCCGCGACCCCCGACGAGGCTGAGATCGCCTCCGACGAGGAGGATCACCCACGGCGCACAATCTGGCCCTGGGTTGTCGGCGCTCTGAGCCTCGCGCTGGTGGCGACGCTCGGGTTCGCCTTCCTGATCAGCCGCGACGACGACACCTACTTTCTTGCCACGGACGACCGGGGCCAGATCCTGATCGAGCAGGGCGACCAGAGCACACTATTCGGTGAAGGTCGGCACAAACCGATCCAGGTCGCATGCATCAACACCCGCAACGAGCTGCAGATCTCCCCGGTCGATGACAAACCCGCGGGCTGTGATGTCTTCGACTTGGACGACCTGCCGCAATCCCAGCAGAGCACCATCGCGCAGTTGAGCCCCGGTACTTACGAGGACGTGGTGGCTCAGCTGCACAGGCTGGCCGACGAGGCGCTGCCGGCCTGCGTGGATGACACACCGGAGGATCCCGCGTCTGCGCCCTCCGACAACTGCAGGACGGTGAAATAACGTGTCCAGAATTTTCTCGCGCACCAAGGAGCTGGGGCTTCTCATTTGCTCTGCGCTACTGCTCCTGCTCATGCTTTTCGGGCTCGAAATGTCGCAGGGACGCGCTATGTCCGGCGCGATGCTGTGGCTTGTCGGAGGGTTCATCGGCGTCTACGCCATTGCCCACCTCGCGATCTGCCTCGCCGCCCCCCACGCGGATCAGGTGCTCCTGCCGGTGGTGGCCACGCTCAACGCCATTGGACTGGTGATCATCTACCGGCTCGACCTTGCGCAGCGCCCGGGTTACGGTGCGCTGGCGGACCGGCAGGTCCTCTGGTCCTTCGCGGGCGTGGTGCTGCTCGTGCTCACCCTGGTGATCGTGCGCGACCATAAATCGCTGTCGCGCTACTCCTACCTTTTGGGTGTGCTCGGCCTGTTTTTCCTCGCGCTGCCGCTGGTGTGGCCGCAGCCCGCCGAATTCGCTGACGCCCGCATCTGGATCTGGATCGGCCCATTTTCCATCCAGCCCGGCGAGTTCTCCAAAATCTTGCTGCTCATCTTCTTCGCGCAGCTGCTCGCGCAGAAGCGTTCCTTGTTCACCGTCGCGGGCAAGCGTTTTGCGGGGCTCGTGTTCCCGCGCCTGCGCGACCTCGCCCCCATCCTGGTGGTGTGGGCCATCGCGATCTTGATCATGGCCATCTCCAACGACTTCGGCCCGGCGCTGTTGCTGTTTGCCACCGTGCTGGCCATGGTCTATTACGCCACGGGCCGCACCAGCTGGCTTGTGATCGGGCTCGGTCTCGTCGCCCTCGGCGGCTACACCGTTTACCAGGTGTCCGACAAGATCCAGGAGCGCGTGACCAACTTCATCGACCCGTTGGCCAACTACGACACCACCGGCTACCAGCCTTCCCAGGCGCTCTTCGGCCTGAGCTGGGGCGGGGTCACCGGCGTCGGTCTCGGCCACGGCCACCCGGAGCTTGTACCCGTCGCGCACTCCGATTACATCCTCGCCGCAATCGGCGAGGAACTCGGCCTCGTTGGCCTGGCGGCAGTGCTGTGCCTGTTCCTCATCTTTGTCAACCGCGGGTTCCGCGCTGCCATGCAGGTGCGCGATTCCTACGGCAAGCTGCTCGCGGCAGGTCTCGCAACGACGATCATCATTCAGATCTTCGTGGTTACCGGCGGTGTCTCCGCGCTCATGCCGATGACCGGCCTGACCACCCCGTTCATGTCGGCAGGAGGTTCGGCGATCATGGCCAACTACATCCTTCTGGGCCTGCTCCTGCGCATCTCCAACAGCGCAAACAGGCCGGCTGACGTGGACGAGAGCGCGTCGATAAGCACCGCCACCGCCCCTGCGGAGGTAGCCCGATGAACAAGTTCATTCGACTCGGCGCGGCCCTTGCCCTGTTCCTGACCGTCATTCTGCTGATCAACCTCACCGTCGTCCAGGGACTTCGCGAGGAAAAGTACGCGCAGAACCCGCTGAACTCCCGCAACTTCATTGAGCTCAAACAGGTCGACCGCGGAAAGATTAACGCCGGCGGCCAGATCGTCGCCGACTCCGCGAAAGACGACAACGGTTTCTACCAGCGCGTATACCCCAACATGCCCTATTCCTTCGGGCCTGTGCTGGGCTACGTTTCCGACCAGTTCGGAGTGGGAGGGCTCGAAGCCGGTTACAACTCCGTGCTCAACGGCGAGCGCGGCGTGGGCAGCAGCCGCTTCCTGCGCACCGGGTTCGAAAAGGACAAGGCCGGCGACAACGTGGAGCTGACCATCAACCCGCAAATGCAGGCGCTGGCCTACGAGCAGATGTCGAACCGCGGTTACGAAGGCGCGGTGGTGGCCATCCGTCCGTCTACCGGTGCCGTGCTGACGATGTCGTCTACGCCGTCCTATGACCCGAACCTGCTGGTCAACCCCTCAACCGCTCAAGAGGCGTGGGCCTCGCTCAACAACGACCCGGCCGCGCCGCTACTCAACCACGCCACGCAGGACCAGCTGCCCCCGGGATCGATTTTCAAGATCGTCACCGCCGCCGCTGGGTTGCGCGAGGGCTACACACCCGACTCCCCGCTCACCGGTGAGGCACGCATCCCGCTGCCCGGCACCGACGCGAGCGTGCCCAACTACGGCGGGCAGATGTGCGGCGGATCCCACACAACGACGCTGCGCACCGCCTTCGCCTTGTCCTGCAACACCGCGTTCGTGCAAATGGGCATCGAGATCGGCCCCGACGCGCTGCGCGATGCGGCGAAACGGTTCGGCGTCGGGGAGGCGTATGACATGGGTGTGCCCACCGCCTCCGGATCCCTGGGTGACCTGCCCGGCGCGGCGGAGCTGGGCCAGTCCGCGATCGGCCAGCGCGATGTGACCATGACCGCCTTGCAAGCTGCTGTGATGGCGGCGACCGTGGCTAACGAGGGCAAGCGCATGGAACCGTACGTGGTGGACCGCGTGCTCAAACCTGACCTGACCCCGGTGTCTGAGACGAAGCCTGAGCAGCTCGCCGAGGCGCTCACCCCCGAGGAGTCGAAGACGATGACGGAGCTAATGTTCGCGTCGGAGCGCTCCACCTTCGGTTACGACGGAAACGGGTTCGCCTCCAAGACCGGCACGGCCGAGCACGGGGAAGGTCAGGCCCCGCACGTGTGGTACGTGGCTTTCGACCCGAAGAGTGATGTCGCCGTCGCCGTCGTGGTCAAAAACGGTGGCACGCTGGGAATGAGCGCCACCGGCGGACAAGTCTCAAGCTCGATCGGGCGGGCGGTCTTGAACGCCGCTCCCGCCAACGGAGAAGGGAACTGATGAACCCGATGAATTCCGACAACCGCGACGACCTGCAGAGGCTCATCGGTGAGGATTACCGGCTGCAGTGGATCATCGGCCACGGTGGAATGTCCACGGTGTGGCTTGCCGACGACACTGCGGGCGACCGGGAGGTGGCCATCAAGGTACTGCGCCCGGAGTTCTCCAACAACGAGGAGTTCCTTGCCCGTTTCCGCAACGAGGCATACGCCGCCGAGGACATCGACTCCCCCAACGTTGTGGCGACCTACGACTACCGCGAGGTGGACTCCCCCGCGGGGTACACAATGTGCTGCATCGTCATGGAATACATCCGCGGTGAGTCCCTGGCGGACCTGATCGCCCGCGAGCGCAGGCTCGATGAAGCCCTGGCCCTCGACGTACTCGAGCAGGCCGCGCACGGGCTAGCGGCGATCCACCGGATGGGTCTTGTCCACCGCGACATCAAGCCCGGCAACCTCATGATCACCCAGAACGGCCAGGTCAAGATCACCGATTTCGGCATCGCCAAGGCCGCGGCGGCTGTCCCCCTGACCCGCACCGGCATGGTTGTGGGAACCGCCCAGTACGTTTCCCCCGAGCAAGCCCAGGGCCTTGGTGTCAGCTCCGCCTCCGACGTGTACTCCCTGGGTGTGGTTGGTTACGAGATGCTGGCGGGCCGGCGTCCGTTTACGGGAGACTCATCCGTCTCCGTGGCGCTGGCTCACGTCTCCGCCGAACCGCCCGCGCTGTCGACCACCGTGTCCGCCCCGGCGCGCGAGCTGATCGAGATCGCGCTGCGCAAGGACCCAGGCCTGCGGTTCCGCGACGGCAACGCGATGCAGCTCGCCGTGGCCCAGGTGCGCGACGGCCGCCGTCCCACCCAGCCGGTCGCTACGGCCTCCACCAAGGTCGCCGTCGAGCCCTCACCCACCGAGTCGACGCAGATGCTCGCCTCCGTGGCGCAGCCGACGACGGTGCGTCCCGCTCCCGCCCCCACCCACGCGCCGCGGCCCGTCGCTCAGCAGCAGCGCCCGGTTCCGGTGCCGGAGGAGAAGAAGGGTGGCTTCGGCCTCGGCGTCGGCATCGCCCTCCTTCTTCTCCTCGCCGGCGGCGGCCTCGCATGGGCGTGGTCGAGCGGGATGCTGGGAAATTCCGAGCCGACCACAACGCCGATGCAGACACAGACCGTAGTGACGGAAACCCAGGTGGTCACCCCGACGATCACCACCACTGCCCCGCCCCCGGTGACCCAGCGGCGCCCGGCGGGCACGTCCGCACCGGGCACGGTGAGCTTTGTCGAGCCGCCGACGCGCGGGCCCGCGGAGCCGGGAACCACACAACCGTCCCAGCCGAACCCGTCTCCCGCCCCGAGCCCTGCGGCCCCGGAACCATCCGCGCAACCGCAGCCGCCCGCCACGCAGAACGCCCCGGAGAATCCCTTGAACGATGTGCTCGACCAGCTTGGCGGAGGTGCCTGACATGACGCTGATTGCTAACCGTTACCAGCTCGGTTCCACGATCGGAACCGGCGGCATGTCGGACGTGTACGCGGCCACCGATACGGTGCTCGGCCGCGAAGTCGCTCTGAAGATGCTCAAGACCGACATGGCGCGGGACGAGAACTTCCGCGAGCGTTTCCGCCGTGAGGCCCAGAACTCGGCCCGGTTAAACCACCCGAATATCGTCTCGGTCTACGACACCGGCGACCTCGATGTCGACGGGCTCGCTGTACCGTACATCGTGATGGAGCGGATTCACGGCCGCAACCTGCGCGACATTGTGCGGCAGGACGGGCCGCTGCGCCCGTATGAGGCGGCCGAGTTCCTCATCCCCGTCACGCACGCCCTGCAGGCCAGCCACGAGGCCGGCATCATCCACAGGGACGTCAAGCCGGCGAACATCATGGTCACCAACACCGGCACGGTAAAGGTGATGGACTTCGGCATCGCCCGCGCCCTGGACGATTCGACGTCCGCGATGACGCAGACTTCCGCGGTCATCGGCACCGCCCAGTACCTCTCGCCCGAGCAGGCGCGGGGTAAGCCAGCCGACGCGCGCAGTGACGTCTACGCCCTCGGTTGTGTCATGTATGAGGCGGTTACGGGCCGCCCGCCCTTCGAGGGTGAATCGCCTTTTGCGGTGGCCTACCAGCATGTCCAAGAGGACCCCGACGCTCCCAGCACGCTTATCGACGCCCTCACCGACGCCGAGGCTGTCAACGTCGATTCGGTGATTCTCACGGCGATGGCGAAGCACCCCGCGGACCGCTACCAGTCCGCCGCCGAGATGGGCGCCGACCTCGAGCGCCTCGAGCGCGGGGCAGTGACGGATGCCGCGCGCACCCACCTGGCGGCTTACGACGAGCCTGTGGATTACGACGATCGCGCAGTCGTGGTGGCCCCGCCTGCCCCCGCTTCCCCGCAACCCACCCGTTACGCCCAGCACCGCAGCGCGAACGAGAAGTCGTCGAATTCGTGGATGAAGTGGGTTGCGGCACTGCTGGGGCTCGTGCTCGCGATTTCCGCGGGTGTCATCGCCTTCAACTACTTCGCCGGCGACGAGCGTGAAAAGGAGCAGACGGCCGAGACCATGGTCACCGTCCCCGAAGTAACGGGCAAGGTGCGCGAGGAGGCGGTTGCGGAGCTCGAGGGTCTGGGGTTCCAGGTGGCGGTCAACGACGCCCCCAGCCCCGACCGCCCGCGCGGCGAAGTCCTGGGTTCCAACCCGGTGGCTGGGTCGCAGCTGCGCCCGGGAACGCTGGTCACGGTCACCGTTTCCTCGGGCCGAGAGATTACTGACGTCCCCGACGTGACCGGTATCAGCCCCCAGGAGGCCGCCGAGGTCCTCGGCAATGCCAGCCTCGAGCTTCACCCGGAGATTCGGCGGGAGAACAGCGACGATGTCCCGGCGGGCATGATCATCTCGCAGAACCCGGCGGCGGGATCGCAGCTGTCGAAGGGCTCGCAGGTGTCCGTCGTCGTGTCCGAGGGCAGGGAGAAGGTCCAGGTTCCATCGCTTGTGGGCATGAACGTCAACCAGGCCACGTCGACGTTGAATTCGCTGGGCCTCGAGTCCACGGTCACGCGTGTGGATTCCCGCCGCCCCGCCGACGAGGTCCTCGCCGTAGCCGGTGAAAACACAGAGGTTGATGCTGGCACGACGATTGAGCTGCGGGTGTCTAACGGTATGATCCTGCCGATGGTCGACATCACCCGGATGACTCCGACGGAGGCGGAAAAGGCGTTGCGGGAAACCGGATGGAGCGGCCGCCTCGCGGCCGGGCCCACCGTGCCGACGGGGGCGCTGGTGGATCAGGGCCTCATCGGCCACCAGTCGGTACCTGCTGGGCAAGACATTCGCAAGGACCAGGAGATCGGCTACAACCTGTGGAAGTTCGACGCAGCCCAGCTCAGCCCCATCAGGTAGAAAGACCAGGCTGGTACAGTTCCAACTCAGATACTCAGCGTAAAAACCGCAAAGGATGTAGCGAAGATGCCTAAGGCGAAAGTAACGAAGGACAGCCGCCCGATTCCGACCACGTCGACGGGTGCTTCCCGCACCCCCGTGAAGATCAACACCGGCGGAACACCGATCTGGTACAAGGTGATCATGTTCGGCCTGCTCGTTCTCGGGCTCGCATGGCTGATCGTGTTTTACGTCGCTGGCGACCAGATCCAGTTCCTGGCCCAGCTCGGCCCGTGGAACTACCTGATCGGATTCTCCGCGATGATCGTGGGCCTGCTCATGACAATGGGCTGGCGCTAGAATCCACCTAAGTTCCCTTTTGCCTGGAAAAGTACCCCCGTCTCGTTGATGGCTCAACGAGACGGGGGTACTTAGCGTCGTCGGCAAGCTGCGGATCTTGTCGTCGACGGGTGTGCACTTTCGTTCCCCCCTAGCTGGTCACCCGGGTGCGGCGTAATTCTTCCTAGCGGAAACACAGTCCACCCGCTCCCAGAAAGGCCACCCCCATGAACCTCAAGGGCATCACTAAGACTGCGGCCACCCTCGCGGCTGCCGTCGCGATTGCCACCGGTGCTACACCCGCCGCATCCGCCCAGACCCTCGAAGAATCCTCCCCGGAGACCCCGGCGACCAACGACGCTCTGCCGATCGTCCACACCTACCGCGGTTCTGACCACCTCAAGGCGAACATCCTGAACCCGCGCCCCGTGTGCAACTCCACCGAGGACTACCGCACCATCGTGTACAAAGTCACCGACAACTTCTTGCCGGTTGGCACCATCTCCACCACCAACCTGTCCGACTCCACGGTTCCGCTGACCCAGGATCTCTCCCGCACCCAGTCCATCACCGCCTCCATCAACGGTTCCAAGACCGAGACGCTGAACATCGGTGGGCAGGCCTCGCGCGACGGCCTGCAGGGCTCCATCGGCTACGCTCTGGCAAAGACCCTCGGCTTCTCCGTCTCCGGCACTCTTTCCTGGAACGTCGGCCAGAAGATCGGCCCGTACGACGTGCCCGCCGGCAACACCGGTGAGGCCACTTACGGATTCCGCACCGTGACCATGACCGGCACGCAGCAGCGATGCCGCCCGAACGGCACCTGGGCCACCCCGACCGCGTGGATTGCCAACATGCCGGTCAAGAACGAGGTCCGAGTCAAGAACTACGCCACCCCGGCCGATTCTTGGGCCCCGAACAAGGGCGCCCAGGTCATCGAGCCCAAGGACAACCCCAACCCGTCCTACGCGGAAGACCTCAAGAAGATCACCGAGGGTGAGACGCTTAACGACGTCACCCCGGTCACCGAGGACGTCAAGCCCGACGTAACAAACGAAACCGCGGGCAACTTCGAGGCGGCGGCCGATGAGACAGTGAAGCAGATCGCTCCCGAAAGCACCGACGCCGCCGACCTCGACCTGCAGCCGTACTTCACCACCTCCGGCGCAAAGCGCCCCGGCTTCGCGGGATCCGTCGCACTGCGCGTGAAGAACGTGGGCACCAAGCGTTACTGGGCGGAGTTCCCGGCCGTGACCTTCCGCGTCGAGGTCAAGAACGAGGCGGGCCCGGAGGGCGTCGATCGCCTGATGACTTCCTTCGGCGCAAACGGTTCCCACGTCCGCGACCTGGGTTACAACTTCGACACCAACTCCCGCGTTTTCGAGGTCACCCTCTCCAACCCGGTCCACGCCGGTGACGATGTGCTCCTCGGCGCCTTCAGCTTCGGCGACGGCAACACCCGCGAGGGACGCATCTTCAACTACATGACCGTCACCCAGACCAACCGCATCGCCGGCGACACCTCCGAGAGCAACGACCAAAACGTTGACTCCCGCGAGCACACGCTCAACGATTTCGGTAAGCCGAACCCGGGCATCTTCTAATAGCCTGCACTCCTTCCACACCCGCACCGGTTATCCACCGGCGCGGGTTTTACTTATCCACAGGCTGTGTGCAAGTCTGTGGAATGCGAGGTTATCCCCACCTGTGGATAAATCTGTGCATTCTTTTCACACTCGAACATCGCCCCAGCGTAGAGCGTATGCGCTGGGTTTTTGAACCGTATATCGGCGGAGCGTTCGAGAAATTACAAGAATGTTGTTTTCCACAGTGTGCATACTTGTGGGGATAACTAGGGCGCTTCGCGCTTGGGGATAACCGGTGCATAAGTCAGGGGCCAGGCCAGGAGCGTTCCGGCGGCGAGCCCGCCGAGGTGCCCCCACACGCTGATCCCGGGCACCACGAAGGTGTACACAACGTTGAGGAGCACAAGGGCAACGGGGGCTCGCAGGTCGGCGGAGCGTCGATAAGCAATGGCGACGAGGACCGCAAGCAGCATGAACAGCGCGCCCGATGCACCCGCGGTGGGCGTGCCGAAGTTCATTGCGAGCACCGCCGCCGAGGACGCGGTGACGCCGGTAAACCAGGCAAGGGCAAAGCGGGCGGTTCCCACGTAGCGCTCTACCTCGCCGCCGATGAGCACCAGCATGAGCATGTTGACGAACAGGTGCGTCAGGTCTAGGTGCAGGAAGCCTGCGGTGACTAGGCGCAGCCAACCGAGCGGGCCCTCGACGACGTAAGGGCCGTAGAGCACCATGCGGACCCCGAGCGGGGAGCCCCAGATGGCGTTGCTGAGCGAACCGGACTGCAGGGCGGTGACGGCAAAGACGGTCACGCACACGGCCGCGATCGCGGCGGTGGCTGGGGCGCGATGAAAGAGAGTGCGGACATTCATAAGAAAAATGCCCCCGGCACCAAACTCGGGCGCGGGGGCTAACTTTCGGGAGTGTTACTGCTCGATGTCGATGGACTCGATGACGACGTCTTCGACCGGGCGGTCCATGCGGCCGGTGCGAACGTTGGAGATTTCGGTGACGACCTTCTGGGACTCCGGATCCGTGACCTCACCGAAGATGGTGTGGCGGTTGTTCAGGTGCGGGGTCTTGTCAACGGTGATGAAGAACTGGGAACCGTTGGTGCCTGGGCCCGCGTTGGCCATGGCCAGCAGGAACGGGCGGTCGAACTGCAGCTCCGGGTGGAACTCGTCGGCGAACTGGTAGCCCGGGCCGCCGGTGCCTGTGCCGGTCGGGTCACCGCCCTGGATCATGAAACCCGGGATGATGCGGTGGAAGATCGCGCCGTTGTAGAACGGACCCTCGGCGGAGCCGGAGGCGTTCTGCGTGGAGTAGCTCGCCTCGCCGTTGGCCAGACCCACGAAGTTCTCGACGGTCTGCGGGGCGTGGTTGCCGAACAGGTCGATCTTGATGTCGCCGTGGTTGGTGTGCAGCGTTGCAGTTGCAGTCTTTACAGTCATGCACACCACCATAGGCGCAGACTTACAGCCCTGCCACAACCTGGTCGCGTGCGGCCACCAGGTTCTTCAGCGATGGCTCCACCTCGGCATAGCCGCGGGTCTTCAGGCCGCAGTCCGGGTTGACCCAGAGACGGTCCGTGGGGACGTTTGCCAGCGCGGCCTGAATCAGCTCGACCATCTCCTCGGTGGACGGGACGCGCGGGGAGTGGATGTCCCACACGCCCGGGCCGATCTCGGAGTGGAAGGTCTCGTCGATGTCCTCCAGCAGCTCCATCTTGGAGCGTGCCGCCTCGATGGAGGTCACGTCCGCGTCCAGGCCAGCGACAGCGTCGATAATCTGGCCGAACTCGGAGTAGCAGAGGTGGGTGTGGATCTGGGTCGCCGGGTTCGCCTGCAGCGCCACGAGGCGGAAGGCGCGCACAGCCCAGTCGAGGTAGGCGGGGCGCTCGTCGGCACGCAGCGGGAGCAACTCGCGCAGGGCCGGTTCGTCGATCTGGATGACCTTGATGCCGGCGTTCTCGAGGTCGCGGACTTCGTCGGCGAGCGCGAGGGCGATCTGGTCGGCGGAGACGGACAGGGGGACGTCGTCACGCTTGAAGGACCAGGCCAGGATGGTCACCGGGCCGGTGAGCATGCCCTTGACCGGCTTGTCGGACAGGGACTGGGCATACTTGGCCCACTCCACGGTCATGGCCTCCGGGCGGGAGACGTCGCCGAACACGATCGGCGGGCGGGTGCAGCGGGAGCCGTAGGACTGGACCCAACCGTTCTCGGTGGCCACGAAACCGTCGAGAAGCTCGGCGAAGTACTGCACCATGTCGTTGCGCTCCGGCTCACCGTGCACGAGCACGTCCAGGCCGATCTGCTCCTGCAGCTCGATGACGCCCTTGATCTCCTTCTTCAGGGCCTCGACGTACTGGTCGTCGGTGAGCTCGCCGTTCTTGTGGTCGGCGCGGGCCTTGCGGATCTCGGTGGTCTGCGGGAAGGAGCCGATCGTGGTGGTCGGCAGCGCCGGCAATCCGAGTTCCTCGCCCTGGATGCGCTTGCGTTCGGCGAACTCGGGCGCGCGCTTGACCTCGCCGGCGGGAAGCTCGCCGACACGGTCCACAACCGCCTTGTTGTGGATGTGGTCGGACTCCGCGCGGGTTCGCACGGCGCGGTCGGAGCGGGCAAACGCCTCGGCCGCACCCTCCTCACCCGCGACGAGCGCCTGAATCTCCGCGATCTTCTCGTCGGCGAAGGAGAGCCAGTTGGCCACGTCGATGGGCAGGTTCTTCTCCGCGTTCAGGGTGTGCGGGACGTGCTGCAGGGAGGTGGAAGTGGAAATAGCGGTGTCGCGGCCCCCGGCGCGCAGGGTGTCGAGCACCTCGGTACGCTCGCGCAGGTTAGCGGCCCAGACGTTGCGGCCGTCGATGATGCCGGCGACGAGCTGCACCTCGGCCGGGATGGCCTCGGCGACGCGCTGGGGGTAGTCGGCGTCCGAGTCGAGGGTCCACGGGGATAGGTCCACGTGAAGAGCTTCCGGCTTGAGCTGACCCAGCACCGGCAGCGCCTTGCGGGTCGCACCGTACGGGGTGGTCAGGTAGACGTTCGGGCGCTCAGACTCCGAGATGGCGAGCAGCTTGGTCCACGCCTGCTCGAGGTAGCGGGCCAAGTCGGCGTCCTCGGTCGACAGGTCGGCGACGAGCGCGGGCTCGGTGACCTGGACCCACGCAACGCCCGCGTCCTTCAGGGCCTTGAACACGGCCGCGTAGGCGTCGGTAAGCGAATCGAGCAGCGACCACTCGACCGGCTTGGACAGGGCGAGCAAGGTGACCGGGCCGACGAGCGTCGGACGCACCTTGTGGCCAGCCTCAACCGCCTCTTCGACGAGACGGACGATGCGCTCCGGCGCGGGGGTGATGTCCTGACCAGCGGCGACCTCGGGGACGAGGTAGTGGTAGTTGGTGTCGAACCACTTGGTCATCTCCAGCGGGACGCGAGTGGCGTTGCCGCGGGCGAGCGCGAACTCCTCGTCCAAGTCGGTGCCGCCCGCGATGAGGCCCACAGTCAAGGCGGTCTCGAGGACCTGGTCGTAGTAGGCGACGTCGGCCGGGATGGCGTAGTCCTCGGTCAGGCCGAGGTCGCGCAGGTGGTTGTAGGTGTCCACGCGCAGAGCGTGTGTGGTGGAGCGGAAGGTGTCGGCGTCGATGCGGCCGGCCCAGTAGGACTCAAGCGCGCGCTTGAGCTCGCGGTTCGCGCCGATGCGCGGGTAGCCCTCGATGGTTGCTGCGGGGAAGCTCATGGTGGTGTCCTTAAATATCGATTCTGGAAAGTAGGTCGCGGGTCACCGCAAGGTTGTTGTGCGTGTAAATATGCAGGCCACCCGTGCCAGCGTCCACAATGGTGCGGGTCAGGTCGGCCGACATCTGCATGCCGATCTCGTACTCCTCCTCAGCCGTGGAGGCGTCGCTGAGGCGCCGGGTGACGCATTCCGGCACCTTGATCCCGGACAGCACGCCCATGCGCTCAACCCTCCGCAGGCTGGTCATAGGCATGATGCCGGGGATCAAGGGGATGCGCACACCTGCCAGGCGGGACTTCTCGACGAAGCTCAGGTAATCCTCCGCCTCGAAGAAGAGCTGCGTAATGGCGAAGTCAGCGCCGAGGCGCTGCTTGGCCAGCAGGACATCCAAGTCCATGTCCGCGTTTTTCGACTCCGCGTGGCCCGAGGGGTAGCAGGCGACGGAGAGCGCGAGCTTGCCGGCGGCGAGGCGGAACGCCTGTTCCTCCTGCACCTCGTTAATGAGGTTGAGCAGGTCGGTGGCGTAGGGGAGGTAACCGTCGGGCAGTTTGGCCTCGCCCTCCGGCAGATCACCGCGCAGGGCGAGGAAGCCGCGCACCCCGGCGTCGATAAGCGTGCGGATCCAGACGGTGAGCTCATCGCGAGTGCCGGCGGTGCAGGCGAGGTGCGCGATTGGCTTGAGGTCGGTTGTTTCGGCGATGCGGGAGATGAGTGCGGCGGTGCCCTCGAGCCAGTCCGATCGGCGCGATGAGGTCACCGAGACGTAGTCGGGGTTGTACTCGGCCAGACCGGCAATGAGGGTGTCCAGCAGCGCGGTGTCGGCGTCGTGGCGCGGCGGGATGAGCTCGAAACTCAGCGCCGTGCGCGAGCGGGCGGGCCGGAGCACTGGCTCTGTTGCGGGGTCTTCGTCGAGGCGATCTAGCGGGGCGGAGGCAGAAAGCCGCGTCGAAGGAAATCTCTCGTTCACGAGAAAATACCTTTCATGTGGACACGGGTTGCCTGGCCGGGCTCGGCGCTTACGGTTTGTCGTTGGTTCAAAAACTTATAAACGGGCAAACCAATAGACAACTCTGTTCAACCATACCGCTCTGTCTATGCAGGTCACCTCGCTTGCCGCCGGTGAATAAAAATCACGAATGCGGGAAATCGCTAGGCTTGTTGGCACAGTTCCCCGACGTAAGGAAGACGCAATGAACCCGTTCACCATCCGCCTGGCCTTCAAAGGCGCACGTTCCGCAATCAATTACTTCCGCAAGCTCGATGACGACAAGCAGCGCGAGATTTACGACTCCGTGCTTGAAGCGATCAAAAAGGAAGACCCCGAAAAGTTGAATGACGCCTACAACGCGGCCCGTCGCGAAGCAGGCGCGCTGACCCGCGATTCGCACAACCGCCTCGACCGCCACCGCGCGGCATTCGCCGCAGCCGCACCGACTCGCGCAGAGCGCCGCAAGGCGCTCAAGCAGGAGGCGAAGGACGCGAAGAAGAAGTCCAAGGCTGGATCCGTGTTTGGCAGGCTCCTCGGCCTCGCCGCCGCAGGTGCTGCCGGTTGGGCCGTGTGGGAGTTCCTGCTCAAAGACAAGCTGGAGCAGGAAAAGAAAGAGACCGTCACCTACCGCGTCAAACCGCGGGAGGAAACCGACGCGCGAGGCGAGACCACTCTGGTGTACTCCTCCCGCACTGAGGATGACCGGGATGGCCGCGAGACCGGGACCGTCGGCCCCCTCGGCGAGGAGCCCGCGGAGCGCGACGAGGAGCTGCTCAGCTCCATCGACGAACAGCTGACCTCACTGGATACGCTTGACGACGACCAGCGCGACGCCACGCGCTAGCTCTCAATCCCGGGCCGGCTGCCTCCACGCCTTGAGCAGGTGCTGGACCAGCCGGTTCTTCACGTCGGGGAAAAGCTCGTCGACCAACCCGCTCTGGGGACGGGTGGCCACGATCAGCTCCGAGGCCAGTTCCAGGGCGTCGACCCCCGGATCGACGAGACCGTGAACAGCAGCTTTGTCAACTAGCACCTGGACGTCCGCGAAGAACTGCTCGCGCTTGGCCAGCACGATCGGGTCGACTGACCCTGCCTTGCCTGGCCTGCGGTCAGCCAGCGCCGCGACGAGCATGCCGATGCCGTAATCCACAAGCCGCCAGATCAGCTTTTCCCAGTTTTCCTCCGGGGCCTCGTCGAAAGTGACCAGTGCCTCATCGAGGATGGCCTCGAGGGTTTCGAACAGGTTTAGTGCGCACGCCAACCGCAAGTCGCTGCGCGTGGGAAAATGACGGTAGAGAGTTGCGATACCTACCCCCGCGTCTCTGGCTATGCCGTCGAGGGTGATCTGGGCATCTGGAATGGTGCGGAACTGGGCAGTCGCGGCGTCGATGATCGCCTGGCGCTTGCGCCGCGCGTCGACTCGCATGCTCCGACCTCCACCATGTAAATGAGATTTTATACTATCACTTGACTTTTCGCTGGGCACGGGGGAACATTTCTAGCACAAAAGTGATAGTTCTTCCTACGGTTAAGGATTAGTCATGGAGACCATCCTCCGCGCGCGCGACCTAGTGCTGAGAAAGGGTGACCAGCCCCTCACCTTCGAGATCGTTCAGGGCCTCACCTTCGTTGTCACCAACCGGGAGTCGGGTGCGTCCACTCTGAGCATGGCCCTGGCCGGGCGGTTTGCCCTGCGTTCGGGCACCGTCGAACTCAACGGGTCGAGCTCTACCCGGGAGCGGTTCAAGGCAGTGGCGCTCGCGGGCGTCGCCATGATTGACTCCCTCGAGCGATCCGTCTCGGTGCGCGAGACCCTGCGCGACCAGGTCGCCTGGGCCCAGCCCTTCTTCCGCCGAGTGCCGCGAGACATTTTGGGCCACCCCCTCGTCGAACCGTGGCTTGAGCAATTGAACCTCTCTGAGGTGGATCCGGCTGGCGCGGTCGGTGACCTTGACCCGCTGGACCGCTTCCGGCTGCGCGTGGCGCTGGCGATGATTTCGCGTCCCACCGCCCACCTGCTCGTTGTCGACGACCCGGACCAGCTGCGTGACCTGAAGCGGCGCCACGACCTGCTCGTGGACCTGCACGCCCTATCGACCCACGTACCCGTTCTGGTCAACACCGTGAACCCGGCGGTTGACACCGTCGCCGACCATGTCGTCGACTTGAGACTTCCCCGGCAACCCGAGGTAGCGGAGGCGACGGCATGATCTCCGGACTGCGCATCGGCACCAACTTCCGCCGCTTTGCCCACGGCACCCTTCCCCCGCTCGCCATCGCGGTGATCGTCCTGCTCCCCCTGCTGTTCGGCGGGTTGTTCGTCTGGTCCTACTACGACCCGATCGGCAACCTGGGCAAGATGCCCGTCGCCCTGGTCAACTCGGACGAGGGGGCGCAGGGCCCAGACGGCGCGGAGGTGCGCGCGGGCGATCAGGTCACCGAGTCTTTGCTGGAGCGGCGCCCGCTGGATTTCCACCTCGTGTCGGCCGAGGAGGCGCGCGACGGCGTCGCGGACGGCACCTATTACCTGGGTGTGGAGATTCCAACTGACTTCTCCGCGGCCGCGGTGTCCGTCAATTCGCCCGAGCCGCACCAGGCGAAGTTGAACGTCACGCTCAACGAGACGAACGGCTTCATTCCCACCATGCTGGGTAACCAGGCCGCCACCATCATGACCAGCACGATCTCGGACACTGTCAGTCAACGGGTGGTCAACCAGCTCTTCGTTGGCTTCAACACGCTCGGCGAGGGCCTCGACACGGCGGCCGACGGCGCGTCCCGGCTCGACGGCGGCGCGGGCGAGGCAGCCTCGGGCGGGCAGCGGTTAAGCGACGGCGCCGACCAACTCGACAGCGGAGCGCGCGAGCTGGATAGCGGCCTGCGCCGGCTTAGCGACGGCGCCGGCCAACTCGACTCCGGTATCGGCGAACTGCAAGATGGAGCCGAGCGGCTCGACGCGGGCATCGGCGACGCCGCCGCGGGCGCCGACCGCCTCTCCGACGGCATGACCGAGCTGCAATCCGGAACCGACCGCCTCGGCGGTGGCGCCTCCCAGGTCGCGGGCGGCGTCGACCAAATCGCCTCGGTGGCCTCACAGCTGGGCCAGGCGCAGCGCGTCTACGGTGACATCAACGCGGCGGTGGACCAGGTCGTCGCGGAGCTCGACCGCTCCCCCGTCCCCGGCACCGAGGCGCTCGCCGCGCAGGCGCGCGGGATCCAGGCACAGCTCAATAGCGGCCAGCTCGCTGCGTTGATGAACCCTGAGGTGCTCAACCAGCTCGCGGCCCTGCAGGCCGGTGCGCACGAGGTGGCCAACCAGCTCAACGACCCCGCGGCGCAGTATCGGTCGGGCGTTGATCAGGCGACCGAGGGTGCGCAGGCGCTCGCTCAGGGGCTTTCGATGCTGCAGGACGGTTCGGGAACGTTGGTGGCAGGCGTCGCCACGCTCAAGGACGGCTCCTCGCAGCTCGTCGTAGGAGCCAACGCCGCCGCCGACGGCTCCTCCCGCCTGGCCGCGGGCACCGACCAGCTTGTCGTGGGGGTCGCCGCGCTTAACGACGGCCTGGTGCAGCTCGACAGCGGCTCCGGCGAGCTCGCCCTGCGGCTCAGCGAAGGCGCGGGCCAAGCGCCGCGCTGGGAAGGCGACCGGCTGACCTCGGCCACCGACGCCGCGGCGATGCCGGTGAGCGCCTCCCAGGTGGGCGACTCCGTGTCGTTCTTCGGCAAAGGGTTGTCCCCCTTCTTCCTCTCCCTGGCCTTGTGGATCGGCGGCCTGGCCATGTTCATGGTGGTCAACCCGATGTCCCGGCGCGCCATCGACTCCGGAACGAACCCAGTGCGGGCGCTGGCGACCACGCTGTTGCCCGCGTTCATCATCGGGTTCTTCCAGGCTGTGTGCCTGTGGCTGATCCAGGTGTTGGCCATCGGCGTCGACCCCGCCCACCCGGTGCAGATGTTCGGAGTGCTGTGGTTCATCTCCTGGGTGTTCCTCTCCGTCATCACCGCAATCAACGTCATCTTCGGCGCGGCGGCGGGCCGGTTGATCACCATGGCCCTGATGTCCGTCCAGTTGGTGGCCTCCAACGGCCTTTACCCTCCCGAGGTTCAGCCCCGGGCAATTCAATGGCTGCACCAGATCGACCCGATGCGCTTCACCGTCGACCTGCTGCGGCACACGTTCTACTCCAGCCATAGCGGGGACCCGCGGGTGCTCAACGCGATCGTCGTGCTCTCCCTCGTCGCAGTGGGTGCCTGGATCATCGCGGCACTCGGTATGTGGAAGCACCGCGTGATCATGGACAAGGACATCCACCCCGAGCTGGAGGTGTGACCGCGCGAGTGTAATACCCCTGGGGGGTACGATCGGATCTATGAAGACCTCCCTCCACGCTATTGTCGCCGCCCTCAGCGCCCTTAGCCTCGCTGTCCTAACCGCTTGCTCCCCGAGTGAGGAACCCAGCGCCGCCAGCCACGCGGAGCACAGTTCCCACGACCACGCCACCGATGGCGGCCCCGCCCCAGTTGGGATCGCCGAGGCCGAAAGCCCCACGTTCCCCGTGGGTACGAGGGCCGTGCTCCGCGCTGACCACATGCCAGGGATGGACGGCGCGCCTGCGACGATCGCGGGTGCCTACGACACAGTTGCATACGCCGTCTCCTACACCCCGGTCGGCGGGGGCGAGCCCGTGACCAATCACAAGTGGGTGGTGCAGGAAGAGATTAAGGACGCGGGTGACACGCCGCTGCCCGACGGCGCCACGGTGACCCTCGAGGCGGATCACATGAGCGGCATGCAGGGCGCGGAGGCGACAATTGACTCCTCCACCGCGGAAACCGTCTACATGGTCGACTACGAAGCGGACGGGATGAAGATGGCCAACCACAAGTGGGTCGTCGAGAGCGAGATCGAGCCATACACCTAAATCGTGATCGGCCTCCACCCGGCGCAACTCACTATGGTGGGGGATGCAAACCACCCCGAACTTCAAGGAGATTTTTTCATGTTCAACCCGCTCAAGGCGATTCCGACCGGCGTATTTACCAAGCAGGACGAGACGAACATTGGGTTCGCCTCCGCGGCGCTGCGTGTCCCGACCGGCCTGTTCGTTCTGAACTCCGGCCTGGGCAAGTTCAAGGCCGACAAGGGTACTGCAGAGTTTCTGCAGGGCATGGCCGCAACCGGCCTGCCGTTTGTCAAGGAGATGGACGCGGAGAACTTCGCCAAGCTCCTCGCCTCCGCGGAGACCGGCCTCGGCGTTGCTCTGTTGCTTCCGTTCGTTCCGAACCGTCTCGCCGGCATCGGCCTGACCGCCTTCGCCGCTGGCCTGCTGTCGATGTACTTCGGCAACGACGACCTGACCGAGGATGACGGCGTGCGCCCGACCCAGGATGGCCTCTCCCTGGCCAAGGACTCCTGGCTCGCGGGCATCGGCGCGGCTCTCGCGGCTCTGCCGAACAAGTAAGCTTTTCGACGCCCGGACAGCAAAGCGGCTCCCCACCCTCGACAGGTGGGGAGCCGCTTTGTTCTTGTGGAGCATAGGGGAATCGAACCCCTGACCTTCGCATTGCGAACGCGACGCTCTACCAACTGAGCTAATGCCCCTCGCGGAAAGTCAGACTACTCCCCTACCGCGGGAATCCTAAAATGGCCCTGGGTCTACCACTCAATGCCGCTCCGCCAGAATCGCGAGCACTGCTTGGGTGATCGCGGGCATAAGCGTCGTGACCAGCGGGGGGCCCGAGGTGTGCGGTGGTGGGTGCTCCATGCGGCGGCTCATGCGTCACCCTCCATGATCATGCGAATAATCAGGGCGATGATCAGGTCCTTTTCCTTCGGGTCGCTCATTGCGACAATAAGGGTGATTGCAGCCAGAGCATTGTTCGTTATGCGCGCTGCACCTATCTCACCATGGAACATTCCATTACGGGCGAGGAAGGTGACAAAGAGCGCTGCCGCGCTGCGCTTGTTACCGTCCGAGAGTGGGTGGTCCTTAACTACGAGGTAAAGAAGGTTTGCGGCCTTTTCTTCAACTGTCGGGTAGAGATCCTGCCCATCAAATCCTTGATAAATCGCGCCGATGAGGCCAGCAAGGGCGTCGCCCCGCTCCGCGCCGAATAAGCCGTCGTTGGGAAAATTCTCCCCCACCAGCGCAATAACAGACCGGGCTTCCTTCAGGGTCAGCGTCCACCCTGGTACCGACTCAGGAGCGGTATAGATGGCGCCTTCGTCATAGTCGCGCAACAGGGTTAAGCCAGGCAGGTACCCCGCGAGCACATCGCCAACCCCGGCAACCAACTCGTCGTCGGAGCGAGTCAAAATACGTACAATGCTCCCAAGCTGTTTCAGCCGCTCCTCGTTGATTGTGTAGCCCTGCACCATGTACTCGCGTAACCGCTGCGTGGCCCAAATTCGGAACTGGGTTGCTGTCTTGCTTTTAACGCGGTAACCGACGGAGATAATTGCGTCGAGGTTGTAGTGCGCCAAGGATCGACGGACGTCCCTCGCGCCCTCGCGTTGAACCGACAAGAAATCCTTGTGGGTTGAAGCAACTGTGAGTTCGCCCTCTGCATAGATGTTGCGAAGATGCAGGCTAACATTCTGTTGGCTGGTCTCAAACAGCTCTGCGATCTGCTGCTGACTCAGCCACACGGTCTCCGCCTCGAGGCGCACCTCGATCGTCGGCGAGCCGTCTTCTCTCTGGTAGAGGATGACCTCCCCGGTTGGTTTCTCCGACATTGAATGCTCCATTCTTGGTCAATCACGATGGCGTCAGATGGGGTTCTTGCGCGGGTCGGGCGCTTCCAGTGTTGGGATTGAGGAAGGAAAGAGCCTTGTCTGTACTTCTAGGCAACTAAAGACGCCACGGGTTCTATCCAGACATGAAGTAGCGTAACGGTGGCTATCGACACTCGGGCCCACCCAGTGGGCACCATTCGAACAAATGAACGAAATCCCCGACACTCTGGCGAGTGCCGGGGATCGACTTTAACCACAAACCTGTGGAGCATAGGAGAATCGAACTCCTGACATCCTGCTTGCAAAGCAGGTGCTCTACCAACTGAGCTAATGCCCCTTTTGTTCCTGTGGGCCTAGCAAGAATCGAACTTGCGACCTCATCGTTATCAGCGATGCGCTCTAACCGACTGAGCTATAGGCCCGGGGAACGAGATAGAACATTACCCACCGCGTCCCCTTAGCTCCAAATCGGCAGCTCAGCCAGGGAAAGCGCGGGCGCGGTGGGCGTCGAAAGCAAGCCTCAGCGATTCGACATCGTAACCGTCACGCCGCCGACCAGATTGGCGATGGCGTTGTAGATTACGGCGCACAATGGCGCGATTACGGCGACGAACACAACCCCGACCAGCCCCAGCAGCGCCGCTGCGGAAAGCACGAGAGCCGTATCCACCACCCGCTCCCCGCCCACACCCGCGAGAAGCGAGTTCACCGACTCGACGACTCCCGCCTGGTTGAGGAAAAAGTAGACCAGAGTCGCACCGATCATCCAGGCAACGAATCCCGCCAGAGCCATCAGCGTGGCCACCCGGAATACGGAGCCCGGGTGCAGATGCGTGATTGTCACTTTGCGCGCCGCCATGGGTTACTCCTCGCCCTCGTAATCGTGGGTTCCGCCAACGGGATCAGTCTCGACGCTGTTGACGTTCACCGGCGTCCCCGACTGAGTCGACGGTATCGACGAGGTAGCCTCTTGCGCCTCCTCGAGGGTCTTCTCGCCCTTGGCCACCGCGGTCGCTTCCTCCTCGCCCTCGTCCTCGACATTCTTGTCAATGGCGAGCAACTCCACGTCCTCGGCTAGGTCCACCAGGCGCACGCCCATGGTGGCGCGCGAGCTCGGGCGGATCTGGTTGACCTCGGTGCGGATCACACCGCCGGCGGAGGTGATGGCGAAGATCTGGTCTTCTTCCTCCACCGCGAGGGCGCCAATCAGCTTGCCGCGCTTCGGGGTGTACTTGAACGTCATCACACCCAGGCCGCCGCGACCCTGGGTGGCGTATTCGCCGATGGCGGTGCGCTTGCCGTATCCGCCGGAGGTGGCCACCAGCAGGAAGTCGTTGTCGTGCACCACGGTCATGGCCAGCAGCTGGTCATCGCCGCGGAAGCGCATGCCCTTCACGCCGGCGGTGGCTCGGCCCATGGGGCGCAGCTGCTCGTCGTCGGCCGTGAAGCGGATCGCCTGGCCTTGCTCTGAGACCAAGAGGATGTCGTCCTCGTCACCGGCGAGCACCGCCCCGATGAGCTGGTCGCCCTCGTTGAGATTGATAGCAATGAGGCCCGCGGAGCGCGCTGACTCGTAATCGGTCAGGCGGGACTTCTTCACGCGGCCCTCGCGGGTAGCCAACACCAGGTAAGGCGCGTCCTCGTAGGAGTGGATTTGGATGACCTGGGCGATGCGCTCCTCCGGCTGGAACTCCAACAGGTTCGCCACGTGCTGGCCGCGGGCGGTGCGGCCCGCCTCCGGCAGCTCGTAGGCCTTGAGGCGGTAGACCCGGCCGAAGTTGGTGAAGAAGAGGATCCAGTCGTGGGTGGAGCAGATGAAGAAGTTCTTCACCACGTCGTCCTGTTTCAGCTCGGCGCCGCGCACGCCCTTGCCCCCGCGCTTCTGCGACTTGTAGGCGTCGACCTTGGTGCGCTTCGCGTAACCGGTCGACGTAATAGTGACCACGACATTCTCGCGAGCGATGAGGTCTTCCTCGGAAACGTCGCCGGTGGCGGCGATCAGGCGGGTGCGGCGGTCGTCGCCGTAGCGCTCCACGATTTCTTTCAGCTCGTCGGCCACAATGGTGCGCTGGCGCTCGGGGCTGGCCAGGATGTCCTTCAGGTCCGCGATCTGGCGCTCGATCTCCGCGAGGTCGTCGATGATCTTCTGGCGCTCCAGTGCGGCCAGGCGGCGCAGCTGCATCGCGAGGATTTCGTTGGCCTGGATCTCGTCGACGTCGAGAAGCTTAATCAGGCCCGCGCGGGCCTCATCCACCGTCGGGGAGCGGCGGATGAGCGCGATGACCTCGTCGAGCATGTCGAGGGCCTTGACCAGGCCACGCAGGATGTGGGCGCGCTTCTCGGCCTCGTCCAGGCGGTACTGCGTGCGCCTGACGATGACCTCGATCTGGTGCTTGACGTAGTAGCGCAGCATCTGGTCGAGGCGCAGGGTGCGCGGCACTCCGTCCACGATGGAGAGCATGTTGGCGGAGAAATTCGACTCGAGCTGCGAGTGCTTGTACAGGTTGTTGAGCACCACTCGCGGTACGGCGTCGCGCTTGAGGGAGACCACGATGCGCATGCCGACGCGGTCGGAGGACTCGTCGTCGATACGCGAGGCGCCGGGCAGCTTTCCGTTCGCTATGTTGTCGGCGATATTAGCAATGAAGTTGTCCGGGTTGACCTGGTAGGGCAGCTCGGTAATCACGATGACCTGGCGGTTGCCCACTTCCTCGATCTCGGTGACACCGCGCATCCGGATTGAGCCACGGCCGGTGGTGTAGGTGTCCTTGATGCCGGTATCGCCGACGATCAGGCCGGAGGTGGGGAAATCGGGGCCCTTCACGCGCTCCATCACAGCGTCAAGGGTGGTCTTCTCGTCCGCAGTGTGGTTGTCCAGGATCCAGTAGATCGCCTCGGCCAGTTCGCGCAGGTTGTGCGGCGGGATGTTGGTGGCCATGCCGACGGCGATGCCGCCGGAGCCGTTCATCAGCAGGTTCGGCACGCGCGAGGGCAAGACGTCGGGTTCCTTCGTCTTGCCGTCGTAGTTCGGGGAGAAGGCCACGGCGTTCTCCCTGATGTCGCGCACCATCTCCATGGCCAGCGGGGTCATCTTGCACTCGGTGTAGCGCATCGCCGCGGGGCCGTCATTGCCGGGGGAGCCAAAGTTGCCTTGGCCGTCGACGAGCGGGTAACGCATCGCCCACGGTTGCGCCATACGCACCAGGGTGTCGTAAATCGCGGTGTCACCGTGCGGGTGGTAGTTACCCATCGTGTCCGCCACCGGCTTCGCCGACTTCACGTACGAGCGTTCGGGGCGGTAGCCGTTGTCGTACATCGCGTAAATAATGCGGCGGTGCACGGGCTTCATGCCGTCGCGCACGTCAGGAAGTGCGCGGCCGACGATGACGCTCATGGCGTAGTCGATGTAGCTCGTCTGCATCTCATCATTGATGTCAATGGGTTGGATGCGGTCGTAGCCGTCACCAGTGAGAGTGTCGTCACTCATTGGTCACCTTTCTTTGAAGTTACCCGGGCGATTCTACAGCGTTGTCTGCGGGTATTGGTGGCGCATGCGGTATCAAAGTGGTATGGCTATGACACTTCGCCTCACCGCAGACGAGGACAGGGCGCTTGTTCTCCTCGCCTCGGCGTGGGGTTGCTCAAAACAGGAAGCGGTGCGGCGGTCGGTGGTCACCGCCGCGGCGCGTTTGATTGACGACGCGACCGTGGCCACGCTCGCCCGATCCCATTCAGAGCACTACGCCGCAACCGAGTCACGGATCAGGCAGGCGCGGGGCAATGAAGGGGTTTAGCCCGGAGCAACTTCTCGTGGTAGCCGACGAGTTCTGCACTGTGCCTCGCGTTCGTGTGCGGTCGTTCTCGGCGCTGTGCGCGGCGGCCGCGGTGCCGGGCGCGCGGGTGCACGGGGTGGCGGTGTTCGATTCGCCTCTCGCGGCAGGCGTCGCGCTGGCGTCCGCGATTGTCGCGTTGCAGCCTCTCACGGACGCCAACGACGCTTTCGCCGAAGTGGCGCGGCGTGTCTACATCGACTGGGCCGAGGTGTGAACCGGCGCGCCTTGTTGCTGCACCGTCTACACTGCGGAATTTATGAAGAAATACACAGCACTCGCCGTCTCCTCGGCCCTCGCGCTCACCCTTCTCTCCGCTCCCTCCGCTGGCGCCACTTTCGGTTCGTCCTCCCCCGTTCTCCGCGAGCCTGCCGAGGGCGAGATGAAGTTCGAGCCGGCTGAGCAGCCAGCGCTCGGCAGCGCGTACACGGGTTCCGCGCCGCTGTCCCTTCTCTTGGCCGCGCTGTCCATCGGAGTGGTGGCAAAGCTGCTCACCGATAACATCCCGGTTTTGCGCCAGGGACTCGACGACATCGCCGCGTCTGTCTGCCTGGCGGGCGCTCCGGGCTCCTCGGAGGCGACCCGTTCCTTCCCCGCAACCGACTTCAACCTCGAACCGCTGATTACTGGCTTACTGGCAGGCCCAGGTGGCGTGGCCTAAGACCGCATGTTACTTTTGTTGCTGTTGTGGCTACAGTGTCGCCTGTGATGTTCGGGCACTGTGGCGGAAGAGCTGCAACCCCCCGGGGCATCGCCCCAGCCCCCCTTTTCAGAGGGTCGGCTGGGGCGTTCTGCATTTTCCATATAATTTTCCTTGGTTACACATGGCAGAGATCTGCGAAACGGCTTAAATTATCGGTGTCATCTGACAACCAACTCGTCCTTCCAAGGAGAAATCATGCAGGTCCGTAAGGCACTCGTCGCAGCTACCGCCACCGCCCTCATCGTCGCCGGCACCCCGGCCGTCGCCAACGCCCAGATCGTCGCCCCTGAGCCCTCCTCCCGCATCGAGATCCCGGGCAGCGTCACCAACTTCTTCGCTGGCTTCTCCCCCGTTTCCTGGGGTGAGACCGAGCAGGCCCTGAAGATCGGTGCCGCGTACCTCCTCCTCAGCCTCGGTTCGTCCGTGCTCGGCAGTGGCATCTACGGCATCACCCGTGTCGCCACTTCCTCCTAGTTTTACGATTAGCTCGGAGTCCGCACGGACGCCGGGCTTTTTCGTACATGCGTTCGAATTGCGGACGTTAATGTCGTAAGCGTGTTCTAGTCTTTGGGCATCTCAAGAAAGGAGGTGCCATGACCACCACGCTTGCATCGCTTATCGACGCCATCGCCAACGCCACCGAGGAAATCTCCGCGACCTTCTCGTCCCCGGAAAAACTGACCTTCGCCGCAGTTCGGGAGGATATGGAGCGGCTGCACGCTGCGTTGGAACAGTTCGGTCTCATCGACGCCTCCTTCGCGTTCATCGCTGACCGTGACGGCGCGGGCTGGGAGGTCGGCGCCAATCACGCCACCCAGTACTTCACCGATGTCCTCGGGTTATCCCGCCACGAAGCCATGGACCGCATCAACCGCGGCAAACGCCTCTTTGGCGAACCGGAAGTGCCGGAACCCCCACGCGACACCGACGTTGATACCGAACGGGAAAGAGAACGGGCACGGGAGGAGGAGCGTCGAAAAGCGGCGGCCGCGAAGGCCCGCGCCGAAGCCCGGAGAAAGGCTGCCCGGGTCAACGTCGAGAAGCAAAAGGTCATTGCCCAGTGCCTGCGTGACCTGAACGAACACGCAGAGCCGGGTTTCGACGAGCTGCATAGCAAGGCGCTAACGGAAGCCAAGAACCGCTCGCCTGAGGACCTGCGCGCATGGTTGCGCGACGAGGTGCGACGCGCAAACCTGGTCGGGCGGGACTACGACGGCAAGAAAGATCCGTTCGCCGCATGGAAGAAACGATCCGTGACTTTCGGCCACCCGGACAACGACGGGTTGGCCCGCCTGATCGTCCACGGGCCAGCCGCAGAGTTATCGCTGCTCAAAGCTCTCATCCAGCCGGGGTACGCGCCCGGCACCAACACGAACCTCGACCCGTCGGAAGACACTCGTACCCGAGCACAGCGCGGCTTCGACCAGTTCATGGCAGTTGCCCGCGCCTACGAGGCCGGGAAGACTCAACGCAACGGCGGGGTGTGCTCCATTATTCTGTCCCTCACCCTCGAAGATTTGCTCGACGCCGACCCCAACACGGTGTTTCCCACCAACACCGGCACGGATCTGAATGCTCTCGACATACTGCGCCTCGGGCTGGGCGGCACCGACTTCGTGCTCCAGCTCGATGACGTCACCGGGCTCCCGCTGTCAATGGGATCTGTACGCCTAGCCACTGTGCACCAAAAGCTCGCCCTCCTTGCCATGCAGGGTGTGTGCGCGTGGGCGGGCTGCACCAAGGCGGGTATGGAAATGGAGGCCCACCACATTCTCGCGTGGAAAGACGGCGGCCTAACCGACATCGAAAACCTGGCCGGTCTCTGCCGCGAGCACCACAGATGTAACAACGATAACAGGGACGGGGCAGGGAACAAGGGGTACGTGGATCTCAACCCCGATACCGGGCGGGTGGAACAGCACCCGGCAGACGGTTCGCCGCCCCGTACCAACGGAACCCACGGCTACCACTCCTCGGCTGGGGCAAAGATCCGGCGACGCGCTACATCGCGCAAACGGCCTCCAGCGCGCGCACCCCAGCCCGTTCTCTTCCCGCCGTAGACGCGGGCGCAACAGCTATGCTGGGTGCAATGAGCGACCTTTCCAAACTCCTCGATGACACCGTGCGGCCCACGGTGGTCAAAGACCTATCCGATCTCGTCGACCGCACCGTTGCCGCACAGTCCGGGCTGACTGGGATGGCCATCAAGTCTGCCGTGGCCGCAGCTAAAAAGGCGGACGGGGATGTCGTATCGAAAAGCATCAACCGTTTCTTGCCGGATATCGTTGACTCCTTGGCTCCCCACTGGAACGACTATGACGCCGAACAGTCGGCCGGTTTCGGCAACTTCCTCGCCTCACGTCAAGACGATGTGACCAACGACGTGCTCACACTCGGCGACCGCTTCGCCCAGCAAGGCCCCGCGGCCGTGCAAAAGGTGTACTCCAGCCTGCGCGGTAAGACCGGCAAGATCATCGCACCCGCGCTGCCCGAGTTCGGCGACATCGTCGAGCGCCACGCGAAGTAGCACCCCAAGTAGCACCTACGCGAAGTTCTCCTCGTAGAACCGCACAAACCGGCGGCCGGTGATCTCGGGCTCACGTGCCCACCGGTTGTGCCCGAGATTGCCTTTCAGCTCCTCCACCTTTGGATGCGCTGATGGGATGTGCATGGCAAGCGCTTCTGCGGACGCAATGGTGCAGTCCTCATCGTCGTTGAAACGGGTGTACAGGACCGGCACCCTCACATCCAGCAGTGCGTTCTTATAGTCCCTACCGGCAAGGTGCGAGACGGAGTTCGTCCGCGAGATCCCCATCCATTCGCGCACGTGCCTGCCCGACTGACGTCCGTAACCCGCGATGTCCAGCTTGCCGCCCGGCCAGTACCCCAGCAGGCGCGAAACCCCACCCATGAACGGGGCGCCAAAGTATAAGGTGCGCCTCGTCTTCGGGTTGAACGCCTTCCAGTACGGGCTGCCGGTCCCTACTCCCATCAGACCCAGCACGTTGAGCTCGCGGGAACGGGGGTCAGCCAGGAAGAGGGTGCCGATCTGCCCTCCCATGGAATGGGTGAGGAGGATGACCGGGTGGGCGTCGTCAAGCGAAAGCTCTCTCTTAGCCGCCTCGATGGTCAGAGGGTAATCCTCGGTAACCATGGTGTGGTACGCCCACGAGTTTGCACGGGTAGCTACGGCGGTGCTGGTGCCCTGCCCGCGCAGTTCGCCAATCGCCGCGGGAAAACCGCGGGAAGCCAGCCACTCCGCCATCGGCCGGTAGTAACGCGCGCCCACACCGAAGCCGGGCCACATCACCACCAACGGCTTGTGGGAGCCCGCCGCCGGAAAAAGCAGCACTGTGCTAGTCGAGCCGTCGGGAAGCGTGATGTCTACGGAAGCCATGCGGAAAGTGTAACCGCCCTTACACGTCGAGGAAGCGAACGTCCTTCGCCTTGCGGGTGATGAAGGAGCGGCGGGCCGCGACGTCGTCGCCCATGAGGATCGAAAACAGCTCGTCGGCGCGCTGCGCATCCTCCACATCCACACGACGCAGGATGCGGTGCTCCGGGTCAAGCGTGGTCTCCCACAGCTCGCTCGGGTTCATCTCACCGAGACCCTTGTAGCGCTGGATGCCGTCATCGGTGTTGATCTTGCGGCCGGATTCTTGACCCTCCGCCAACTGCTCGTCGCGCTCACGGTCGGAGAACGCGTAACCCGGCTCGCCCTTGGCCCACTTCAGCTTGTACAGCGGCGGGTTGGCCAGGTAAACGTGGCCCTGCTCGATGAGCTCCGGCATGAAACGGAACAGGAGGGTGAGCAGCAGCGTCGCGATGTGCTGGCCGTCGACGTCGGCGTCGGCCATGAGCACGATCTTGTGGTATCGCAGGCGCGAGACGTCAAACTCCTCGTGGATGCCGGTGCCGAGCGCCGTGATGATCGCCTGGACCTCGGCGTTCTTCAACACCCGGTCCATGCGGGCCTTCTCCACGTTGAGGATCTTTCCGCGCAGGGGCAGGATCGCCTGGTACATGGAGTCGCGGCCCTGCTTGGCGGAGCCTCCCGCGGAGTCACCCTCCACGATGAAAAGCTCGGAGGCCTTCGGATCCTTGGAGCGACAGTCAGCGAGCTTGCCGGGCAACCCGCCCATGTCGCCGGCGGACTTGCGGCGCACCAGATCGCGCGCCTTTCGCGCCGCCTGGCGGGCCTGCGAGGAGGAGACCGCCTTGTTGATGATTACCTTCGCCTCTGCTGGGTTGGCGTCGAACCAGTCGGAGAGGTGCTCGTTGACGACGCGTTGCACGAAGCCCTTGATCTCGGTGTTGCCGAGCTTGGTTTTGGTCTGGCCCTCGAACTGCGGGTCGCCGACGCGCACCGACACGATCGCTGAGAGACCCTCGCGGCAGTCGTCGCCGGTTAGGTTGGGCTCCTTGTCGCGCAGCAGCTTGTGGTCGCGCGCGTAACGGTTCATCAGCGAGGTCAGCGCCGCGCGGAAACCTTCCTCATGGGTGCCACCCTCGTGGGTGTTGATCGTGTTGGCGAAGGTATGGACGGACTCTTTGAAGCCGTTATTCCACTGCATGGCCACCTCGGCCTCGTGGTCCTTGCCCTTGGCCTCGAACCCGATGACGGAAGGGTGGATCGAGGTTTTGGACTTGTTGAGGTGATCCACGTAGTCCACCAGACCGTTGGGGTAGTGGTAGGTGACCTTCTTCTCGCGCTTCTTCTGCACGGCGGGCGCAACCTCGGATCCCGCGTCGTCGGCCGGGGAGTCGGCGACGACGGTGTCGTCGAAGGAGTCGCCCTCCACAAGAGCCGCGGTGTCACCCTCCTCGGCAATCGCCTCGAGCTCGAGCTCCTCGTCACTGACCCGCTCGTCCTTGAGCGTGATGGTCAGTCCCTTGTTCAGAAAAGCCATCTCCTGCAGGCGGCGCGAGATGGTGTCGTAGTCGAACTCCACCGTCTCAAAGATCTCCGCGTCCGGCCAGAAGCGGATGGTCGTACCGGTGCCGCGTGCGTTGCCGCCCTCTTCCAGCTCCGCGGGCACGGCGTTGGTGAAGTTCTGGTACCAGTGCTTACCGTCACGCTTGATGTCGGCCTCGACGCGGGTGGACAGTGCGTTGACCACGGAAATGCCGACACCGTGGAGGCCGCCGGAGACGGCGTAGGACTCGGAGTCGAACTTGCCGCCCGCGTGCAGCTGGGTCATGACGACCTGGACCGTCGGGGCGCCGGACGGGTGCATCTCGACGGGAATGCCGCGGCCGTTGTCAACGACCTGGATGCCGCCGTCATCGAGCAGGCTGACGTCGACGCGGTCGGCGTATCCCGCCATGGCTTCGTCGACGGAGTTGTCGACAACTTCCCAGACTAAGTGGTGGAGGCCGCGGGCGCCGGTGGAGCCGATGTACATTCCGGGGCGCTTGCGGACAGCTTCGAGCCCCTCCAGAATGGTGATCGATGACGCATCGTAATGCGGTTCGTTGGTAGCCACGATGTGGGAGTCTCCTGTCGCGCTAAGGGTGTTTTAACCCGTCCAATCCTACACCCTGTAGGGGACATTGCCCGCACCCGCCAATCCGGCGAGAGGGCGTTTCACGGCCGAATTTCGGCCTCTACCCGTAGGTGTCGCGCGGCCCGCGGCCCTTAACGTGCAGCGGCCCCTTGCGCCAGCTCTTGGTTTTCGGAGGGTAGACGTGCAGCTTCGTGACCAACCCCGGACCCACCTTGTCAGCGATCGCGGAAAGCACCGTGGCCTGCATGTATTTGAGCTGGGTGGCCCACGCGGTCTGGTCGCAGGCGATGAACACCTCGCCGTTTTTGATCATCTGCACCTCGGTGTGCTGCGCGATCTTCTCACCGACGAGCCCCGCCCAGTTGCCCATCACCCAGCCGAAGGCCATGTTCTCGGTCCAGTCGCGTTTGCGGATTTCGGCGCGCACGAGCGATCCGAACCCCTTCACCTGGTACCCGCCCCGCAGCGCGCGCCCGTCGGGCCCCGTCGGCCGCCCCCTGCCGGACCACCGCGCGCGTTCTTCGCCGTCGAGTTTGAGTCCCGGCACGCTTATCGACGCCCCCTCCACGCCGTCCCTCAGCGAACCAACGCTCGCCCGCCGCGGAATCACCGACGTCCCTTGGCGCCTCAGGTCCGGAACGCGGCCGCCCCGCTGGCGCGCGGTGGCGCGCAGAGTCGTGAACGTGTCGCTTACCAGGTCAGCCACGGTCGCGCTCCAGCGTCGACACCCCGTCGGCCATCGCGACCGCGTACCGAGCGCTGACCGCGTCAGAGAGGTTGCTGGGCAGGTCGTCGCCCACAGCAGCGGTAATAAGCACCTGCTCGGCGCCTTGCGCAACCGCGACGAGCCGCTGGCGCCGCAACGCATCGAGCTCGGCGAAGACGTCATCCAAGATGAGGACGGGATCGGATCCGTCGGCGGACAACAGCGCGTACTCCGCAAGGTGGAGGGCGAGGGCGTACGACCACGTTTCTCCGTGGCTGGCGTAACCCTTTGCCGGGGTCTCACCGAGCATGAGCACCATGTCGTCGCGGTGTGGGCCCACCAGCGTTGTGCCGCGATCGATCTCCTCCTTTCGGCGCCGCGCGAGTTCCGTGAGCATAGCGGCCTCGATGACGGCGGGATCGCGACTCGGTTCACCCGCCAGGGTGCGCACGGCGTCATCGACGGTCGATGTGTAATGAGCTGAGGCCGGGCGCGACTCGGGCGCGACCGCCGCGTAGGACTCGGCGATGTGCGGGGCGAGGGCGTCGAGAAGCTCGAGGCGGCCCGCGACAAGCTCGGCGCCGTGGCGCGCGAGCTGGGAGTCCCACACGTCGAGGGTGGCCAGGGCGCCCGCCCCGTTGTCGTCGTCGTAACCGCGCCGCAGGTCGTAGGCCGAGGTGCGCAACAGTGCGTTGCGCTGGCGTAGCACCTTGTCGTAGTCGGCTTTCGCCCCGCCGAGGCGCGGCGCGCGGGAGGCAGCGAGCTCGTCCAGGAAGCGCCGACGCTCGGCCGGCTCACCCGCGACGAGCCGCAGGTCCTCTGGAGAAAACATGACGGTGCGCAGCACGCCCAGCACCTCGCGGGCGGACTTGAGGCGCGTGCGGTTGATCTGCGCCTGGTTCGCGCCGCTCGCCTTGATCAACAGGTGCGTCGTCAGCTCGCGGCCGTCGTTAACCGTGGTGAGCGAGACCCGTGCGTCGCGCTCTCCGGCCCGGATCAGCGGGGCATCGGTGGAGACGCGGTGGCTGCCGAGAGTGCTCGTATAATGTACTGCCTCGACGATGTTGGTCTTGCCGTGCCCGTTGCGGCCCGAAAACACGGTCGCCCCCTGCTCCAGCTCTAGACTGAGTTCCGGCCAGGAGCGGAAATCCCGCAGGTTGAGGTCGCGTACGAACACGGGTTTAACCCGGCAGGCGCACAGGCATGAGAAGGTAGGTGAAGTCCGTCGCCGGGGTCGGGAACGTTCCGTCAGCCTCGGCCTCGGGCAGCTCCTCCGGCTCCGGGATCATGATCGCGGGGCGGGAGGCCTCGGTGAATCCGAAGACGACGCGGTTAGTCGGAATCACGCCGAGACCGTCCTTGAGGTAGCTGGAGTTGAAGGCGATGAGCAGCTCGTCCGCACCCGTGAAGGCTGCCTCGACGTTTTCACTCGCCTCACCGGAGTCTGCGCCTGAAGCGTACAGGGTCACCTCTCCCTGCCGGAAGTGCATCCGCACCTGGGCGTTGCGGTCAGCCACCAGGCTCACGCGGCGGATCGCCTCGAGCAGCGGGGCGATCTCGACGCTGGCCATCGAGGTGTGGGTTTTGGGCAGCAGCGGCTGAATGTTCGGGAAGTCTGCATCCAGCATCCGGGTGGTGGTCTCCCGGTTACCGGAGTGGAGTCCGAAAAGGCCATCGCCGCCGACGTTGCCTGCCGCGCCCACGGCGATTTCGACTGGCTCGTCGATGTGGGTGTCCAAGGTGCGGGCGTTGTCCAGCAGGGTCTTCGCCGGTACAAGCAGCTTCGCCTCGACGTCCCCGGCCACCGGCTCCCATTGGATTCGGCGAATGGCAAGGCGGAAACGGTCGGTTGCGGTGAGCTGCACGGCGTTACCGGAAACTTCCATGTGCACGCCCGTGAGCATGGGCAGAGTGTCGTCGCGGCCAGCGGCGGAAGCGACCTGAGTGACTGCGCCGACGAATGCGGACGGGGAGATGCGGCCGGTGACTTCTGGCAGGGTGGGCAGCTGCGGGTAATCATCCAGCGGCATCAGCGGCAGCTCGAAGCGGGCGGAGCCGCCCTGGAGCAGCATGGTGCTGCCGTCGGTGGAGACTTCCATGGGCTTGGCGGGCATGTTCGCGACGATGTCGGCCATCAGCTTGCCGGCCACGGCGACCCGACCCGGCTGGCTGACTTCGGCACCAATGCGCACGCGCGAGGAGACTTCGTAGTCGAATCCCGCGAACTCGATACCGGTGTCATCCACCGTGATGACAACGGCGCGGAGCACCGGCTGCGTGTTCTTCGTCGGCAAGCTTCGTGCGACCCAGGCGACGGCGTCGGAGAGGTCATCCTTGTGCACGCGAAATGACACGTTGTTGCCGGTGTTGCCGGCGAGGTTGTCCACCGAGTTGTCATCCATGGGAGCACTCCTTGCGCGTCAGGGCCGGTGACGGCCTGGTGGAGGCGCGCTCCCCGAAGCGGCGCCCCCGAATTACATGTAACTTCGCTCCACCTTAGGCGGGCGGCTCTTCTTTGTCATTCAGCGGGCGGACACCGGAGACGGGGCGGCGCGGGTTTTCACACACCCCTTTTCTCTTAGCTGAATTACAAAGTAAATGGCTGGTAACAACAGTAAGTCCTGTGCAGTCTGTGGATGACCCGGTGAACTCGGTGGTGGGACCGGGAAATGTGGGTGTGCCCAGCCCTGTGGAGCACGTGTGGAGAAATTGATGCACCTGTGGACAACTTTCCGCGGAGAAATTTCATCCACACCTAGGGGACCTTTACTCACTGGGACTTCACAACTCTTTCGGCCTTATCCACACCATGTCAAATCAGTGACGTGAGCCACATGTGTCGGAGATCACCTAATTTCATCGGTGTAATTACACATCTGTGAGTAAGTCTGTGGACAACAAAACCCCGGCCGAAAAGCCGGGGTGAAAGTGGTTTTACCGAGATCTGGCCCGATTCTTGATCATCTGGGTCAGCTCCTGGATTTCGTCGTAAGTCCCGCGGTTCTCGGTCATCTCCTTGCGGATCTTGCGGTCGGCGTACATCACTGTCGTGTGGTCCTTGCCTCCGAACTCGTCACCGATTTTAGGCAGAGAAAGGTCTGTCAGTTCGCGGCACAAGTACATCGCTAGCTGCCGTGCATGGGCCACCTGCCTGGTTTTACCGGCTCCGGTCAGCTGCTCGAGCGAGACACCGAAATATTCGGCGGCGGCGTCCTTGATCGCGGCCGCACTGATGTTCATCTCGCCGCCGTTGGGCAGGATGTCGCGCAGCGCCACCTGGGCGACCTCGAGCGTGATCGGCTCGTTGATCAGTGAGGAGTACGCGGACACCCTGATCAGGGCGCCTTCGAGCTCGCGGATCGACGACTCGAACTGCGAGGCGATCAATTCCAACACCGCGTGATCTACATGCGTGCCATCCGCGGCGGCCTTCTTCATGAGAATTGCGATGCGGGTCTCCAGATCCGGCGGCTGGACGTCCGTGATCAACCCGCCCTCGAAGCGGGTGCGGAGCCTGTCCTCCAGCGTGGTCAGCTGCCGCGGGGGGCGGTCGGAGGACAGGATGATCTGTTTGTTCTGCTGGTGCAGGGCGTTGAACGTGTGGAAGAACTCCTCCTGGGTACCTTCCTTGCCCTCGAGGAACTGGATGTCATCCACCATCAGGATGTCCAGGTTGCGGTAGCGGCGCTTGAAGCTCTCCTGCCGGTCGTCGCGCACGGAGTTGATGTAGTCGTTGGTGAACTCCTCCGAGGAAACGTAGCTGATCCGCAGGTTCGGCTGCAGCAGTTTGGCGTAGTTGCCGGCGGCGTGGAGCAGGTGCGTTTTGCCCAGGCCGGAACCGCCCCAGATAAACAGAGGGTTGTAGGCGCGTGCGGGGTTCTCGGCCACCGCGACGGCGGCTCCGTTGGCGAAGCGGTTCGACGATCCGATGACGAAGTTTTCGAAGGTGTACTTCGGGTTCAGGCTCGCTTCGCGGTCCGGGTTGTGGGCGGGAGTCTCCCGCGGAAGCCTCTGCGGCACTGTCGGGTGGGCGCTCGCTTGTCGACGCCCCCCTGCCGCCGCATCTTTCTCCGTCAGCTGGCGGGAATGCAGTCGCGCTAGCTCGTCAAGACCCATGGGGATTTGCTCGCCTGCCCGCCCCTGCATCGGGTTTTCGGTGAACGCCGGTGCGCTGCTGGTGGTGGAGAACCAATCTGGGACGGAGGTGCGTTCCGGCTCCCGCGACGCCGGCCCCGGATGCCGGGCAGGTTCGGCGGGGGGCTCGGGCTGCTGGATGGACACCGCCAAGGTGCACGCTGTGCCGAGTTTGCGCGACAGCAATGCTGTGATGTGGGTGCCTAGGGACTCTTCGATCACGGTCTTGGCAGCGGCGTGGGGAGCGGCGAGGATGACGTAGCCGTCGACAAGCATGACCGGGGTGACCAGCTGCAGGTATGCGCGTTCCTGGTGCGTGAGCGTCGGAATGTTGGAGTTGGGGCGTTCCGAGAGGTTCAGCAACTCCGAAACGATGTCGCTCCAGAGTGCCCCGAGTTGTTGTTCTGCCACGAGTGCCCGAATTCCTTGCTGCCGTCGATGATGCCGCTGTCGGACTTCCTCCGTGTGTAATTCACACGAGCTCAGCGCCCGTCGGCGGCTTCTACCTTGTGTTCCACAACTTTATCCACAGCTGTGGACAGTCCCGCGGTGGGGTTCTGTCCACAGCCACGCCCGGCGCCTGTGGAAAACCCAGACCCAGCAGAAACAGCCTGTGAACTGGCATTACAGGAAACCCGGTAGCAAAGTCTCAACTGGCTATTAAGACTTATCCACAGTGCCGCGGGGCCTCTGTGTAAAGCTGTGATTTTGTTGAAGTGATAAATCATTGTTACCCGTTCCTTCCGGCGCGTGTCCAAACATTGGCCAAGTTCCCTCCTGTGGATAACTCTTTTTGGACATGTGTCTTTGCC